>JAKFCH010000064.1:0-13934 GCA_036676765.1 Deltaproteobacteria bacterium
AACACGGTGACGCGATACGCGCCGCTCACCGCCCCGTCCGCCGCGCCCTGGCCCATGAACGCCGACTCCGCCACGGCCACCCGCCCGTCCGGGGCCCACACCGGCCGGAAGAACGCCGGGCCCTCCGTCGCGCAGCTCGTGACGAGCGCCCCGGTCGCCGCGTCGAACAGCAGCGCGCCGTAGAGATCGGCGCGGCGGTCGGTGGAGCGCTCCGCCGCCGCGACGAGCAGCGTGGCGCCGTCGGGGCTCGGCACCACCCCCTGCACGGCGTGCTCGCCCGACCACGACCAGCGGGTCACGCCGTCGCGACCGACCGCGTGCAAGGTGTGCTGCGACGGGTGCGCGGACGGCGGCCGCGCCATCGGGTCGGCGCTGCCCCACGGGATGTTCGTGGAGGTCGTGAGGAAGTAGGCGGTGTCGCCGACCACCGTGCCGAAGCCCACCCCGGCCGCGATGGGCACGCCCTGCGAGAGCACCGGCACCCCGGGCGTGAGCGTGTGGAGCGGGGTGCTGTCGGCGCCGAGGAGGAAGGCCCGCCCATCTCCGAGGCCGGCGAACGCGAGCGAGTCGGAGAGGCCCGCGGCCTCCCACAGGAACACCGCGTCGAACCAGGGCGCGAGGACCGGAAACCGCGCCTCCCACGCGGGCGTGAGCGTCGCGAGGTCGAGCGCCATCACCCCGCCCACGGGCAGGTCCGCCGGCGCCGGTCCGTCGGCCGAGCGGCTCACGCCGACGAGCGCGCGGTCCCCGCTCACGACCGGGTGGAGGAGCACCGCGTCCGCCGCGCCCGCCGTCGGCCATGCGCCCCGCCGCGTGCCGTCGGGCGCGTAGCGGTAGATGCGCGAACGGTTGCGCCGCACCCCGTCCGCGGGCGTCCACCCGTGCGAGCCCGCCACGAGCAGATCTCCGCCGTCGAGCACCCGGACGGCGTAGACCGCGGGCAGCGAGTAGAGGCCGTACACGTCGTCGCCGGGGGGCAGCGCACTCGACTCCAGGTCCTCCGCGAGGCGGGCCGACCACCGCGTCACGAGCGTGGCGGGATCGAGCGCGTAGAGGTTCGCGTCGGGGGACTGCTCGCCCACGTAGAGCGTGCCGCCGTCCGGGGCCCACGCCACCTGCTTGACCGCCCCCTCCGCGAGCCGCCGCTCGGCGCGCACGGCCCCGGTCGCGCCGTCCACCACGCGCAGCGAGCCGGCGTCGCTCCCGATTGCGAGCCACGCCCCGTCGGGCGAGAACGCGAGGGCCGCCGCGGGGGCGGGCGCGCCCATCGCCGCGAGTCGGTCCATGTCCTCGAGTTCCACGTGGAACATCGGCACGCACTCCGGCAAGAGCGGAGCCACGACGCCGCCGATCGACTCACCGGGTCGCCACGCGCGTGCCGAGTACACGCCGTCGGTCACGACTCCGCCACGCACGAAGTGGCGCTCCGCGGGCGGCCGCGGCGTCTCGGCGCAGGCCACGAGCAGCGCCAGGATCATTCCACCTCCCACGCGGAGTAATACTCCACGCACGCGGCGTCCCCGTTGGCGCCGTCCTCCGCCTCGCTCCCGCGGAACACCGCGAGCCGCGTGGCGCACGAGTCGGCCTGCCCGAGCTCGCGCAGCTCCCACACGAACGTGTCGCACCCGTTCTCGTAGTCGGCGGGGTCGGCGTAGCCGACGGAGTCGCCCCAGGTGCGCCCGTCGGCCTCGATGCAGGTCTGAAAACGATCCAGCGCCGCCGTGCACATCTCGGCGCAGGCGTCCGCGGGGGCGCAGCCGGACGAAGCCCCGAGGAGTACGAGCGCCCCGATGCAGGACCTCATCGGACCAACGCCATCGAGTACGGCGGGAAGATCGTCGCAACCGGGTCCGCCGCGGTGCACGTCGCCGGATCCCACGCCACGAGCCCCGCGACGACCGGATCCTCGGTGGCCGCGTAGCCGGCGCGGTAGCCGACCCACACCTTCCCGTCGGGCGTGGCCACGGCGTCGTTGATGTAGGCGTTCACGGGCGGGGTGGCGGTGGTCGTCCACGTCTCGAGGTCGAGACAGAACACGTTCCACGCGTAGGCGTCGTCCGCCACGAGGATGGCGTTGCCCGCCGCGTTCCCGGCGATGGCGCCGATGTTGAACCCGAGCTCCGCCTCGGTGAGGTGGGGGTTCGACACCGTGCCCGCGATCGGATCGAAGGTGTACACGGCGCCGTCGAGCTTCGCGGTGTAGTCGGCGTTGAAGTAGTCGCCCGTGCGCAGGAGCATCTTCGTGGCGTCGACCGGGTGGGGGACGAGCCCGGGGTTGGGCCCCACGGTCCACTCGGCGGTGACGGCCAACGTGTCACAGTCGACGCGCACGATCGTGCCGGTGCCGTCGGCGCTCGACCACGGGGTGGACGTGGTGTCGTACCGGTTGAGCGTCACGTAGAGCGCGCCGTCCGGGCCCTCCAGGATCGTGTCGGCCTCGGGCGATCCGTCGCCGTCGTCCCAGGGGGACAAGTCGATCGTCCCGCGCGCGAGGCCGGTGCCCATGTCGTGCAGATCGAGGGTACCGCCGGCGAGGGTGGACACGACGAGCACGTCGCCGCAGATCGCGACGTCCTGGGGGTTGCTGCCGTCGCCGGTGCTGAACTCGACGAGGGGCGCGCTCCAATCGCCGGCCGCGTACATGCGCACGGTGTTCTCGGCCGAGCGGTCGAGGAGGAACACGTACCCGTCGTGCGCCTCGACGGTGGGGTCGGTGGTGGTCGGAAACAGCGCGTCGGTCACCGTTCCGCCGGCGTTGAGCACCGCGAGCTGGCCGGCGGTGTAGTCGGTGGCCACCGTCGCCACGGCCAGGGTGAGCCCGAGGTCGGCGCCGCCGGTGTCGTCCGCGACGACGTCGTCGGTGGAGGGGCCACAGGCCAGGAGCAGGAGGGCGTACAGGGTCATGGCGAGCTCCGTTTGGGTGTGTCGGTCCAGGTCACCGCGAGCATCACGGTGCGGCCGGGCAGGGGGTAGCCGGAGAAGTCTGTCAACGGGCGCACGATTTGCGTGTCGTCCGCGTCGGAGAGGGGGTTGCGATCCACCGCGGTGCCACGCACGTCGAAGGCGTTGAGCACCTCCGCGCGGAGCGTCGGGAGGCCCGCGACCGGGGTGACATCGAGCGCGAACGCGTGGAGGTCGCGGGGTGCCGTGAAGCCGAGGTTGGCGGTGTCGGTGTAGGTGAGGCCCGTGTACGACCACGTGTGGGAGATCCCCGCCAGGGGCCGCCCCCCGCGCCCGGGCAGGCGCAGCGTGGTCTCCTGCGAGACCTCCAGATCGGGGATCCCGGGCAGCGCCTTTCCGGCGTAGGCGGGGTCTTCGAGCAGATTTCGTGTCAACGTCCATGTGACGTTGGTTCGTGACGTCGCAAAGTCCCCCAACGACACACTCATGGCGCCCTCGGTGCTCCCCACCGAGGCCTCCCCGACGTTCACCGCCACCGACGTGTGTTGGGAGTTCTGCACCCACGCGATCAGATCGTGCACCCGCCGGCGCGCGTGCGCCACGTCCACCGAGCCCGACACGAAGCCCTCCCACGGGGCCTCCGCGCGGAGCCCCACCTCCCAGGCCTCCCCGGTCTCGGCGGCGAGCGCCGGGTTGCCGATGAGCGTGCCGTGGTCGCCGAACAGCTCGGTGAGATCGGGCGCGCGCAGGTAGAGGCCGGCTGTCCCCTTCAGCGAGAGCCACGACCACGGGCGGACGAGCACGCCCATCCGGGGCGTCGGCCACGCGTCGAGGGACGTGTCGGGGATCGCCGTGCCCTCCCACGGCACGGTGCCGAGGGCGCGATTGTCCAGCACCTCGGCCTGGAGCGCGGGCGAGAGCGTGATCCGGTCGTGCCAGAGCCGCACGTCCGCGCCCACCGCCGCGAGCGCGCCGTTGCGGAGCCGTTCGCCGTCGCCATGGTCGGTCACGAGGTCGTACGGGGCGTACCGCTCGTGGCGGCCGCGCACGACCAACGTGCCCGTGACCCACGACGTCGGGCCCCACACCGCGCTCGTCTGCGCGCCGATGGTGTTCGACCGGTCCCGCGTGTGTTGGGAGCCGGTGCCGATCTCGCCGGCGAGGTCATCGAGCACCTCCTCCCGCGTCAGCCACCACGCCGCCGGGAGCACCCGCACCGTCGGGGCCGGTGTCAGGTCCGCGCTCGCCGAGAGGAGGTTGCGCACCGATCCCACGTTGGCTTGGGTGGCCCCCGCCGAGATCGGCCCCGGCAGCTCCTGGTGGCTCCCCACGAAGCTGTCGAGCAGCGTGATGCGCGCGTTCTCCGGCCCGAAGCGCGCCCGCCCCAGGAGGCTCGCGCGGTCGATCGCGTTGTTGACACGCACGAGCGTGCGGTCGTCGAGGAGCGTGTACTCGGTGCCCTGGTCGTCGAAGTAGCGGAAATTCCCCTCGGTGTGGAGCTGGTCGACCGCGAACAACGTCTCGACCGCCCCCACCTTCGGCATCGCCACCGCGGACACCCCGAAGGTGCCGAACGATCCGAACCGCGCCCCCACCGTCGTGGGCGCCGCGCGCGGCGGCGTCACGAGGTTGAGCACCCCGCCGATGGCACCCGAGCCGAACGCCACCGGCGCGAGCCCCCGGTAGAGGTCCACCCGCGAAAACGCGCTCACGGGCAGCTCGGAGAGGTTCACGGCACTCGCCCCGTCGGGGTTGAGCGGCACGCCGTCGAGGAAGATCTCCACCTGCCGGAACGTCGATCCGCGCAGGCTCACCGCGGCGAAGTCCCCGAGCCCGCCCAGCCGCCGCACGGTGGTGCCCGTGGCGGTGTCGATCACCGAGGCGAGGTCGGCCCCTGGCGGCAGCTCCGGCCCGAGCGGCAGCACCGTCAACGACGCCGCCGTGGTCCCCGGGTTCGGCCCGCCGCGCGCGGGCGCCACGGTCAGCTCCTCGCCGGCGGTGGCGTCGAGCGAGATCGCGACGAGGGTGGTGACGATGGCGGGGAGCAGGGGCAGGTCGGTCCTCCCGTCGACGGGGGGGAGGAGCGAGCGCACGCCCAAAAGAAGAACGTACGCCGAGCCCTTCATCCCCGAAGGACGGCGTGCGTGACGTACAGGCCGGTCTCCTGACTTCCCGGATCGACCGCCCCTCCGCGCCTTCCCACCCGGTCGGGCAGTGGCGATAGCGGAGGAGCGTCCTCGGTTACAGTGGCGGGGGCCGCGCCGGTTTCACACCGGACTTCCCGTTTCACCCTCTCGTGAGGGCACCTGGACGTCGTTGAGCTGGAAAGAGCGTGTGCCGTGTAGTCGGCTCGGGTCCGCACTGTCAAGCGTTTGCTTCGGGCGGCGGGGGTGGCTTGGGTGGACGGAGAGGTGGGCTACCACTCCTGGCGGCAGATTTCGGGGCGCCCCCGCCCGCGCGACGCGGGCGGGCGGGTGTCCTGCGCGCTCGGCTTCGCCTCGGTCCGCGCCGGGCGCGGACGGGCCGCGGACGGCCCCGCTCCGGCCCCCCTGGCGCGGGCGGGTGGTCGCCTTGTCCCGTGGGGTGGTCGCCGGCGGGGCGCGCGGGGTGGTCCCGGGGCGCGTGGGGGCGATTTCCGGGACCCGGACCCGACAAAACTCGCCTCACGGCCGGCCGTGAGGCCGATTCTGTCGGGTCGTTGCGCACGCGCTTGCCGAATTGCCCGCCTTGTCCCGTGCGGGTGTTCGCCGGCGGGGCCCGCGGGGGCAATTTCAGCCCCCCAGACCCGACAAAACTCGCCTCACGGCCGACCGTGAGGCCGATTCTGTCGGGTCCGCACACCCGTGAGCGCCTCCACCGCACACGAAGCCCCCCCTTCCCGCCGCCGCCCACCCCCGCCCCGCGCCAGCCGACCGGAAGGCGGCCCGCCGCGGGCCGGTCCCGCCCGCGCTTCGGTCGCCGAAGCGCGGGCGGACGGAGGCCGAAGGCCGAACCCTGGAGGGGGGCGACGGCGGGCCCTGCCCGCCGGGGCGCCCGACCGCCGTATGCCTGTGCCTCGACGGGCCCGGCACCGAGTACACGCGCTACACGATCGTCGGGCCGGGGTAGGCCCTCAGCGCCGGTGGGTGATCCCCGCCCGCCGCCGCGCCCGCACCGCGAACAACCCCGCCACCACGCCGAAGAGCCCGGACGGGGCGCCCGTGTCGCAGCCGCACGGAGCCTCGTCGTCGTCCTCCACGTCGGCGCTGGGAACGTACGCGCAGTACGCCTCGATGCAGTCGTTCCCGGGGACGTCGTCGGCGTAGGACAACACGTTCGGCTGGTCGATGCCCGACCCGTAGAGGCTCAGGTCCTGATCGGCCTGCTCGGGGGTGTAGCGCAGGTGGAGACGGGTCAGGTGGTGGTCCCGGTAGGGGCCGGTGAAGCCGAGGTCGACGAGGTCCTGAGGGGAGGGGTAGGTGGCCGTGCACGGGTTGCAGTCGCCAGGGCCACCGGCGAACTCGACGGTCCAAGCGGCGTCCCCCTGGTCCTGCCACGCCTCGGTGAACAGCCCCTCGTAGAATTGGGCGAAGGAGTCGCCTGCCGGATCGCCCCACACGCACTGCTCGGGCATCTCGAACTCGGGGTAGTTGGCGATGCCGGTGCGCCCCTCCGCCTCGTCGGTGATCGCGTAGATCACCATGTCCTGCTCGCCGGGCGAGTTCAGCGTGGCGAGGCGGATGGGGATGGAGAAGATCTCGCTCTCGTACGAGAGCTGGAGCGGGGAGAGTGGCGTGCCGTCGGCGAGCTCGGCGGTCTCCGCGACCTTCGCGGCGAGGAAGTAGCTGCCGGCGTCGATGTACTCGGCGAGCCGCGGCTCCGCACCGTCGGGCATGTAGTAGCCGTTCGTGTCGAGCCACGCGCCGAGGGCGCGTGACTCGTCGGAGGCGAGGATGGTGATCTGATAGTCCCCGACGAGGTACTCCGCGACGACGTCCACCGAGGTGTCGTCGGTGTCCGCGTCGGTGTCCGTGTCGGAGTCGGCGTCGGTGTCGGCATCGCTCTCGGAGCCGCACGCGCTGGCGATGTGGCGCGGGGCCGAGTAGGCGTCCAGCGTGCGGAAGATGTCCGGCGCGAGGGTGCGGATCTCGGACTCCTCGAGCACCTCCGGCACGGGGAGGACGAGGGCGAAGGGCTGGCCCTGGCCAACCGGGTTGATCGCGACCGAGAAGGTCGTCCGGGTGCCCTCCCGCACGATCACGACCGCCGCGGTGTCGAAGCTCAACGGGTTGGGCGTGCCGGTCGCGATGGTGGGGCACGCGGTGGCGGCGGACGAGAACAAGGTGAGGAGGAACATCCCGGCATGGTAGCCGAGGTTTCGCCGCACGCCCGGCCGATCCGCGAGACGTCAGGCACGAGGGATGCCCCCCGCCCGCCGCCGCGCCCGCACCGCGAACAACCCCGCCACCACGCCGAGGAGCCCCGGCGCCGCGCCGGTGTCGCACCCGCACCCGGCGTCGACGGCTACGGGGTCGAGGTCGGCGTCGGTGTCCGTGTCGGCATCGGTGTCCGTGTCGGTGTCCGTGTCCGCGTCGGTGTCGCTGTCGGTGTCGGCGTCGGTGTCGGCGTCCCCGTCGGGGGTCGGCGTGCCGTCGCAGAAGGTGCCGACGCAGTAGTTGAAGGGGTAGTCGTCGGCGTAGGAGAGCACCTCGGGCTCGCGGATGCCGGAGCCGTAGAGGCTCAGGTCCTGGTCGGCCTGCTCGGGCGTATAGCGCACGTGGACGCGGGTCAGGTAGTGGTCGTCGTACGCGCCGGTGAAGCCGAGCTCCACGAGGTCCTGGGCGGCCGGGTACACGCCGGTGCAGGGGTTGCAGTCGTACGGCCCGCCGGCGAACTCGACGGCCCACGCGGCGTCACCCTCGGCCTGCCACGCCTCTGTGAAGATCCCTTCGTAGAACTCGGCGAAGTCGTCCACGCCCGGCTGGCCCCACACGCACCGCTCGGGCACCTCGAAGTCGGGGTAGTTGGCGATGCCGACCCGCCCGTCCGCGCTGTCGGTGATGGCGTAGATGACCATGTCCTGCTCGCCGGGCGAGTTGAGCGTCGCGAGGCGGATGGGGATGGAGAAGACCTCGCTGTCGTACGAGATCTGGAGCGGGGAGAGCGGCGAGCCGTTGGCGACCTCGGCGGTCGCGGCGACCTTCGCGGCGAGGAAGTAGCTGCCGGCCTCGATGTACTCGGCGAGCCGGGGCTCGGCGCCGTCGGGCAGGTAGTAGCCGTTGGCGTCGAGCCACGCGCCGAGGGCGCTCGACTCGTCCGAGGCGAGGATGGTGATCTGGTACTCGCCGACGAGGTACTCGGCCTCGACGTCAACCGAGCCGTCCGCGTCGGTGTCGGAGTCGGAGTCCGCGTCGGTGTCGGCGTCGCTCTCGCTGTCGTCGGTGGGGCAGCCCGCGTCGGCCACGTGGCGCGGGGCCGAGTAGCCGTCCAGCGTGCGGAAGATGCCGGGCTCGAGGGTGCGGATCTCGGACTCGTCGAGCACCTCGGGCACGGGGAGGACGAGGGCGAAGGGCTGCCCCTCCCCGACGGGGTTGATGGCGACCGAGAACGTCGTCCGGGTGCCCTCCCGTACGATCGCGACCGCGGCGGTGTCGAAGCTCAACGGGTTGGGCGTGCCGGTCGCGATGGTGGGACAGGCGAAGGCGGGGGACGAGAGGAGGGTGAGGACGAACATGGCCGCATGGTAGCGCCAGATTCGGGATGTCGCCTTCGGAATCGAGCGCGAGCTCGCGCGTCGCTCGGCCCATGCGCACGCTCCGGTGCGCGCGTTCCGTCGAATTCTCGCCCCCCCGACCGTCGTGACGCTCGAAAGCCGCCCGATCACCCTGGAATACGACCATGGCGTGAAAGGCACGCCCTGCGACGGGGTCGCCGCCCTCGGGGCCGACCGGATCCGGCTCGACCCGTGGTCGGGGCGCGCGGGGAGCCTGTGGTAGAACCGACCGGTGAACGGTCGCAAATCCATTCTCGGCGGCCTCCTCGCCACCCTCCTCCTCGGGCTGGTCGAGTCCGTCGCGCGCCTGGCCGGGGGGCCGCCGCCCCCGTCCGGGAACGTGGTGCGCCTCGGGACCTGCCGCATCGAGGTCGACCGGCTCGTCTGCCCCGGCGCGCCCGAGCAGGACATCGCGATTCCGCCGAAGTCGGAGCGGCCCCGGGTCGTCGTGCTCGGGGGCTCCACCGTCCGCAATCCGTTCAACCCGAACCCCGACGCGGACTTCCCGACCCACCTCGCGCGCTCGATCCCGCGGGTCGAGGTGCTGAACCTCGGCTGCGCGGGGCTCGACACCGCCGGGGTCTGGGCCCTCGCGCGGCAGCTCCCCGTGCTCGCCCCGGACCTCGTGGTCCTCCACACCGGGCACAACGACTACAACGCGACGTTGTTCCAGGGGCGGATCCGGGCCATGAGCCTCTGGAGCTTGCCGGTCGAGCAGGCCCTGTCGGCCTCGTGGATCCGGGTCTGGCTCACGCCGGTCCGCCGGTTGAGGGACGGGAAGCCGGCGAGCGGGGGCATCGCCGTGGAGCACGACATCGTGCGGCGCGTCCGGCCGGACATCGACGCGCGGTTCCGCGACGAGCTCGCGAGCGTGGTGCGCGCCAGCCCGGCGCCCGTCGTCCTGACCACGCTGCTCCGCAACTTCGACGAGGGGCCCAACGGCGTCGATGTGACGGGCCATCCGACGTGCGCCTCGATCCTGCCCCGGCTCCCGAGCCGCCTCGACGGGGCGTCGGGGCCCTCGATCCCGGGGGCCCTCGCGCTCGCCGAGGCGCATTGTGGGGACACGTCGGTCACGTGGTGGCTCCGCGCGCACACGGAGGCGGACCCGTCGAAGCGCGCCCATGCCTGGCGCCTCGCGCTGGCGCTCGACGCGGCGCCGGTCCGCGCGCCGCTCTCGGCGGACGACATCGTCCGGGAGGTCGCCGCGGCCACCGGCGCGCCGCTCGCGGACCTCGCGCGCGACATGGCGGGGGGGTACCAACCGGGCACGTGGTTCTACGATCCGCTCCACACCAGTGCCGCGGGCGCGGGGGAGATGGCGCGGGCGTTGTGCCCGGTCGTGACCGGTGCGCTCGCGACGAACGGGTTCCCCGGCCACGCGTGCAGCGAGTAGGGCACCGGACACGACGAGGTTCCCGTCACCGGGCTGGGCCGCGCGCCCGCCCACCCGCTCCCGCTCGCCGCGCACCTCTCCCCCGGGGTACACGACGCGGATGCCTCCCTCCCCCGCCCCCTGGGTCGTCCTGAAGTTCGGCGGCACGAGCGTCGCCTCGGCCGCCCGCTGGTCCACCATCGCCGAGGTCGCGCGCGCGCGGCTCGCGGAGGGGCTGCGCCCGCTGATCGTGTGCTCGGCGGTGTCCGGCGTGACCGACCTGCTCGGAAAGGCGCTCCACGCCGCGCTCGTCGGCGAGCACGACGCCCTCCTCGACCGGGTCGACGCCCTCCACGCCGGCCTCGCCGCCGAGCTGGCCGTGGACGCGGCGCTCACCCGCCCGATCCTCGACGAGGTGCGTCGCATCCTCCTCGGGGCCTCGCTCACCCACGAGGTCACCCCCCGCCAGCACGCCCGCGTGATGGCCGCCGGCGAGCTCATGTCCACCCGCCTCGGCGCCGCGTTCCTCGCGCGCGTCCTCGCCGACGTGGCACCGGCGGGCATTGACGCCGCCGCGTTCGTCGACGCCCGCGACTGCCTCCGCGTGGTCGACCGGGGCGAGCCCGAGGCCGTGCGCTTCGTCTCCGCCACGTGTTCGCCCGAGGCCGACGAGGCGCTCCAGGGAGCGCTCGCCGCGCTCGCCGCGCCCGTGCTCGTCACCCAGGGGTTCATCGCGAAGACGGCCCACGGCGACACCGTCCTGCTCGGCCGGGGCGGCTCCGACACCTCCGCGAGCCTGTTCGCCGCCGCGCTCCAGGCCGCCCGCTGCGAGATCTGGACGGACGTGCCCGGCATGTTCAGCGCCAACCCGCGCGACGTGCCGCAGGCCCGCCTCCTCCGCCGCCTCGACTACGACGAGGCCCAGGAGATCGCCTCCACCGGGGCGAAGGTGCTCCACCCGCGCTGCATCGATCCCGTGCGCCGCCACGGCATCCCGTTGTGGATCAAGTCGACGCCGCAGCCCGACGTCCCCGGCACCCTCGTGGGGGACACCACCGACGGCGGCCCGCGCGTCAAGGCGATCTCCGCGCGCTCCGGGCAGGTGCTCGTGAGCATGGACACCCTGCGCATGTGGCAGCAGGTCGGGTTCCTCGCGGACATCTTCGGCGTGTTCAAGGACCGCGGCGTGTCGGTCGACCTCGTCTCCACCTCCGAGTCGAACGTCACCGTCTCGATCGATCCCGCCGCCAACGCCCTCGGCCCGGCCGCGATCGACGCCCTCGTTGCCGACCTCGGCCGCCTCTGCGGGGCCCGCGCCATCGGCCCGTGCGCGAGCGTGAGCCTCGTCGGGCGCGGCATCCGCACGCTCCTGCACCGCCTCGGCCCCGCGCTCGCCGTGTTCGAGGCGGAGCAGATCCACCTTGTCTCCCAGGCCGCGAGCGATCTGAACCTCACCTTCGTCGTCGACGAGGACCAGGCCCTGCGCCTCGTCCGCGAGCTGCACGCGCTCCTGTTCGCCGGGGAGGCCGACGCCACGTTCGGCCCGTCCTGGCGCGAGCTCCGGGACGGCATCCAGGCCGTACCCCCGACCGCGCGGACGCCGTGGTGGGTGACGCGCCGCGCCGCGCTCCTCGCCCTCGCCGAAGAGTCGGGGGGCTCTCCCCGGTACGTCTACGACGGCGCTACCGTCGATGCTTCGGCCGCCGCCCTGCGGGGCCTCCGGAGCGTCGACCGCGTGTTCTACGCCCTCAAGGCCAACTCCAACCCGGACATCCTCCGCCGCATCCACGCCGCGGGTCTCGGCTTCGAGTGCGTGTCGCCCGGCGAGATGGCGCGGGTGCGCGAGGTGGTGCCGGACATCGCCGCCGACAACATCCTGTTCACGCCCAACTTCGCGCCCCGCGCCGAGTACGAGGCCGCGCTCGCGGCCGGCGTGCACGTCACCCTCGACAACGTGCACCCGCTCTCGGAGTGGCCCGCCCTCTTCGCGGGCCGCGAGGTGATGCTTCGCCTCGACCCCGGCGCCGGGCGCGGCCACCACGACCACGTGCGGACCGGCGGCGAGCGCTCCAAGTTCGGCATCGCGGCCGGGGAGCTCGACCGGGTGGCGGCGCTCTGCCGGCGGCACGACGTCCGCGTGACCGGGCTCCATGCCCACGTCGGGAGCGGCATCCTCGACGCCCAGAGCTGGAGCGATGTGGCGCTCTTCCTCACCGGGGTGACCGAGCGGTTCCCCGAGGTCCGCCACCTCGATCTGGGCGGTGGGCTCGGCGTGCCCGAGAAGCCCGACCAGGCCCCGCTCGACCTCGCCGCCCTCGACGCCGCGCTCGCCCGCGTTCGGGAGGCGCACCCGCGCCTGGAGATCTGGCTCGAGCCCGGGCGATACCTCGTCGCCGAGGCGGGCGTGCTCCTCTGCCGGGTGACCCAGCTCAAGCGGAAGGGGGACGTGCGGTTCGTGGGCGTGGACGCCGGCATGAACAGCCTCCTCCGGCCCGCGCTCTACGGGGCATGGCACGAGATCGTGAACCTCACGCGGCTCGACGCCCCGCTCACCCAGGTGGCCCACGTCGTCGGGCCGATCTGCGAGAGCGGCGACACCCTCGGGTATGCCCGTCGCCTCCCCGAGACCGAGGAGGGGGATGTCCTGCTCGTCGCGACGGCGGGCGCCTACGGCCGTGCGATGAGCTCGACGTACAACCTGCGCCAGCCGGCGGAGGAGCACGTCCTGGATTGACACCGGGACGGTCCGATCGGCGTGCCGGTGTGCACCCTCTGGGATCGACCCGCGAATGGAAGCGCCGCCGCCATCCCCCGCCGTCTCGACTCAGCGTGCGCGCCCTCCGACCACGCTCGCGGTGCTCCTCGGCGTCCTCCTGGCCGTGGCCGCGCTGGTGGGGGTCGGCGCGCTCCTGTTCGCCGCGATCGCCGCCCGCGAGGAGGCCGGCGCGTGGGTCCGCCACTCGCTCGAGGTGGAGAAGGAGACCGAGGAGGTCGCCCACCTCCTCGCCGAGGCCGAGACCGGGCAGCGCGGCTTCCTGCTCACCGACCGAGACGAGTACCTCGCGCCCTACCACGACGCGCGGGACGCCCTCCCCGGCCACCTCGCCGAGCTCCGGCTCCTCACGAAGGACAACCCCCGCCAGCAGGCGCGCCTCGATCGGCTCGCGCCGCTGACGGCCGCGAAGCTCGACGAGCTGGAGGCGACCGTCACGTTGCACGCGCGGGGCGAGGCCGACGCGGCGCTCGCGCGGGTGCGGACCGAGGAGGGGAAGCGGACGATGGACGCGATCCGCCTCCTCCTTCAGGAGGTGCGGGTCGAGGAGGAGCTGCTCCTCGAACAACGGCGCCGGGCGATGGCGGACGCCCACGCCCGCCTCCTCGGGCGGCTCGCGGGCGGGCTGCTGTGCATCGCCGCGGCGATCGGCGGCGTGGTGTTCCTGATGCTGCGGTCGGGCCGCGAGACGGCCGCGCGGGAGGCGCAGTTCCGGAGCATCTTCGAGGCGGCCAGCGAGGGCATCTGGATCCTCGACGAGGATGCGCGCATCACGATGGCCAACGCGGCGATGAGCGAGCTCCTCGGCTACCCCCTCCACGACATTGTGGGGCGGGTCTACTGGGAGCACTTCTTGTTCCCCGAGGACGTCGCCTTCGCGCGGGAGCTCTTCCAGCGCCGCCGGAAGGGCATCTCCGAGGCGACGGACCTCCGGTTCCGGCACCGGTCGGGGCGGCCGGTGTGGACGCTCCTCTCCGCGCGATCCATCCACGGGCCGGGCGGCAGCTACCGGGGCGCCCTCGACTTCTTCACCGACATCACCCAGCGCCGCATGGCCGAGGAGCGGGGCCGCTTCCTCGCGGCCCTCGGCGCGCGGTTCCTCGAGCCCACGCCGCCCGAGGAGCTCGCGACGG
>JAKFCH010000065.1:0-31700 GCA_036676765.1 Deltaproteobacteria bacterium
GGTCGCCCCCGCCCGCCGCCGGCCCCTTCGCCCGCCGCCCGCCCGATACGCCGAGCTCGTCTGCCGCTCGAACTACTCCTTCTGCGAGGGCGCCTCGTTCCCGGAGGAGCTCGTGGAGAAGGCGAAGGAGCTCGGACTCACGGCGTTGGCGCTCACGGATCGAGACGGCGTGTACGGAAACGTGCGCTTCCACCGCGCGGCCGAGGGCCTGCCGATCCTCCACGGCTCGCTCCTCACCCTCCGCGCGGGGCACGAGCGGGTGCTCGACGGGGGGCCGGCGTGGTCGGCGGTCGCGCTCGTCCAGGACCTCACGGGGTGGGCCAGCCTGTGTCGGCTCCTGTCCACCGCGCGCGGGGAGGCCACCAAGGGGCGCGCCGAGCTGCCGCTGGAGCAGCTCCTCGCGCGGAACGAGGGGCTTGTCCTGCTCGCCCGCGGGGAGTGGCCGGCGGACGCCCTCGCCCGACTCCACGAGGCCGTGGGGGATCGCCTCTACCGGGCCGTGAGCCGCCGCCTCGCGCCCGGCGAGGACGCGCGGATCGACACGCTCGTCGGCGGTCCCGTTCCCTGCGTCGCGACGAACGACGTGCTGATGCACACCCCCGAGCGCGCCCGCCTCCAGGATGTCCTCGCCTGCATCCGGATGCAGACCACGTTGCCGCAGGCGGGGCGGCGCCTGCAGCCGAACGCCGAGCGGGTATTGAAGGACCCCGAGCGCATGGCCCGGCTCTTCCGCGCCTGGCCCGCGCTGATCGAGCGCACGGTAGAGATCGCGGGGCGGTGCCACTTCTCGCTGAAGGAGCTGAAGTACAGCTACCCACGGGAGGTGGTGCCCGACGGCTACACCGCGATGGAGTGGCTCCGCGAGCTCACCCGGCGCGGCGTGCGTGAGCGGTACGGTCCCCGCCCCGCCATCGGCGTGGTGCGGCAGGTCGAATACGAGCTCGCCATCATCGAGCGGCTTGAGTTCGCGGCCTATTTCCTCACCGTCCACGATCTCGTGCGCTTCGCCCGCACCCGCGGGATCCTCTGTCAGGGCCGCGGCAGCGCCGCCAATTCCGCGGTCTGCTACGTCCTCGGGGTCACCGCCGTCGATCCCGCGCGCGCCAGCCTGCTCTTCGAGCGCTTCATCTCCGAGGAGCGGGGCGAGCCGCCCGACATCGACATCGACTTCGAGCACGAGCGCAGGGAGGAGGTCCTCCAGTACGTCTACGAGAAGTATGGGCGCGACCGCGCCGCGATGGTGAACGAGGTCATCTGCTGGCGGGGGCGCATGGCCGTGCGCGATGTCGGCAAGGCCGTGGGGCTCGGCCTCGACCAGGTGGATCGGCTGGCCAAGGCGATGGACGGGTGGGGGAGCAAGCCGCCCTCGGAGGAGCGGATCCGCGAGGCCGGCCTGGACCCCGCCGATCCGGCCCTCGGCCTCACCCAGGCGCTCGTGGGCGAGCTCCAGGGTTTTCCCCGCCACACCTCCATCCACGTCGGCGGCTTCGTCATCTCCGACGGCCCCCTCCTCGATCGTGCGCCCATCGAGCCCGCCACGATGGAGGGCCGCACCGTCATCCAGTGGGACAAGAACGACATCGACGACCTGGGCTTCGTGAAGGTGGATCTCCTGTCGCTCGGCATGCTCACCGCCATCCGGAAGTGTTTCGGCCTGATGCGCACCGCCCACGGGATCCACCACGACCTCACCTCGGTCCCGCGCGAGGACTCCGGGGTCTACGACATGCTCTGCGAGGCCGACTCCACCGGGGTGTTCCAGGTGGAGAGCCGCGCCCAGCAAGGCATGCTCCCGCGGCTGAAGCCGAGGTGCTTCTACGATCTCGTCATCGAGACGGCCATCGTGCGCCCCGGCCCCATCCAGGGCGGGATGGTGCACCCCTACCTCCGTCGCCGCACCGGGCAGGAGGCGGTCACCTACGTGGACGAGCGCCTGCGCCCGATCCTGGAGCGCACGCTCGGCGTGCCGATCTTCCAGGAGCAGGTGATGGCGATGGCCGTCGCCGTCGGGGGGTTCACGCCCGGCGAGGCCGACGCGCTGCGCCGCGCGATGGGGGCCTGGCGCCGCAAGGGTGGCCTGGGGGAGCTCGGCGAGAAGCTCATGGGCGGCATGCGGGACAACGGGCTGCCCGACGCGTACGCCGCCCAGATCTTCCAGCAGATCCAGGGGTTCGCCGAGTATGGGTTCCCCGAGTCGCACGCGGCGTCCTTCGCGCACCTCGTCTACGTCTCCGCGTGGCAGCGCTGCTACTTCCCCGCGGCGTTCTGCGCGGCGCTCGTCAACTCCCAGCCGATGGGCTTCTACGCGCCCCGGTCGCTGGTGGCCGACGCGCAACGCCACGGCGTCGAGGCCCGGGGGATCGACGTGACCGTGTCCGAGTGGGACTGCACGCTCGAGCCCACGCCGGACGGGCCCGCGCTCCGCCTCGGCATGCGGCTGGTGAAGGGCCTGAAGGAGGACGCCGTGCGGGCCCTCGAGGCGGCGCGGCGGGAGCGCCCCTTCGCCGATCTGCCCGATCTCGGGGTGCGTTCGGGGCTGGAGCGTGGCCCGTTGCTCGCGCTGGCCCGCTCGGGCGCGCTCGACACGCTGCTCCCCGCCGCCGAGCGGGGTGCCCGTGGGGCCGTCTGGGCGGTCGAGGGCCTCTGGGGCGGCCTGTTCGCCCGGACACCGCGGCGGGAGGAGCCCATCGCCCTCCCGGTCGCGACCGACCTCGACGAGGTCCAGGCGGACTACCGGGCGACCGGGCTCTCCGTCCGGAGCCACCCGGTCGGGCTCGTGCGCGCGGAGCTGACGCGAGATGGCGTCGTCACGCTCGCGCGGCTGGCGGAGATCGGGACCGACACGCCCGTCCGGATCGCGGGGATGGTGTCCCACCGCCAGCGGCCGGGCACGGCCTCGGGCGTCGTGTTCCTGACGTTGGAGGACGAGACCGGTACGGTCAACGTGGTCGTCTGGCCGAAGCTCTTCGAGCGCCAACGCCGGGTGATCCGCAGCGAGCCGCTCGTGTGCATCTCCGGCATGCTCCAGCGGGACGGCGAGGCGATCAGCGTGGTGGCACGCCACTTCTCGCCGCTACGCGCTGCGCCCCCGGTGGCCGCGTCGAGCCGCGACTTCCGATGACAGGGAACAGCCATCCGCGCGACCACCACGCGCGTATCCGGGGGCGATCCCGCCTCCGCCCCGGGTTAGCAGCGTGCATGTTCGTCGTGTTGTCGCTGTTGGCGTGCTCGGGTGACGAGGCCCGCCCCGAGGTCAACGTTCCGCCCTCCGAGCCGGTCGAGCCATCGGAAGGGCCGCTACCCGAGCCGCGCCGGGGCGTCACCGAGGTGGTGACCCCGCCCGAGGTGCTGCGCCCCACCGAGGTGCAGGACCGCGCGGCCCCCCCGAAGCTCGACATCTGGTTCGATCCCGACGTCACCACGTTCGACGGGCTGCGAATCCGGCTCGAGGGTTGGGGCTTCTCGATTCTCGATGGGGACGGCGAGAGCTGGCGCGTCGGCGTCCCGCAGGGGAACGACTGGCCGGCCCGGCTGCTGCCCCTGCCCGAGGTGGCGAAGGTGACCGAGGCCGTCGACCTGATCGCGTTCGAGACCGGTGCGTTCCGCGAGGGCAGCGAGCGGTACGGCGACCGCGTCCACAGTTGGTCCTGGCGGCCCGGAGGGCCCGTCGAGGCCTTCACCGGGGGCCGCGCTCCGCCCGATCCGGTCCTCCCGCACGCGCTTCCCGCGCAGGTGGTCCGCTGCCTCGCGCCTGCCCGTACCGACATGACCACCGGCGTATCCGTGGGCGTGGGGTGGGAGCGCGGGCTCATGACCAGCCCCTCCGCCTGGGTGCTGGTCCTCGAGGACTACGGCGCCTGCCACGCCTCCGGGTGGGTCGCCCTCCGCGCCGAGGCTCCGGTCACCACCCTGTCGGTCGGCGGGCGTCCGGTTGCCGAGCTCGACGGCCCCACCGTGCACGCGCTCGCGGTCGACTACCTCCGGCAGCCGCGCCCCTACGAGGATCCCTCGGCCATCGCCGCCTGGGATCTCCTGCGCACGGCCCCCACCGACACGCTGGCCGCCGCCGTGGCCGACGTGGCGCCCGGCCCGTTCCAGGCGCGGCTGTGGGAGGCGCTCGATCAGCGCGATCACGCCGCGGCCCTGGAGCTCGCCGGCAAGTCCACCTCCCCCGTCCTCCGCGGCGCGGTGACCGCCGAGGTCGAGGGCCTACGTGGCAGCGCGCTCACCGACCCCGCGGCCCCGGCGGACGCCGTGTACGCCGCCCTCACCGTCTGGCGGCCCGGCCCGGGGGATCCGCCCGGGATCCTCGAGCGCCTCCGCCAGAGCCCGTCGCCCCGCGTGCGGGAACGCGCCTGGGAGCTCACGCTCGACGCGACCATGACCTCCTGCATGGAGCGCATGGCGTCCGTCGCCACGGCGGACCTGACCACGGCGTCGGCCGTCTACCGCGAGTGCCCGCAGCAGCCGGTGCGCATGCCCGCGTTCCAGCGGGTCGCCGCACTCGATCGTGTCGCGGCGGGCGCGATGGTGCGCGTCGTCCTCGAGGAGCCCGAGACCCTCCGCACCGGGATCGCCGCCGTCCGACAGGCGGCGGCGCTCGAGCGATACGACCTCCTCGAGGCGCTCGTGCCCCGGGCCAGCGTCCCGCGGGAGGCGCGCCGGGTGGCCCTCGAGTTCCTCGTGCGAGCGTCCATCCCCGCCGCGACCGAGCTCGTCGAGCAGCACGGAAGCTACCTCGGCTACTCGGCCCAGCCGGGCGCCGATGCGCCGACGACGCCGGCCACCGCCTCCGAGGGCTGACGTGACCACTCCCTACTGGCTCGAAGGGGCATCGCCCCTGGCACCTGCACTCTCGGGTGACGTGTCGGCCGACGTCCTCGTGATCGGCGCCGGGCTCTGCGGGGCAGCGGCGGCCCTCGCCCTCGGTCGCGCGGGCGTAGACACCGCGTGGGTCGACGCCGGCGCCGTCTCCCACGGCGCGTCGGGGCGCAACGCCGGCTTCCTGCTCCAGGGCACGGCGGAGCGCTATGTGCGCGCGGTCGCGATCCACGGGCGGGAGCGGGCCCGCCGGGTCCACGCCCTCTCCCGCGAGAACCACCGGGCGATGGCCGCCGAGGTCGAGCGGCTCGGGCTCCGGTGCGGCTATCAGCGCCGCGGTTCGCTCCAGCTCGCGGGCAGCGTGGAGGAGGAGGCGGATTTGCTGGAGTCCGCGGTTCTCTTGCGCGAGGACGGCTTCCCGGCCCACGAGCGGACGGGTGACGCCCTCGGGGCGGCCTTGTCCGAGGCCGGGTTCCGCTTCGGCGTGCACCTGCCGGACGACGGCGAGCTCCAGCCCGCCGAGTTCGTCCGCGGAGTGGCCCGCGCCGCCGAGGGCCTCGGCGTGCGCCTTTTCGAGCACACCCCCGTCACGACCCTTCACGCCGACGCGCCGGGTGACGTGTGCGCGGAGACCCCCGGCGGACGCATCCGCGCCCAGATCGCGCTCGTGTGCACCAACGCCGCGACCGGCGCGCTCCTCGGGGGGCTCGCCGGCACAATCGATCCCGTCCGCGGCCAGATGCTGGCCACCGCGCCGGCGCCGCCGCTCTTCGACTGCCCGATCTACGCCGACCACGGCTTCGACTACTGGCGCCAGGACGAACACGGACGCATCGCGTTGGGGGGCTGGCGCAACCTCGATCCGGAGGGCGAGGTCGGGGTGGACGAGGTGCTCCACCCGGTCATCCAGGAGCGGATGACCGAATTCCTCCACCGCTTCCCGGCGCTCCGCTCGGTCCCGATCACGCATCGCTGGAGCGGCACGATGGGCTTCTCTCGCGACGCGCTCCCGCTGGTCGGCGCCGTCCCGGGCTCTCCCGGCGCGCTGGTCGCAGCGGGCTTCACGGGCCACGGCTTCGGGTTCGCCTGGACGTGCGGGAGCGCGCTCGCCGAGATCGTGCTGGAAGGGCGGAGCGAGGTTGCCGAGCTTTTTCCGGCACGTCGCTTCCGCAGCTGACCGCGACCGGGTGCGCAGTCCAGTAGCCGGCACCCCGCTCGGATGGTGGCGGCTGCCCGTCTGTCGGAGATAGAAATGTCGGCTACAGGAGCCACGCCATGGGCCTCGACTACCGTGTCCGTTGTTGCCCCGACGGGTTGGTGACCGATCGGCGCCGCCGCATCAAGGTGCTCGACTGCACGATCCGGGACGGCGGGATCTGCAACAATTGGAAGTTCGACCGGGCCTGGGTCAAGCGCACCTTCGAGGCCCTCCAGACCTCCGGCGTCGACTACATGGAGATCGGGTATCGGACCCGCGAGGGCGAATTCGACCGAAAGAAGGTCGGGGAGTGGCGTTTCCTCGAGGAGGACGTGCTGGCCGAGGTCACCGCCGCGTCCAACAACACGATGAAGATCGCGGCCATGCTCGATTGTGGAAAGGTCGACCCCTCCGACATCAAGCCCCGTGGGCAGACCGTCGTGAACACCATCCGCATCGCGACGTACGCGCACCAGATGGACGAGGCGCTCCGGCTGCTCGATCGGGCGTTGGACGAGGGCTACGAGACCTTCATGAACGTCATGGCCGTCTCCACGCTCCAGCCGGAGGAGGTCGACACCTTCCTCGATCGGCTGCGGGACAGCGGCGTGCACAACGTCGCGATCGTCGACAGCTTCGGCGCGCTCTTTCCGTACCACGTGGAGCACCTGTTCCGCGTCTACCAGAACCGCCTGGGCGAGAAGGTGAAGGTGGGCATCCACACCCACAACAACCAGCAGCAGGCGTTCGCGAACACCATCGCCGCCATCGACGCGGGGGCGGACTTCGTCGACGCCACCGTGCACGGCATCGGCCGCGGCGCGGGCAACTGCCCGCTCGAGCTCCTGCTCTTCTACCTGGACAACCCGCGCTACGACGTCCGCCCAATCCTCGAGCTGGTCGACGAGTACGCGTCGCTCCGCGACGAGCTCCGGTGGGGCTACCACCTGCCCTACGCGATCACCGGCTTCTACAACGTCCACCCCCGCTCGGGGATCCAGCGCATGTCGCGCCCGGACCGGTACGAGTGCCGGGAGATGTTCGAGACCTTCCAGGGGCGGTTCGGCGAACGTTCGGGCGGATCGGACTGACCGCCGCATGAGCGCCGCCCCCGACGCCCCGCCCGCGTTGCTTCGCGCGGGGAGCGTGTTGGCGCGCGTCGCGGAGCTGACCGGGCTCGTGCACCGGCCGGTCGATCATGAGCCCGTTCCCATCGTGATGCGGAGCCGAGTGTCGGACGCCCTGCGGCCGGGCGAGCCGTTCCGGATCCTGTCCTGGAACATCCAGTACGCCGGCACCCGGCGTCGCAAGTTCTTCTATGACGGGGGGGATGCCGTGCACGTCCTCCCAGCGGATCGGGAGGCCGGGATCATCGGCATCGCGGCCGAGATCCTCGCCGCCGACGCGGATCTCGTGCTGCTCCAGGAGGTCGACCGGGACAGCGACCGGACCGGCCGCGTCGACGAGCTCACCACCCTGCTCGACCGCGCGCCGTACCCGACCTACGCCAGCGCCACGTGCCACCGGAGCCGCTACGTCCCGATCCCGACGCGCGAGCCGTTGGGGCGCATCGATCTGCACGTCGCCCTGCTGTCACGGGTGCCGCTCGTGTCCGCGGTCCGCGCCCAGCTCCCCCTGTTGCGGGAGCCCCGGTGGCGGCAGGCCTTCAACCTCAAGCGCTGCCTGCTGACCGCCCAGGTGCCGGTCGAGGGCTGGGAGAAGCCGCTCCACGTCGCGGTGACCCACCTCGCGGCCTTCTCCCGGGGGGACGGCACGCTCGGTCGGCAGGTGGATGTCCTGCGCGCCTGGATGGAGGCCCGCGAGCACGCCGGCGAGCCCTTCGTCCTCGGCGGGGATCTCAACCTGCTCCCCCCGGGCGACGATCCGCTCCGGCTCGGCGCCGAGGCGATCGAGTACGGCGACCGACCGAACCCCATCGAAGCGCTCATCCCCCGCTTCCGCAGCGTGGTGGCGCCGACCGTCCTCCTGGATCCACGCAACGCGACGTACCTGCCGTGGGGGGCCGTCGTGGCCGACCGCGTGCTCGACTACGTGTTCGTCTCGGAGGGAATCGAGGTTCTCTCTGCCGCGCCCCTCGCGCGTGCCGAGCCGGTGTCGGACCACCACCCGCTCCTGGCGACCGTGCGGCTTCTGCACCCCCCGGGTCGGTAGGTCCAACCTCGCGGAAAGCGTTGCCGGGCGCGCCGTTCGAAGGATGTGCCCGATCCGGGCGAGAAGCGGCTTCCCGCCGAGGTCCAGCCGAGGTAGCATAGGCGGAATCTCCTGCCCGGGATGCGCTCTATGGCCCGCTCCAAACAAATCGCGCGCGACCGTCAGCTTCCCCAGGCACCCGGGCACGAGGCTCCGGAACACGCCCAGGGCGGTGACCGTCGCAAGGCCCCAGCGATGCCGCAAGCCGACGGGGCGCTGACCGCCGGGGGTGCGCGTCGCATGGCGGGGGCCGCCGGAAACGCATTCGTGGCCGACATGGTGGGCGGCGGCCGGCAGGGTGGCGGGCGCGGCGCGGCCCCGAAGGGGGGGCTCCAGGTCAACGCCGAGGCGACCGTCGGTTCGAACGGCGCGCAGGCATCCCTGCAGGTTTCGGGCGGGATCCAGGTCGGAGGTCTGCAGATCGGCGGCAACCTGCGCGTCGGCACGGGCGGACGCAGCGCGCCCGACGCGAAGGCGAACGGCGCCGCCAAGGCGGCACCCGAGGCGGGCACGCGCACGTCCAACGGCCCGGCGCTGAACGGGGGCGGGGGCGGCGCCAACGGTCGCCCGCCCGCGACTGGCGGCGGCACCCCCTCCGAAGCCGGCGGGGACGACGTCCTCGCGGTCGGCGGCTTCCAAATGAACGTCGGTTCCTCGACCGCGGGAGGGGGTACGCCGGCGGCACCGCCGAGCGGCAACGGCGCGCCGGGTGGTCGGCCGAGCGGGGCGCCGGCGCCCAGCGGGGTGCCGGGCGGTGGTGCGGCGAGCCCGACGGGATCCGGCACGCCGGGCGCCGCGGCGTCCGTGGCCACGTCGGTGACCACGGGCACCACGGGCGCGGGTACGACCGGGCGCACGGGAACCGGCGGCTCGAGCGGCAACGCGGCGGGCGGTTCGCGGGCTCCCCGAGGCGGCGGCGCGGGTGGCGGTGGTCGGGCCGCGGGTGGCGGTGGTGGTGGCGGTGGAGGCGGAAAGAACGCGCCCGCCGCGCCCGTGTCCATCGGAAACACCGAGAGCGCCCAGGGCGCGATGAACGAGTTCCTCGGTGGAAGCCCCACGCGTCAGGCCAAGATGTGGTCCGGCGTCGGCGTGGCGGTCGGCGTCGGGCTGCAGAACGACGGCAAGGCGGCCCAGGAGGCCGCGCCCGAGCTGCATGCGACCATGGGCGGAGGCGGGCAGCAGCCGGACGCCGACAAGACGAAGACCGACGTGAAGGCCGGCCAGGCCAAGATCGACGACAAGAAGATCTCCCCCGACGCCCCGAAGGTCGTGCCCGTACCCACGGTGATGCCCGCCGTCTCCCGGATTGACGGCGGCGCCCCGATGCGCGGTATGAACGCCGAGACCCCCGTGGCCCAGAAGCAGGCCGCGGCGAAGTCCACCATCAAGGCCATCCCCACCACGATGAAGGGCGTCCCGCGCTCCGCGGGTCCCGCACCGGGCATCCCGCTCACGGGCGCTTCGGATCCGGGCAAGGCCGAGGCGAACCGCGTCGACGCCGAGGACCAGGCGAAGAAGGGGGCCGACGATCTGCGCGCCGCCGTCGAGAACGGCCGCGGTCCGGACGCCGTCCAGCCCCTGGTGTTCGACGAGGCGAGCAAGATCCGGGAGCTCGCGAAGACGAAGGCCGACGCGTCGAAGCCCGTGAGCGGCGTCGACAAGTTCATGAGCATGGGCGTGTCGGCAGATGTCGAGGCGTCGCTCGACGCGAACGAGCAGGCGGTCATGGACACCGCCCTCGCCGAAGCTCGCGGCCAGATGGACGAGGCCGTGTCCACCAAGGACACCGAGTCGCGGTCCGAGATCGACCGGGCCAACGTCGAGTCCGAGTCCCTCCGCGGGAAGGCCGAGTCCGAGCAGCAGGCGCAGGTGGCGCGCGCGCGCGGCGACATCGGCGATGCCCGCACGTCCACGCTCGTGGAGCAGGAGAAGGCGGTCGCCAAGCTGGAGAACGACGCCGGCTCGCGGAGCAGGCAGGAGATCGACGCCGTGCACGCGCGCGTTGCGCAGGACGAGGCGAAGATCGAGAGCGCCTACACGAAGGCCGAGACCGATGTCGACAAGAAGATCTCCGAGGGCGAGACGAAGGCCGAGGAGAAGAAGAAGAAGGCCGAGGAGGACGCCGACGACCAGTCCTGGTGGGACCGTGTCAAGTCCGCCGTCGCCGACGCGTTCAAGGCCCTCACCGACGCCATCAACGCCGTGCTCGACTGGGTGCGGGACGCCGTGAAGGCCATCCTCGACAGCGTCAAGAAGCTGGCGACCGACCTCATCGACGCCGCCGCGAAGTGGATCACCGACAAGCTGAAGGCCTTCGGCGAGTGGCTGAAGTCCGCCGTCACCTTGCTGCTCGGCTCCGTGTTCCCCGAGCTCGCGAAGAAGCTCAACGAGCTCATCGACGCCGCGGTCGACTTCGCGTGCGAGAAGGTCAACCAGCTCGCCGAGACCCTCAAGCAGGGCATCACCGCCCTCTGTGACGCCGTCGCCGGCGCGCTCGACGCGATCCTCGGCGCGTTCCAGGCCGCGATGAACCTCGCCGTGGCCCTCGCCAACGCCGCCCTCACCGGTAACTGGGCCGAGGTCGGCAAGATGGTGCTCGAGGCCATCCTCAAGCTCTGCGGAATCCCTCCCGAGGAGTTCTACCGGATCATCGGCCAGGGGATGGCCGTCATCGGGACCATCGCCGAGAATCCGGGCGGGTTCCTCGGCAACTGCCTCGACGCCGTGGGCCAGGGCTTCGGCCAGTTCTCGGGCAACTTCGTCGACCACCTCCAGACCGGCTTCGTCTCCTGGATGACCGGCGCGATGGGGGAGGTCGGCCTCGACATGCCGGAGTCCTTCGACCTCGCGGGCGTCTTCGACATCGCCACCCAGGTCATGGGGATCACCAAGGAGAACCTCCGTGAGAAGGCGGTCGACCGCATCGGGGAGGAGAACGTCGAGCGCGTGGAATTCGTGTGGGGGTTCATCGACTCGGCGCTCCAGGGCGGCATGAGCGGCCTCTGGGACCACGTCAAGGACTCCCTCGGGAGCCTCAAGGACGACGTGCTGGGCGCCATCCAGGACTTCCTCGTCGAGAAGGTCGTCAAGTCGGCCGTGCTCAAGCTCGCGTCGATGTTCAACCCGGTCGGCGCGGCGGTGCAGGCGATCCTCACCGTCTACAACCTCGTCCAGTTCTTCATGCAGCGCATGAACCAGATCATGGGCGTCGTGACCTCGATCATCGAGTCGGTGAGCGACATCGCGGCCGGCAACATCGGCGGCGCCGCCGACATGATCGAGAACGCGCTCGGCAACCTCGTCCCCGTCGCCATCGACCTGCTCGCCAAGCTGCTCGGCCTGGGCGGCGTCAGCGAGAAGGTCAAGAAGGTCATCGGCGGCGTGCGCGAGAAGGTCGACGGCGCCATCGACATGATGCTCGACAAGGTCGTGGGGCTCTTCTCGGGGAAGGGGAAGAAGGCCAAGGAAGGCGAGTCCGAGTCCGACGAGGCGGAGGCCGACGAGAAGGCCGTGGACGAGAAGAAGGACGGCGGCGTGGTCGACGGCTCGTTCGCCTTCCAGACCCCGGAGCACGTCGGCCGGGACAACACGCTCGGCATGGTCTCCTTTTCGAGCGCCGGGTCGGGCCGCGTCAAAAACACGAAGGGCGACCTCGCCGAGACCGACGTCACCCGGGCGAAGTCCGAGGTGATGCAGGCGGTGAGCTCCGCCGTCGGCAAGGCCGTCAACGCCGACGGCGTCACCGGCATCACCGGCCAGCTCGGCGCGCTCTCCGACAAGGCGCGGATCTCCGCGGCCCGGGACCTCGCGGAGAGCGGGCTCGCGCTCGACGCGCTCTCCATCTCCAGCATCCTGCTTCCCCCCGACGTGCAGAAGGCCCTGGACGAGGTGGCCGCGCGATCCATCAACGGCAAGAAGGACGCGCCCGTCGGCGCGGACCCCAGCCAGGCCGCGCCCACCATCGAGGCGTCGCCCGACGCGAAGTCCAAGTACGCCGTCGCCGAGGCGCCGGTGGCCTGGCGCGCCCAGGTCCAGGGCTCGATCCCGGCGGCGACCGTCCACCCCGACGATGCCGGCCACACCTACCACCTGCTCGAAGATGGCGATGTCGTGTCGGAGTCGAAGCCCATGCTGGTCGACACCGCCACCGCCTCCAAGGCGTGGACCAAGGGCGGGATCCGGCGCGTCCGCCCCAAGAAGCAGACCCCCGAGCAGAAGCTGAAGGCGCACCCGGACATCGACGACGAAGAGCTCGAGCTCATGAAGGGCGCGCTCAAGAAGAACCCGCGCGCCGAGGAGACGCTCCTCCCCGACGGGCAATCGAAGGCCGTGCCGAAGCCCCATGTCGTCGACGCGACGGGCAACAAGCTCACGAGCGACGAGTGCCACGACGGCACCGTGTGCGCCCCGATGACCAACCGGGAGAAGGACGCCCTCCTCAAGGGCCATGCGTTGCTGGCCGAGGAGAACAAGCAAGGCGCCGACATGCGCAAGGTCATCCCGCACACGACCGTCGGCGCGGTGCTCAACGGCACGCCGAGCCGAGGTGCCGAGAGCCTCGGGCCGGTGGTCCGCGGCAGCGTCGGAATGCAGCACAACACCGACGGGATGGACGCCGAGGACACGATCGCCACGCTCGGGCTCGACTACGAACACAAGGCGAACAAGCACGCGAAGCCCGACGCCGGCAAGAAGAAGCGCGGCACGTACACGGACATGGACGACACCGGCAAGGTGACCATGAGTGACGACGTCGAGCGCGAGGGCCTCCACTACATCGACTTCAAGATGACGAAGGAGATGGAGGAGCACGCGGGCATCGCGATGAGCCAGGACCTCATCGACCACGGCAAGAAGAGCAAGAACGCGAAGATCGCCGCGATGAGCGCCAAGGGCGTCGCCCAGGAGAAGACCGACCGGGACGATCCGTTCTGCGCCACCGGCGCCACGTCTTCGAACGCGCTGAAGCGGAAGTCCGGGGACAGCGCCGGCCTCCAGCACGACGTCGAGCTCAACCAGGAGCTCAACCTCGATCCGAAGCGCAGGAGCGCGGACCCCCATCAGCAGGGCTACGAGCTCGAGGCCGGCGCCCAGATGAAGCGGCGTGGCAACCGGGCCGGCGAGGACAAGGTCATCGCCACGCTCGTGGAGAAGGCCGACAAGGACGGCAAGATCGTCAAGCAGTGGGAGCTCGACGAGGCGCTCGAGAAGAACGAGCGCGGCCACTACAAGAACAAGATGGACCACGCCACGTCCGACGCCGCCGCGAAGCTGCAGAAGCCCGGCGAGTCGAAGGACGACTACAAGCAGCGCATGGCCGCCCGCGACGCGATGATCGCCGCGCAGCGGAAGAAGGGCGAGGACGAGGCGAAGGCGAACGGGAACCCCTTCGTCCCCGGCTCGTCGGAGTTCAAGTCCTACAACCGGGCGGCGAAGAAGAAGGCCGCCGCGAAGTCCGACGCCACCGAGTCCAGCGCGCCGGCCCCGTCGGGGGACACCTCCCACGCGCCCCCGGCATCGGCACCAAAGGTCGACTTCCCGTCGGCCGAACCCGCGGCGCCGGCCCGCACCGAAGCCAAGGCCGCGGTCGTGACCCGTTCGTCGAAGTCCGCGCCGGACACCGAGTCAGCCACCGACGCGGCCGTGGAGCGCGCGAAGAAGAACGACGCGCGGAGCCCCGCCGAGGAGATCGAGAAGCTCCTCTCGCCCGCCGCGCGGGTGAAGCCGCCCAAGGAGTCGAAGCCGCCGAAGGACTTCCCCGAGCCGGCGAACGACACCGTCCAGGGCACCACGGCGACGACCACCACGACGACGACCGGCACCGCGGCGCGCAAGGTGGCCGCCAACCCGGGGCTCCGCAAGGAGCACGAGGGCACGGGTGTCGACTACCAGGAGATGAAGGGCGAGGTCTTCGTGAAGGCGGAGGAGGACGCCGCCGACATCGATCCCAACGACGTGAAGCAGGGCTCCCTCGGGGACTGCTACCTCCTCGGCGGCATGGCCGCGGTGTCCCGCGCCAACCCGGAGCACATCCGGAAGCTCATCAAGGACAACGGGGACGGCACCTACGACGTGACGCTGTACATCAAGAACAACGCGTGGGACAGCAAGGGCGCGGCGAAGGTCGTCACGGTGGACGGCAAGTTCCCGAGCAGCGACAAGGGGCTCTCCGCCAAGTACGCCAAGGCGGGCGACAAGGGCGGCAAGGGCCCCGAGCTCTGGACGATGCTCATCGAGAAGGCCTGGGCGGTCCACAAGGGGACCTACACGGGCATCGAGGGCGGCCACGTGAACGACGACGGCAAGTTTGCCGGCGCCATCGCGCTGCTGACCAACCTGAAGGAGGGCTACTACACGCCCTCCTCCATCGGGGACAAGCAGCTCGCCCAGATGATCTTCGACGCGCTCGCCAAGAAGATGCCGGTGGCGTGCGACTCCAAGAACCTCGACAAGGAGGCGGCCGATCTCAAGGCCGCGGCCGACACCGCGGGCGTGGTCGGCAACCACGCCTATGCGCCGAAGTCGGTCGACCTCGCCGGCATGACCATCGAGCTCCAGAACCCGTGGGGCAGCTCCCACGTCTCGGGGCTGAAGATCGCGGACTTCAAGCGCTTCTACCGCGGGCTGCGGATCGGATCCTGATGGCCATCTTCCACGCGGCGTCGGATCACGAGCTGGCGGGCCTCCGCATCTACGAGGACTCGCTGGACGACATCGAGGAGCGCCTCGCGGATCGCTCCGACGTGATCCTCAACTGGGCCAAGTTCGGAACGGAGCCCTGGCAGGGCGGGAAGCGGGCGCTGCTGCTGGAGCGCTCCTCCCACGCGATCGCGTTCGTGGTGGGGGACGGCACCCACTTCGGCGAGGTGGTCGCGCCGGAGCCCGCGGAGGTTGCCGACATCCTCGACCGGTTCGGCGTCCGCTGGTCGAGGTAGTCGCGGCCCCTCGCGCCCCTGTTCGGCCTCCATTGGGAGTAGGCTCCTCCGCACATGTCCGTCGAACTCGTCGCCGTGGGGACTGTGCAAGGGGTGGAGGTCCACCACCCGCCGGTCGGGGGCGTGGTCCGTGACCGCAACTCGCTCCTCCGCCTGGAGGGCGCCGACGTCGCGTGGCGCATGCCCGTCGATGGTGCGCCTCCGTTCGCCGTGTCGGGCCGGCGGCTCTACGTCGGCTTCGGGGAGTGGCTCGTCTGCCTCGACGCGAAGACCGGCGCCGAGGTCTGGGGAGAGGAGTGCGCGGGGCTCGTCGCCGCGCTCCACGCGCATCCGGGCGGGGTCGACGCGCTGGTGGGCCCGCGGGTCCTCGCGTTCGATCCACGCGGGGTGGCGGGCCCGCCCGTAGCCATGGGCCGGACGGGGTCGACCCTCCTCCGCGTGGGCGCGATCCGCTACGTCGGCGCCGACGACGGCATCTGGCGTCTCGTGCCCGGCGAGCGGCCGGCGCTCCTCTACGCCTGCGCGTCCCCGACGCTCTACGACCGCGACGGTGCGTTCCGCGCGCTCGCGGTGGGCCCTCCGGGCACCGTGCTCGTCGAGGATGACGGGATGCCCCTGGTCTGGCCGTTCGCCGACGCCGAAGCCCATCTCATCGCGCCCTGGGGGCTCGCCGAGTGGGCGGTGGTGCCGCGGGAGGGGCGCGGCGGGCTCTGGGTGGTCGACCACCGGGTGCAGACGCGCTGGAAGGTGCCGCTCCCGGGGCGGGCGACCGCGCTCGCCGTGGCGGACACCGCCGTGGCGGTGGCCCTCGACGATCGAGGGCCCGTGCTCGCGGTGATACACCGCGACGTGGCCGAGCCCCTCCTCCTCGCGATCGACGGAGCGGACGCCCTCCACGCCCGAGGAGACCACCTCTTCTTGACCCACGCTGGGAGCACCATGATCTTCGTCGTGCGGGAGGCTTGAGATGTTGACCCTCGAACAACACTTCAGCTCCGGCTACCTGCCTGCGTTGATCGGCGCGTACTTCAACCTGGCGCAGCTCTTGAGCCAGCACGCGTCCTCGGGCGTGCCCGAGGTGCGGACGGCTGTCGCGGAGGAGGTCCCGCGCCTCCGCCAGACCGGTGAATTCATCAAGGAGAAGGTGCGCCTCGTCGAGGCGCTCGCGGAGCTCGTGGGGTTCGTCCCGCCGCCGCCGCCGCGGGTCCCCGAGGAGTACTACGCCTGGTTCGAACAGGTCCACGCCGGGTTCCGGACAGCGTTGGTGACCCACCACCGCGACGAGGTCACCCAGCTCCTCGGGCACCGGATCGGTGACATCCTCTGCACCTGGAACGTGCTGCTGCTCACGATCCGCCTCCTGGTGGCGGACCCGGGCTCGCCCGTCCTCGAGCAGCAGCTCGCCGCGTTGCGGGACGACCTGCGCGACAGCGCCGACGCGCTCCAGATCACCGCGCGCCACCCCAACCTCGACCCCTCGCTGTTTCCGCTCGCCGAGCTGTTCACCGACGCGGTGGACGAGCTGCTCTCGCTGCCGCTCACCGACGCGGGCACGGGGGAGCTGACGATGGCCGGGCAGCGCCTGAACGAGCGGATGCGGGAGCTCTCGGTCGCCGTGGGGCACGCCGAGGAGGCGCTCCGCAGCGCGGGCGGGGGCGTCGCGGACGCGTAGGCGTTGGTGTATCGGCCGGTGATACACGGCGATACATGTATCAGTCTCGGATGCGCATCGCCTCGGCCGCAGCCCCGAGGAGCCCGAGGCCGGGGTGGGTCACCACCGTGACCGGCACGTCCCGAATCGTCGCTCCGACCTTGCCCTTGTTCTCGAAGCGCGTCCGGAACGCGCCGGTGCGCAGCGTGGGGATCAGCCGCGGCGCGATGCCGCCGCACAGGTAGACCCCCCCCCGGGCCAGCACCCGGAGGGCCATGTTGCCGGCCTCGGCGCCGTAGAGCCCGCAGAACCACTCCACGGCCTCGGTGTCCTCCTGGGCCACGCGGGCCGGCGCGTCGGGGCCGTCCAGCCACGGGGCGGGCGGCTCCCCCCGCTCCATGCTGGCGAAGCGGGCGAGGTTGACCAGGCCGGGACCGGACAGCACGTCCTCCCACGACGCGCGCCCGTTCCGCCCGAACAGCCAGGCGGCCAGCCGCAGCTCGCGGGCGTCGCCCGGGCCGAAGTCGGCGTGCCCGCCCTCGCCGGGGATGACCTTGTCGCCCACCACGAACGCCTCGCCGAGGCCGGTGCCCGCGCCGAGCACCGCGATGGGGGCCCCGAGCACGGGCTCGCCGCCGCCGAGGAGCACGCCGTCGTTCGGGCCGAGGAGGGCGATGCCGCGCGCCGCCGCGTGGAAGTCGTTGATGATGCGGACCGGACCGCCGAGCTGGGCGCCGAGCGACGCGCCGTCCACCACCCAGGGGAGGTTGGTGGTGACGCACCGTTGGTTCAGCACCGGGCCGGCCACGGCGAAGCACGACCGGTCCGGATGGACCTTCGTACGGTCGAGCCACAGCGCGAGGGGCTCCTCCAGCCCCGCCCACTCCGCGCTCGCGAAGGTCTGCTCGGCGTGGAGGACCCCTCCCTCCCAAAAGGCGAGGCGGGTGTTGGTCCCTCCGATGTCACCACAAAGAATCCGCATCACAGGGAGATACCGCGAACCCGGACGGCGGCAAGCCCCCATCCGCGCGCGGAGGGATCTCGTAGCGCGGTTCCGAGGCGGGCCCGCGACCGACCAGGGGGCGGGCCGCCCGCGGTGATAACGATGGACGCGTGTTCCTCTCCCTGACCGTGTCCCTGGCGCTCGCTTCGATGGCGCCAGAGCTCCTCCCCACCACCGAGGCGGTCCTCCCGAACGGGTTGAGGGTCATCGTCCACGCGTGGCCCGAGGGCCCGTCGGTGTCCCTGCGGCTCCTGGTCCCGGCCGGCGCCGCCGCCGATCCGCCGGGGCGCTCCGGCCTGGCGCACCTCGTGGAGCACCTCGCCTTCGAGGGATCGGCGCACGCGCCCGGCAACCGCTACGACCAGTGGCTCGCCGAGGCGGGCGGCGCGTCCGATGCGTCGACCAGCCACGACGGCACCCTGTACGCGGTGACCGTGCCCCCGGGCGCCGTGCCGCTCGCCTTGTTCCTCGAGAGCGACCGGATTGAGTGGCTCACCCCGACCGCCGCGGCGCTCGCGAACCAGCAGGCCGTGGTGGCGAACGAACGCGCGGAGTCCGCGCGCACCGACCAGGTGAGGGCCGCGTTCGCGCCGCTCGTGTGGCCGGCGGACCATCCCTACGCCCGACCGGTGATCGGGGTCCCCGACGAGCTGGCTGCGGTGACCCTCGCGGACGTGGAGGCGTTCGTCCGGCAGCGGCTTCGACCCGCGGGCGCCACGCTGGTGATCGCCGGCCCGATCGACGCGGAGGCGACGCTCGCCGAAGCGCGGCGCTGGTTCGGGGAGCTCGCGGGAGAGGGCGCCTCCGTGGTCCCCGCCGCGCTCGGAGAGGCCGGGATGTCGGGGGAGCCGGACCTCCCGAAGCACACGTGGCGCCGGGCGGGCGACGCCGTGCGCGTCTGGGTGCCGGGAGACGTGGACCGGGTCCGCCTCCGGATCGGGTGGCGCACGGTCGATCGCGCGCACCCCGACCGGGTGGCGCTGGAGATCGCCGGCGCCCTGCTCGCCGACGCCTTGCGGGAGGATGCGGTCGAGGTGAACGCGTGGTCGGGGCGCTTCGGCGGCGAGCTCTCCCTGGCCGCGGACGGGATCCGGCCGGCCGGCGTGGTGCGCCGGGCCCAGCGCGCGGTCCTCGAACTGGCGTGGTCCGGCCCCTCGGAGGACGCCCTGGCGCGTATCCGCGCCCGCGCGCGCGCCTGGGAGCTGCGGAGCCTCCAGACCGCGGAGGGGCGCGCGTCGCTGCTGCTCGGCTGCGCCGACCGGACCGGGGTCGCCGACTGCCTGCCCGCCGAGTGGGCGGCCCGGGAGCGCGTCGATCCGGCGGCGATCCGTCGGGTGGTCCGCCGTTGGCTCGCGCCCGCGTCGCGCGTGCTGCTCACGGTCGCGCCCTCCTCCCGCCGCCGCGCCCCGCTCCCGCGGATGACCCTCGTGGCGCCTCCGTGAGCCCGGCCCCCTGGCTCCTCCTCGCGCTCCTCCGCGTCTCCTCGGCGCCCGCCCTGTCCGCCGACCCCGGGCCGGACCGCACCGCCCCTCCGCCCGTGACGCCGCCCGAGGCGCCCGTCGCGCCGTCGGTGTGGACCGGGGCCCTCACCGGCCCGTCCGCGTCCGTGGTGCCGGTGTGGCTCGTGGAGCGACACACCCTCCCGCTCGTGCGTGTCGAGCTCAGCTTCGACACCTCCGCGCTCCCGGGCCCACCCGGCCTCCGGGATGCCCTCGGCGCGGTGTGGGGGGAGGGGACGGCCACCCGCGCCCCGTCGGCGTGGCGCGCCGCCCTGGAGCGGCTCGGCGCGGACGTGTCGGTCGGGTGCGGCGCCGTGCGGTGCTGGGGCGCCCTCGACGTGCCCACCGAGGGCCTCGCCGAGGCGCTCGCCCTCACGGCCGAGGTCGTGCGCGCCCCGGCGCTCTCGGGCCCGTCGATCGCGCGGTGGCGGCGCGTGGCGCTCCGCGAGTGGCGCACGGACTGGCTCGGCCCCGCCCTCGTGCACGGCCGCGCGCTCGGGCGGCTCACCTTCGCGCCGGCCCATCGCTACCGTGCGGACCGCGACCGTCGCGCGTTCGACGGCGGGCGGGCCCGGGTCCGGGCGGCGTGGCGGAGCGTCCTGACTCACGCCTCACCGAGCGTCGTCGTCGTCGGCGACGTGACCCCCGCCGACATCCTGCCGCTCGACGCCGCGTTCGGGTGGCTGGCCACCGGGCACGCCGAGCGGCCCGCCCCCCGCGCGGTGGCCCCAGCGTCGGCGGTCGAGGGCCACGTCTTCGTGCACGCGCCCGGCGCGAACCAGGCGCGGGTGACGGTCGGCTGGCCCGCCCCCGACGGGGACCACCCCGATCGACCCGCCTACGCCCTCGCCTTCCGCGCCCTCGCCGGTGGCTTCTCGTCCCGCCTGAGCCTCCGCCTCCGGGAGGAGGAGGGGCTCACCTACCGGGTGGACGGCGACGACTCGGTGGAGGCGGGGCGCTCGGAGGTGGCGCTCGCGGTGGAACCCTCGCGCCTCCCCGTGGCGCTCGCGACCCTCGCGTCGGTCCTCGATACGGCGCGCACCGGGGGCTTCACCGACGCCGAGATCGCCGCCGCGCGCCACCAGGCGTGGATGGAGGCGGGGGCGGAGGCGACGACCCTCGCCGGGCTCGCACGCGGCTTGTGGCGCGATCGTCGCGCCGGTGACACACCCGGCGCCTCGCTGAACCATCTCGCGATGTATCGCGATGTATCACGCGCCGAGGTGGACGCCGCGGCCGCGCGGTGGCTCGCCGCCCCGCGCCTCTGGCTCGTCTCGGGGGACGGCGACGAGCTCGAGCCGCTGCTGGAGGACGCCGGCTGGCCGGTCGACACCCGCTGGGGTGCCTGCCGGGCCGTCTACGGCGGGCGGTGCCCGTAGGCCCCTTCGATCACCGGTTGTCGATCACCCCGGACGCGGCCTCGGACGCCACCAGCCCCCGCGCTCGCTTCGCGATGTCGGCCCAGCCGATCCGCTCGGCGGTGACGGCGAGGCGCTCGAGCGGCGCCCAGAGGTCGGGCGCGTGCCGCTCGCCGACGCCCCGCTCGCGCGCGACGGCCCACCACGCCCGGCACGTACGTTCGTCGCCCTCCTCGGCGGCGATCGCGGCCCGGAGCACGCCGATGTACATCCACACCCCGTGCTGGGGGCTCTGCGCGAGGGCCTCCGCGGCGGCGTCGACCGCCGTGCGCACCCGGCGCAGCTCGCCCCGCTCCAGCGCGAGCAGCGCGAGCTGCACGCGCGCTGTCGCCGCCCCTTCGTAGAGCGCGCGCTCCTCGCAGAAGCGCGCCAGCCAGCGGTTGATCTCCTCGGCCGTGTCCAGATCGCCGCCGCGCAGGGCGACCTCCGCGAGCAGGGCGCGGCAGCGCATGTGGAGCTGGTCGGCGCCGAGCGTGGCGGCGATGGCGCCGGCGGTGCTGAACAGGCGCTTCGCCTCGTCGAGGCTCTTTCGTTCGAGGTGCAACAACCCCCAGGTCGCCGACGCCTCGGCGATGCGACGCGTATCGCCGCTCGCCCGGCTCACTCGCTGGAGGCGGTCGATCTGGCGGTCGATCTGCTCCACGCGACCCGCGCGGATGAGGGCCTCCACGAGCCCGTTGAGCGCCTCGGCCTCGAGCCCGAGATCGCCCCGGTTCATGCGGACGACCTCCCCCCAGTGGGTGATCGACTGGGTGGCGTCCCCGACCATGCGCGCGAGCTTCGCGCGTTGCGCGGCCACCTCGATGAGCCCGGCGCGGTCCCGGAGCGCCGTGAAGGTCTGGTGGGCGGCGTCGAACTCGCGCTGCGCCACGTCGACGGCCCCCCGCTTGCGCGCCGCGCGGCCCAGGAGCACCCGTAGCCGGGCGCGCGCGAGGCGGTCCCCCTCGACCTCGCGCAGGGCGTGCTCGATGAGCGGCACCGCGCGCTCCGGCTCGCCCGCCTCCAACAGCGCCTCCGCGTGGAGGCGGCGGGCCTCGAGGCGCGCGGTGGGCTGTCCCACGGCATCGGCGGCCTCGATGGCCATCGCACCCGCCCGGATGGCGTCTCGTGCGCGGCCCCCCTGGATCATCTTCCGCGCCGCGGAGAGCAGGTGTTCCAGGGCCTTGTCGGGCACGCCGGCGCGGAGGCGGTGCATGCCGAGCGGGAGGTCGACGTCGAGGTCGGTGTGCCTGCCGAGGAGCTCCCAGGCGTCGGCGAGGCGGCGGTGCAGGTCCTTCACGTCGGGCGCGCGCGCGGCGACCTCGAGGGCCACCTCGTGGAGGCGACTCTGCTCGAACACGAGGTATCCGCGGCGCTCGGCGACGAGCCCCGTGGCGAGGAGGGCGTCGAGACCGGCGTCGTTGACGGCGCGGATGAGGGAGGCGGGGGGCTCCTGCCCCGCGAGCGCGGCGGCGGCGAGGGCCTCACCTGCGGCGGCGGGATCGGTGGCGCTGTCGACCGCCGCCTGGAGTCGGCGCCGGAGCAGGGCGTTGCGGTCCCGGGGCATCGCCTCGGAGAGGGTGATGTCCGGCGAGAGGGTGTACTGGCCGCCGGGGCCCGGCACGAGCAGCTTTCGCGCGGCCCATTCGCGCAGGAGCAGCCCGGCGGCGAGGGGATCGCCCTCGCACTCGAGGCTCACCACGCGGGCCAGCTCGGGGTGGAGCTGGAGCGACTCCTGCACGACCCGGCGCGTCTCGGTGAGGTTGAGGCGCCGGAGGCCGATGCGCCGCGCGCCGCGCTCCTGCAGCCCCTCCACCTTGCGGCGGAGCGCGGGATCGCGCGCGAGCGCCTCGGTGGACAGCGTGCAGAGGACGAGCACGGGCCGCTCCCCAACCGTCCGATCGAGGAGCGCCTCGGCGATCGCGAGGCCGTCCCCGTCGGCGAGCGCGTGGTGGGCGTCCTCCAGCACGAGGCACGAGCCGCCGCGCCATGCCCGCGCGTCGAGGTACCGGTAGAGGTAGGCGAGCCCGACGGCATCGCTGACGGGCGGCTCCCCGTCCTTCAGGTAGCCGCACCAGCGCGTGAGGAAGGAGGCCTCCTCGGCGACCTCCCGCGGCGGCGACTGCCGGTCGCGCCCGATCCACCGGGCGATCCGCGCCTCCATGCCCTCGCGGGTGTCGTTCCACGGCACGAGGAGGTCGCGCACGGCGCCGCGGAACCCGTCGTCCACGCCCGGGGGGGCGTGGTACTGGAGCGGGGTCACCTCCAGCCAGCCGCCCTCCTCGAAGGCGTTCGCCACGGCGCTCACGAGCCGCGTCTTGCCCGAGCCGCTCTCGCCGACGATCAGCACCACGCGCGGGGCCGCCAGCGCGATGACCTCGCGCGCGGCGTCCCACAACACCTGCCGCTCGCGTTCGCGCCCGACCAGCGGCACCTCGCGCAGGGCGAACAACGGGAGCGAGGCCCGGGCGGGGGCCTCCCACCCGGTCTCCACCGGGGGGTGCGAGGGGATGGGATCGGGCTGCACGCGGTTCCACCGGAGCGCGCCCCGGTGCGGATCGTCCGGCAGGTGCGGCACGGAGAGCGGGTACTCGCCGGGCCCGAGCATGGGGCCGGTGGTGGCGCTCGCGGCGTCCCCCCGGAAGTTGTGCACCCGCCCGCGGAAGCTCTGGCCCTTCACGGCGTCCCGTAGGGCGCGGCGCACATCGGCGGCGCGGTCCATCCGCTGCCGCGGCTCGGGATCGAGCAGCGACGCCACGAGGTCCGACAACGCCGCGGGGATCGGGACGTCGAGCGTCGCCTCGAGGGTGGGCGGGGGGCGCATCCGCGCTTCGAGGAGCTCCTGGCGCCCCTCTCCGGGGTGGGGGCGCTGCCCCGACAGGGTCTCGTGGAGGATCAGCCCCACGGCGAACAGATCGGTCCACGGGCCGAGGTCCTGGGTGCGGCCGAGGAGCTGCTCGGGCGCCATGTAGCCGGGGGTCCCCGAGATGCCCTTCCGGTCGCGCGTGAGCTCGGCGAGCGCGTCTGCCACGCCCAGATCGGCGACCCAGGCGTGCACCGCGCCGTCCGTTCCCGGGTAGAGCAGGATGTTGCCCGGCTTCAGGTCCTGGTGGATGAGGCTGCGCGCGTGGATGGCGGCGAGCGCGTCGAGCACCTCGTCGACCAGCCGGAGCACCTCCGCGATCGACGGGCGGAGCTTGAGGAGATCCCCCAGGCTCCCGCCCGCGGCGTAGCCGAGGGCGACGAAGGGCTCGCCGGACGCGAGCACGCCCGTGTCGAAGACGGGGATGACGTGCGGGTGCACGATGCGCGCCGAGATCGCGACCTCGCGGGCGAAGCGGGCGCGGAAGCGCCGGTGCAAGGCGAGGTTCGTCTTGACGACCTTGACCGCCACCTCGGTCTCGAGGAGCCGATCCTCCGCGTGGTACACCACGCCGGTGGCTCCCTCTCCGAGCTGCCGGGTCGGCCGGTAGCGCTCGGGGAGGCTCGGGAGCATCTTAGTGCCGCCGCCGGGACGCGGTCGTTCGTGGAGGGGGCACTACGGAGCCGGTCGCGAACCGAGGGGCATCACCGCCTCTTCGGGGACGAGAAGTCGGTGAGGATGGGCTTCTCGAGCTGCTTGGGGTCGATGACCCCGGCGTGCCGGAGGTCGAGCTTGCCGGTGATGGCGACCGTGTCGCCGGAGAGCTTGAGGATCTCCGACATGGCCCGGATCTCGTTGCCGAGCTTCACCTCGACGCCGCCCACGAGGATCGAGACGTGGCCGAGCATCTGGGTGCCGCTCCCCTCGGGGCGGGGCATGTACGTGCCGACGAGGGTGACCCGTTCGCCGTCCCCCGACGCGAGGTCGGAGGCGCGGGTGATCTCCTCGATCTCGGTGCCGGAGGCCAGGGCCTCGTCGACCTCCTCGACCTCCGCCTCCTTGGTCTCGACCTCCTGCTCGATCGCCTCCTCCTCGCGCCCCTTGGCCTCGGCCTCGACGGCGGCGGTGTCCTTCCGCGCGGGATCCTCGGCGAGCTCCGCCTCGGTCTCGGCCTTCACCTTCTGGACCTGGACCTCTTCGAGCTTGCGTTCGACGGTGGACTTCGCGTCGACCTTCGACGCCTTCCTGGCGTCGGCCTTCTGCTCGGCGACCTCGGCCTTGGCCGCGGGGTCGTTCCCCTTGGGCTTCGACCCCTTCGCCGCGGCGGCCTCCTTGCCGGGGCCCTCCGCCTCCGGGGTGCCCTTGCCGACGGCGGATCGGCCGCCCTTCTTCTTGTCGTCCGCGTCCGGGGCCTGCTTCTTGGACGGGACGGCCTTGCCGACGGTCTTCTCGTCCGCGTTCGCCTTCTGGGCGTCGCCGGCCTTCTTCTCGGCGTCTCCCGCCTGGATGTCCTTCTCGACGGCCGCCCGCTTCTTTCCCGCGGCGGAGCTGATCTTTCCCGCCTCGATCTTCCCGGACTCCGGATCCTTGGCCTTGGCGGCGTCGGCCGCGGCCTTGGCGGCCTCCGCCTTCGCTTCCTTGGCCTGGGCCTTCTTCTCCTTGGCGGTGCCGACGGCGCTCTTGGCCTGCTCCGCCTTCGGATCGACGGCCTTCACCGCCTTGGCGGCCTTGCCGCTCGCCTTCCCCGCCTTGGCGTGCTTTCCGGCCTTCTCGGCCTTGCCGGGCTTTCCTTTCCCCTTTTTGGAGTCGGCCTTCGCGACGGACTGCTTCTCCTCGGTGGTCTTGCCCTTCTTGGCGTCCCCGTCGTTTCCGCCGGCCTTGTCGAGCGCGCGCGCGCCCTTCTTGCCCGGGTCGGCCTTCTTGGAGCGCTCCTCGGCGGCCTTCTTCGTGGCGAGCTGGGCCTCCTTCTTCTTGTGGGCGGCCTCCTTTTCGAGGGCGAGCTTGTCCGCGGACTCGGCCTGCTTCTGGGGCACGTTGGCGCGCCCCTCGGCGGACCGCTTCTTGCCGTCCTTGCCGCCGCCCTTCTTCTCGGCGAGCGCCTTGGCGTCGGACCGTGCCTTCGCGCCGAGCTCCGCGCGGCTCATGGTCGACGGATCCTTGGCCGACGAGGTGGGCGCGGCCTTCTTCTCCGTCCTGGCCTCGGCCTCGATGAGGTCCTTCACGCCGGAGTTGCCGACGTTGCCCTGCAGATCCGCGGCGGAGCCCTGCTGGACCTTGACCTTGGCGTCGGGCAGGGCGGCGTCGGGCGACTTCACCGCGGAGGTCTTGGGCTTCTTCGCGCGCGCGGCGGCGGCGAGCTCCTGGTCCTTGGACGCCATCGAACCCTCCGATCACGGGGACTGGATACTACCACGCGAGGTGGAGCGGGACCGTCGGGGGAGACGCGCCCGGCGCTAGATGTCGCCCCCGAACACGTCCAGGTACACGCCGTACAACCCCTCGTCGTCGAGGGGCTCGATGGCCACCACTTCGGGCGCGATGCCGAAGCCGCCGAGGCCGCCGAGGGCATCGCCGAGATCGAAGGAGAGCTGACCGCCGAGGATCCCGGCGAGGCTCTCCACCACGGCGCCGAGCTGGTCCTCCACGGCCGCGCGGTCGTACTGCTCGGCGCCGTAGGCCAGCACCGCCACGTCGCGCACGTCGAAGTCGGCGCTCACCTCGGTGCCGTCGAGCGAGAGATCGATGACCGCGAACACGCTGGCGGAGAGCCAGTCCTCGCACTCGCCGCCGAGGACGGTGTCGATCTCGACCTGCACGTCGGGCAGGTAGGCGCGCGCGAGGGGCGCACCCACGCCGGGCGCCATGCGGATGACCCGCGCCTCCCCCACGTGGAGGGCGATGCAGTAGCCGTTCGCCTCGTCGGGGATCTCGTTGCCACCGTCGAGCGCGGCGATGCCGCTGCCGAGGAGCTGGCCGTACTCGCCCTCGAGGCGCAGGTCGATGTCGAGGAAGCCGGCGAGGGTCTCGTCGAGCAGCACGTTGAACATGCCCTCGTGCACCGCGGCGCCGAGCTCGTAGGCGAGGCCCGAGGGGGTGGTCGGGCCGAGGGTGGCCACGACGGGCATCGCGTCCGCGGCGTCCTCGCCGTAGCCGACGGTCGCGCCGAGGGAGATGCCCTGGCCGCCCGCGTCGACGTCGACGAGCTGGGCCGCGAGGCGGGTGCCGAGGAGGTCGAAGTCGAACGCGAAGGGCCCGCCGAGGGGCAGCTCTCCCACCTGGTCGAGCAGGACGTCACCGAGGGTCGTGCCCAGCGAGGAGACGAGATCGGCCACCGGATCGAGGAGGAGGTCGGTGATCCACTCCGGGATCTCCCAGCCCTCGACGGACATCGTGATGTCCCCGATGTCGACGATGGCGTCGGCCAGGGTGAGGCCGAGCATGCCGTCGGCGTCGATCCAGGGCGAGGCGTGCGCGCCAACGCCGATCTGGCCGAGGGACACGCCGAGCTGGAACGTGAACAGGTCGGCGATGCCGACGTCGGTGAGCAGGGTCACGTCGTGGAGCGTGACCGAGAGCTCCACCGAGTCGAAGCCGGGCGCGAGGTCGGCCGTGGTGCCGGACGAGGTGACCGACACGGGGGTGAGGTCGACGTAGTCGGTGTCGAGCACGGGGAGCGACGAGAGGATGAGGTCCTGCCAGCCGAGCGAGTCGACGAGGTCGACCACCATCGGCTCGAGCGCGTCGAGTCCGGTGGGGGTGAGCAGGCCGGCGATGGCGCCGGGGTCGGAGGCCCGGGGGTCGGTCCCGTCGAAGACGGGCACGAGCTGGCGCACGCTCTGGTCGTAGGCGATGGCGGTCACGTCGACCACGACGGCGCGATCGTCGAAGGCGAGCACGGTGGCGAACGCCCCGGTGCCGTCCGGTTGGACGGTCGTGCCGTTGACCTGCACGAACGCGTTCGGCGGCGTGACGACGCCGGTGACCGCGATGCCTTCGTGCCCGAGGAACGCGCCGTAGGTCGGCGAGGTCACCGTGAGCGCGAGCGGCTCGGGCGTCGGGGCGTTGATCTGGTAGTCGTTTCCGCAAGCGGCGAGAAGGAGGAGAAGCATGCGAAACCCCGAGCGCGGCAGAGTATAGCCGCGATGGAGGCCGTGGGTACGCGAGAACCTTCGAACTACCGACGGGCGACCGACGCGATGCCCTCGACCGAGGCCGAGACGAGCCCCCGCTCGGTGAGGATCCCGGTGATGAGGCTCGCCGGGGTCACGTCGAACGCCGGGTTCTTCCCGGGTGACGAGGCCGGCGCGGTGCGCACGCGGATGAAGCGCCCGTCGTCCGACCAGCCCCAGACGTAGAGCACCTCGTCCTCCGAGCGCTCCTCGATGGGGATGTCGTCCCCCGTGGGGGTGTGCATCGCGATGGTGGTGGTCGGCGCGGCCACGTAGAACGGCACGCCCGCGGCCCTGGCGGCGAGCGCGGAGGTGTAGGTGCCGATCTTGTTGGCGACATCGCCGTTTGTGGCGATGCGGTCGCTCCCGACGATGACCATGTCGATGGCGCCGGACTTCAGGTAGTGGCCGGTGGCGTTGTCGGCGATGACGGCGTGGCGCACGCCCTCCTGGCCGAGCTCCCACGCGGTGAGCTGGCTGCCCTGCTGGCGGGGGCGGGTCTCGTCGACGTAGACGAACACGTCGGTGCCGCCCCGGTGCGCCGCGTAGACGGGGGAGAGCGCGCTGCCCCAGTCGACGAACGCGAGCCAGCCGGCGTTGCAATGGGTGCTCACCCGGGGGCGGCTCGCGACGATGGGCGCGCCGATCTCGCCGATGCGGCGGCAGCTCTCGGCGTCGTCGTCCGCGAAGGCGTTGGCGGCGGCCACGGCGGCGGCGCGGGCGCGGTCGACGTTGTCGCCCTCGGCCTCGATCGCGCCGAGCACGTAGTCGATGCCCGCGAACAGGTTCTGGGCGGTGGGGCGCGTGGCGCGGAGGTGGTTGGCGGCCTCGGCGATGTCCGCGTGGAAGGTGGCCGGGCGCGCGCCCACGGCCGCCTGGGCCAGCCCGAGCGCGCCCGTGGCGCCGATCGCGCCGGCGCCGCGCACGGTCATGTCGCGGATGGCGCGGGCGGTCTCGACGTAGGTCGGCATGTCCACGATCGCGAAGCGGTGGGGCAAGAGCGGCTGGTCGATCATCTTGACCACGCCGTCGGCCCACCAGACGGTGCGGGTGGGGGTTCCGTCGACACGCATGCGGGCTCCTCGGAGGGGGCGAAGCCTAACGCACGCTCGGGACGCTACCGGGGCGCTACCGCAACACCGCGCGCAACACCTGCTTCAGGAGGCGCGCCGCGGCGCGTTCGCAGGCGGCGCGCACGGCGAGGTCGCGTGCCACGTCGGGCTCGGCCTCCTCGGCTACGGCGGCCACGCGGAAGCCCTCCGTCGTGTCGTCGAGGGTGCGGAAGCGGACGCGGGTGGCCTCGAAGCGGGCCTCCGCGCGGGAGAGCGCACCGGCGGGCCCGGAGGTGACGGGATCGAGCGCCGCGACGCTCAGGGTGGCGTAGACGATCACGTCCACGTCGGGGTGGCCGGCGTCGGCCCACTTCAGGCCCAGGTCGGAGACGTGGCGGCGGAACATCTCGGCGACGGCGCGCGAGTCCGCCTGCTGCTCGGGGGCGAGGCCCTCCCACACCAGGGTGATGGTGCGCGCGGGCTCGAGGCGCGCCTTGCCCGCCTCGGTCTGCATCCAGGCGCGGAACACGTCGGGGAGGTCGGTGCCCGGGTAGTACGTGGAGCGCTGGTTCGCGGCGACGGCGAGCACGTCGAGGGCATAGCGGTGGGGGTCGGCCGTGCGCCACGCCGCGGCCTTGGCGCGCGCCTGGATGAGCGCGAGCTGGTCCTCCAGCATGGCGGACACCGCGGACTGGCCCGTGCGGCGGCTCTCGGCGAGGCAGGCCTCCCACACGCCGGCCGCGCGGGCGTAGTCGTGCACCGCCTCCGCCGGGGCCGCGACCTGCTGGCAGATCACGACCTGCCGCTCCTCGGGGGAGAGGGTGTCCATCAGGCCGGCGAACGCGGGGAGGGCGAGCAGGATCATCGTCGAATCACCGACGACCCTGTAGCGCCATGCGGCGGAGTTCGCCCGAGCGATACCGGAACCACCCGAGGTACTGGTTGCGCCACCACCGGTCGAAGGTGAGCTGGTCGAGGTCGCCGTCGAGGAGGGCGCGGTAGAGCTCCTCGCCGTACTCCCGGCCGGTCAACCAGTCGCGCACGACGACGCTTGCACCGTCGAGCACGGCGTACTGGGCCCACCCGAAGGTCCAGGAGCCGCAGTTCACGAACCGGATGCCGTCCCGGAGCACGTTGGCCGGCATGTGCGAGTGCCCGCACACCACGGTGGTCGCGCCCCGCGCGCGGGCCTCCCGGACTGCGGGCGCGAACATCAACATCGGATCGCCCGCCTCGTTGCGCACCCAGTAGTCCACGAAGAACTCGCCCTTCTCGATTGGCCCCTCCATGCCGATCTTGCGGAACAGCAGGTTCCGGAGCTTGAGCCAGAGCGTGTACTTGTGGAAGAGCCAGAAGGAGACGCGGTTGCCGCGCGTGTAGAAGTCGGCGAGCGGCAGGCGGATCCAGGTGCCGAACGTGTGCTCGATCCAGTGGTGGAACCGGGTGGCGCCGTCGGACTCGTGCATGTTGGCGCCGATCCAGGGGTCGAAGCCGTGCCCGTGCTCGATGAGGGTGTCCTCCCCGACCCAGAGCTCGTCGCACACCTCGAAGCGCAACAGATCCCGGTAGATGTGCAGGTCGTGGTCGTGGTTGCCGACGACGTACCAGACCCCGGTGGTGGCCGCGAGATCGGCGAAGGCGCGGAGGAGCTTGCCGTGCGCGCGCAGGACCGCCGTGAAGTCACCCGCCTGGAGGAAATCGATGGCGTCGCCGTTGATGACGAGCGTGGCGCCGGCGGCCTTGACCTGATCGACCAGCGCGAACAGCGCCCGATCCTTGCCCATGAAGCTGTCGGAGCGGCCGCCGTTCCCGAGGTGAAGGTCGGACACGACCCAGACCGGGCGATCCGCGGGGATGCGGCGGACCACCCGCTGGTGGGAGCCCGAGGACCAGGGGTACGCCTTCAAAGGGGCCGGGAGTGGAACACCCCACGAAAATAGCGCGGGTCAGGCCTTCGTGGCGCTGTCCCCGTTCTTCCGGTGTGGTTCCGGTGCGCCGGGGCCCATCGGGGGGCGCTGCCGGGCCGGCCCGGATAGTCGCCGCGAATGGCCAAATCCACCACCGGACGCACCCGCTTCCTCGGGTCCTTCGTCGACACGCTCCCGGAGCCCTCGCTCCCGGAGGTGGCCTTCGCCGGTCGATCGAACGTCGGAAAATCGTCTGCCATCAATGCGCTCATCGGGGCCACGGTGGCGCGCGTGGCAAAAACCCCGGGCCGCACCCAGGCCCTCAACCTCTTCGTGGTCGACGAGGCCTGGATCGCGGTCGACCTCCCCGGCTATGGCTACGCGAAGGTCAGCAAGACGATGCGCGAGGGCTGGAAGGGGCTGATCGAGGGCTACCTCGGCGGCCGGCCCACGCTTCGGCTCGTCGTGTGCCTCGTGGATTCGCGGGTGCCCCCGCAGGAGATGGACACCGGCCTCCTGCACGGCCTCGCGGACGCGGGCATCCCCACGCTCGTCGTGGCCACGAAGATCGACGCCTTCTCCCGGACCCGGCGCGCCGACGCGCTCAACGTCCTCGCGCGCGCCCACGACATCGACCCGACCACGCTCATCGGGTTCTCGGCCCACGAGGGCATCGGCAAGGACGAGGTGATGAAGGCCATCCGCGCCGCCGTCCGCTGAAACAGTGACGCCTGAGCGCGAGAGGGCCCGGGCGCTTCCGCCCGGACCCTCCTGGAACACCGCCGCAACGGGCGGCGGCTCAGCCGATCAGAACGCGGTGCCCGGCACGAGCACGATGATGTCGAGGGAGTCGAGCAGCACGCTCGAGTCACCCAGGACGTTCAGCGTGAGGCTGTAGAGCTGATCCTCGGTCGTCGCCGCCACCGTTCCGCGGAAGGTGAGGGTGAAGGTGAGGATGGTGCCGGAGTCCTCGGCGCCGAGGCCCGAGTAGTAG
>JAKFCH010000066.1:0-30884 GCA_036676765.1 Deltaproteobacteria bacterium
GCGGCTCCACCGCTCGGAGCGACGCGGCCGGGCGTCCGCGACCGGCCGACCGAGGCCGGAGGCCGCGCCCGCAAGGGACCGACCGCCGGCGTCCTCGCCGGGGGGCGCGCCCCGGTGACGAAGCGCGGAGACGAAGCCCCGGAAAACGAGGAAGGCCCCCGCCGCGTGGCGAGGGCCCCCCCGGACCGGACGGTCGAGGGCTACCCCTCGATCTCTTCGAGCTTGCGACGGAGGCCCTTGCGCTCCTCGCGGAGGTTGGCGGCCTCGGCGGCCTTGATGGCCTCGTTGAGGAGGCGCGCGGCGGAGGCCTTGTCACCCCGCTCGAGCTCGAGGCCGGCGAGGTTCTCGCTCGCCTGCATGACCTTGCGGAAGTCCTTCGTCTTCTGCGCGTGGGTCAGCGCCTCGCGGAACGAGGTGGTGGCGCTCGTCTTCTCGCCGATGCGCAGGCTCGCGACGCCCATGTGGAAGGTGAGCTCGCGGAGGAACGCGACGTCCTCGTTGTTGGCGCGCTCGCGCGCCTTCGCGAAGAGCGACAGCGCCTCGGTCGCGTGGCCCAGCTGGAGCTGGAAGTACGCGACGTTGTAGATGTCGAGCGGGACGAAGCGGTCGAACTTCAGCTCCTGGGAGAGCTGGAGCGTGCGGCTCGCCATCTGGAGCGCCGACTCGTAGTTGCGGAGCATGCCCTGGGCCTGCGCGAGGAGGGCCACGGTGGCGCGCTCGCGGACCTTGTTCTGCAGCGCCTGCGCGATCTGCGCGACGCGCTGGAGCACGTCGGCGGCCTTGCCGGTCTGCTGGCTCATGAGGAGCGACTCGCCGTAGTGGAAGCCCGCCTCGAGCGCGAGCGGCGCGAGCCCGACGGCCCCCGCGAGCTCGTTGGACTTGCGGAAGTGCTCCGAGGCCTCGGGCAGCTTCTTGGCGCGCTTGGCGATGAGCCCGCGGATGAACTCGGCGTTGGCCTGCACGGGCGGCACGTTGGCCGCCTCGAGCGCCTGGCGGAGGTGGTCGAGGGACGCGTTGACGTTGCCGTCGGTGAACTCGATCATCGCGAGGTGGTTCTGGAGCTCGGCGAGCTTCATCTTGTCGTCGAGGGCGCCGTACATCTTCAGCGCGTCCTTCGCGCGGTCACGGGCCCGGTAGAGGTCCTGACGGCGGTAGTCGAGGCGGCTGCCGGCGAAGAGGGTCCACGCCTCCATGGGGCGATCGCCCTTCTCCGCGGCCCAGGCCATGGCCTCGGTGATGAGTTTCTCGGTCGGATCGACCTCGCCCGACTGGACCATGCGGTCCACGAGGTTCATGTAGATCGTGCGGCGCATCGGGTCGGGCCAGGGGATCGCGTCGAAGTACTTGACGGAGTCCTGGGTCATGGCCCACACGTCCGGGCGGTCGTTGCCGAGCGCGACGCTGCGGAGGATCATCGCGCGCTGGGGCGCCCCGTGCTCGGCGAACATGCGGAAGGTCTTGACGACGAACTCGTAGCCGCGGGGCACGAGGAACTTCTCGAGGAAGCCGGCGACGCGACGGGCGAGGTCGTGATCCTCCTCGGTCTGGTGGGCGTCGAGGATCGCCTGGCGCCAGATGCCCTTCTTGAACTGGTAGACCCAGGTGCCGAGGCCCTTGCTGAACTGGAGCTCGGTGAGGAGCTCGGGGCAGGCGTCGAGGAGATCGTCGACGCTGTCGCGATCCAGGCCGTCCATGTCGGCGACGAGGCCGGACGGGAACGAGAGGCCGAGGAGCGCGGCGAGGAACTGGACGCGGGGCGCGTCGGCCATGCCGACCTGACGGCGCTTGCCCTCCTGGGGGGGCTCGGGCTCGCCGACCTCCGACGCGTCGGGGGCGAGGGGCGCGAGGCTCTGGAGGGTGGCGCCCTCGAGGAAGCTGTCGAGCTCGTTGCGCTCGGCGAGCACGTCCACGAGCTCGGCCACGTAGGCGGGGCGGCCGTGGGCAATCTCGGCGACGCGGCCCGGGGCCGCCACGGTGATGTCCTTGCTGAGGGCGTAGGAGCGCACCTCGTCCTCACCCCAGGGGGCGATGACGTGGCGGTGGATTTCGCCTGCGCGGCGCTCGAGGAAGTCGAGCAGGGGCGCGGGCATCCAGGCCTTGGCGGCATCGTCGACCGGCTCGATGCCGAGGATCATGAGCAGCTTGCCGTTGCTCTTGCGGGCGTCGTGCAGGCCCTCGAGCGCCACGAACGTGGAGACCGAGTGGCTGTTGAAGGCGTTCTGCACGTCGAGGACGACGGTCATCTTGCGGGAGATGCCGCTGAGGATCTCGGCGAAGCCGATGATCGGGTTGTCGCGGGGGAGGGTGACCTGGAAGCTCTGCTCGCCCTCGGCGGGCACGCTCTTCTTCAGGCCCTCGATGAACGCCTGGTACCACTGCTGCACGCGCTTGCTGTGCTGGGGCATCTGGGCGTTGAGGATCATCTCCACCTTGCCGCGCAGCACGGTGTCCCGGTACAGCGCGCCGTAGAGGGCGGCGTAGAGGCGGAGGAGGGTCCGGAGGCCGTCCTCCTCGTCGGTGAGGGCGGCGCGGATGACCAGCACGTCCTCGTCCGTCGGGAGGTTGCGCACCAGCTCACCGACCGCCGCGCGCTTGCCGCCGCCGAGGGGAGCCTCGAGGACGACGGTACGGGACTGGCCACCGCGCGCCGCGTCGAGGTGGGCGCGGAGGGCCGCGAGGTCGGAGGGGCGGCAAACGAAGAGGGGGGACTCGGCCAAGCGGCCTCCGAGGCGGACGAAGGAGAAGGGAGCGCGGGGGAACCCGGCGGGCGGCGCAATGTAGGCGCCGACCCGAGGGGTGTCAACGGGGGTCGCCCGTGGCTCCGGCGTAGTGTTATGGTGGGCCCTCCTGGAGCCTGCCCGTGCTGCTGGTCCTCTCGATGCTCGCCTGCTCGAACTCCCGGGTTCCGGAAGACGCAATCTTCTACGACGTGAAGGTCACGACGTACGACGAGGCGACGGAGGAAACCACCTCCGACAGTTGCCACCCCGACGCGGGCGTGGGCTACGAAGAGACCTTCGCGTACGCCGTGGCGTTCGAGGGATCCTCCGCCACGATCTACATCGGCGAGGACGTGTTCGCGCTCGGCACCGTCACCGGCTGCGATCTGACCTACTCCACGGTCGTGATCGGCGAGGACACCGAGGCCGACGGCGCGGTGAAGTGGCAGCTCACCGGCACCGCGTCCATCGATCCCGCCGAGGGCGACGCGTGCGTCGAGGGCGAGAGCGACTGGAACGGCACCGAGATCTTCGAGATCGTCAGCTCGGAAGACGAGACGCTCGAGCCCGGCTGCGAGTACGAGCTGTTCACCTTCGGCGACCTCTCCTCGTCCGGCGCATGACCGCCACGCTCGCGGGGGGGGACGCGCTGGGGGCCCTGCGCGCGCTCATCGGGCGGCGCGTCGTGGGCAAGCCCGACGTGATCGAGCACGCCCTCGTGTGCGTGCTCGCCGGCGGCCACCTGCTGCTCGAGGACGTGCCGGGCGTCGGAAAGACGACGCTCGGGCTGACCATCGCGCGTGCCCTCGGCGGGCGCTTCAAGCGCGTGCAGTTCACCTCCGACCTGCTCCCCTCCGACATCCTCGGAGCCACGGTGCTGGAGCCGCGCACGGGCGCGTTCACGTTCCGGCCCGGCCCGATCTTCGCCAACGTCGTGCTCGCCGACGAGATCAACCGCACCACGCCGCGCACGCAGTCCGCGCTGCTCGAGGCGATGAACGAGGGCCAGGTGAGCGTGGACGGCGAGACCCTCGCGCTCCCCGATCCCTTCCTCGTCATCGCGACGCAGAACCCGCACGAGTACCAGGGCACCTGGCCGTTGCCGGACTCGCAGCTCGACCGTTTCCTCATCCGCACCTCGATGGGCTACCCCTCGCGGGACGCCGAGCGCGCCATCCTCCGGGGCGAGGCGCGGTTCCACGACGACGACGAGCCCATCACCCCCGAGGCGCTCGCGGCGCTCCGGGTCGACGTCGCCCGGGTCCGCGTGCACGCCGAGCTCGAGGACTACGTCCTGGACCTCGTGGGGGCCACGCGCACCGGCTCCGCGCTGGCGCGGGGGGTTTCGACCCGCGGCGCCGAGGCCCTGCTGCGCGCCGCGCGTGCGCTCGCGCGGCTGCGCGGGCGGGAGTGGGTCGTGCCCGAGGACATCCGGGGGCTGGCGGTGCCCGTCCTGGCACACCGCGTGCTCCCGCGCGCGGAGACGGGAGAAGACGCCGGCGCGGCCGCCATCCGCGGCATCCTCGCCGGGCTGACCCCGCCCGTCTGATGGCCGCGTCCAACCGGCATGGCGGACCGGCCGCGGGCGGAAATTGGAACGCCGTACGGCCCACCCTCGCCGGGGTCTGGTACCTCCTCGTGCTCGCGGGGCTCACCTTCGGGGCCGTCAACACCGGCAACAACCTCGTCTACGTGGTCCTCGCGGCGCTGCTCGGCGTGCTCGTCGTCAACAACGTGCTCGCCGAGTGGAACCTCCGCGCGCTCGTGGTGCGCCGCGCGCTCCCCGCCGAGCTGTTCGCGGGCGAACGCGCCACCGGCCGCCTCGTGCTGGAGAACCCCCGGCGCTTCGGGGGGGCCTGGCAGGTCGACGTCGAGGAGCGCGACGGCGGGCGCGCCCGGGTGCGCTTCGCGTACGTCGGCGCCGGGGAGGCCCGGGAGGAGCCCGCCTCGTGGACCTTCCCCGAGCGCGGGCCCACCACGTTCTCGCGGATCCGCATCGCCTCCCGCTATCCGTTCGGCCTCATCCTCCGGTGGCGGCACCTCGAGGTGCCCGACGAGGTGCTGGTCTACCCCAAGCCCGTCCACGGGAGCGCGGCCGAGGGGGGGCTCGGCGTGGGGGACGCCGCGTCCGACCGGGCGAGCCGCGAGGGGGTCGGGGAGCTCGTGGGGATGCGCGCGTACGCCCCGGGGGATCCGGTGCGCCGCATCCACTGGCCGAGCAGCGCGCGGTCGCTCCACCCGCTCGTCATCCTCCGGAGCGCCGAGGGGGGCGGGGAGGTGGTGGTGCACGTGGGCCCGGAGGGGGAGGGGGCCATCGGGCGCGCCTGCGGCGAGGTGCTGCTGCACACGCGCCGCGGGGATGCCGTGGGCCTCGAGATCGGCGCCGAGCGGCTCGCCCCGCGCGCGGGCGCCGCGCAACGGCGGCGGCTCCTCGCCACCCTCGCGCTCCTGCCGCAGCGGCGGCGCGGATGAGGGCCGACGCGCCGCGCCGCCCCGGCGGGGGGGCCCTGCTGGGGGTCGTCGTCGCCGGGCTCGGCTCGCTCGCGTTGGGCGGCGGGCTCGGCCTCCTGCTCGCGATCCTCGGGCTGGTGGCGCTCGTCGCGCCGCCGCCCCGGCTCGGCGCCGGGGCCTGGGTGTGGGTCCACGGCGCGATCCTCGCGATCACCGGGGTCAGCGCGCTCCTCGGGCCCCCCACGGTGGCGTTCGCGCTCCTCGTCACCTGGCTGCTCGCCCACCGGGCGTGGACCGGCCGCACGGGCGACGATCTGCGCGTGGCCCTGCTCCTCGCCACCCTCCTGCTCCTCCTGGGCGCGGTCGCCACCGAGTCGATCCTCCTCGCCCCGCTGTTCGTGCTGTTCGCCGGGCTGCTGCCGGTCGCGCTCCTGCGGGCCGAGCTCCACGACACCGACATGGTGGTCCCCCGGCAGCTCGAGGCGTTCGTGGGGGTCGGCGCCGCCCTCCTCACCGGGCTCCTGTTCGTGGTGCTGCCCCGGCTCGACGGCGGCTACATCAGCCGCGGCCAGTCGTCCGGGTCGCGCTTCCCCGACGACGTGACCCTCGGCATCGACGGGCTCCTGAGCGACGACGGCGCCGAGGTGATGCGGCTCCGCGTGACCAACGCCGAGGGGCACCCCGTGCCGGGCCCGTTCCACGTGCGCGGGCGGGGGCTCGATCGGTTCGACGGCACCCGCTGGAGCGTCACGCGGCCCCCCGAGCCCGTCTCGTGGGGGACCACCTGGGATCGGCGGGCGGAGGTCGAGCTCGAGCCCGTCGGCGGGGACCTGTTGTTCGGCCTCCCGGATCTCCTGCGCATCGAGGGCGTGGGCGCCCGGCAGGGGCCGGGTGGGGCGTTCACCGCGCGCACCCTGTCGCGGGTGACCACCTACCGGGCCTATTCCCGGGTGGTGCCCTTCGACGACGTCGACGCCACCGACGTATCGGCGTGGCTCCAGCTCCCCGAGGTCGACCCGCGGGTGCGCCCCCTCGCGTGGACGGTCGCCCCCGGCGAGACCGATCCCGTCGAGGTCGCGCGTGCCTTGAGCGCGTGGCTCGGCACGAACTACACCTACGTGGACACCCCGCCGCCCCCCGAGGGGGATCCGCTCGCGTGGTTCCTCTTCGACGCCCGCGCGGGCCATTGCGAGTACTTCGCGAGCGCGCTGGTGATCCTGCTCCGCGAGCGCGGCATCCCCGCCCGGATCGCGACGGGCTTCTACTCGGGGGAGCTCGGCGAGGACGGCTTCATCGTCGTGCGCCGCGGCAACGCGCACGCGTGGGTGGAGGTGCGCACGAACGAGGGGTGGGCCACCCTCGACCCGACCCCGGCGAGCGACATGCCGGTCGTCGACGGGAGCGCCCTCGGCGCGCGATTGGACGCGATCCTCGCCTCCTGGTACCGCGACGTCGTCGAATACGACATGAACGCCCAGTTCACCGCCTACGGCGCGATCGGCCGGCGCGTGTTCTTCACGGGGGAGGACGCCCAGCAGAGCCCGATCCGCACGGGCTTCCTCGGCATGATCGTGGTCGTGGGCGGCATGGTCACCGCCCTCGTCGTCCTCCGCGCGACCCTCGCCCGCCTGGGGGGCCCCTCCGGCGCCGCGCCGCGTGCCGACGCCCTGGCACGCCTGTGCGGAGACGCCCGCGCCGCCGTGCGCCGCCGCGGCTGGGCCCTCCCGCCGGAGCTGCCGCCCGAGGAGGCCGCCGCGTGGCTCCACGCGCGCGTGGGGGAGGCCGCCGCGCCTTTTTCGCGCCTCGCCGCCCTCACCTACGCCGCCCGGTACGGCGGCGAGCCCGCCGCGCCGCTCCTCGCCGAGGCCCGTGCTTGCGTCCGTGCGTTGCGCGCCCTCCCCCGGCCCGACCGGGTGGCCCCCACCCCCTCGGCGAGCCGCGGGTTGACGGCGCGCCCGCCGGAGGGGTAGCAGTCCGGCCCCGCAGGAGATCCCCATGCTCGCCGAGCTCTCTGCACTTCCGCTCGGTGACGTGCTCCGTCGCGCCGCGGCGCTGTACCCGGACCGCCCCGCGCTCCTGGGCGAGCGCCGGAGCCTGACGTGGGCGAAGCTGGACGCCGAGGTGGACCGCGTCGCGGTGGCGTGGGAGGACGCCGGGATGGGCCCCGGCACGGTGGTGGCCTTCCTCCTCGACAAGCGGCCCGAGGTGGTGGTCGGCTTCCTGGCGTGCGCGCGGATCGGCGCGATCTACGTGCCGGTCAACCACAAGCTCCAGGTCGACCAGCTGGAGGACCAGTTCGAGGTGGCCGGGGTCACCGCGATGGTCTGGGAGCCCACGCACCAGGCGCTGGCGGACCGGCTGGCGCGCCGGGTGCGGTGGGCGATCCGGGTCGACGCCCTCGATCCGGGGCCGTCCGCCGCGGTTCCTCCGGGCGAACCTGGGCGCCGCGCCGCGTTCGTCGCGACCGCGGACACGCCCTGCTACTACAACTACACCAGCGGCTCGACCGGCCGACCGAAAGGCGCGATCACCACCTCGCGCAACATCCTCGTCAACGCCGTCGCCACCGCCGAGGGCCTCGGGTTCGCCCCGGAGGACGTGTACCTCGGCATGTTCTCGGTGTTCGCCCACCCCCACGAGCTGTTCCACCGGTCGATCCTGTACGGCGGCGCGTTCGTCGTCGTCGACTCGTTGAGCCCGCGCCACATCGCCGAGACCGTCCGGCGCTTCCGGGTCACGTGGATGATGGCGGTCCCGAGCTTCTACGAGATGCTGCTCGACTTCCAGGAGGTCGCGCGGCTCGACCTCGGCTCGCTCCGGGTGCTGGAGGCCGGCGGCGCCTATGTCTCCGCGGCGACGCTCGAGCGGATGGAGCAGGCCTTCGGGGCGCGCTTCCTGCCGGTGTGGGGGAGCACCGAGACCACCGGCGTCGGCCTCGGCATGCTGGCCGAGGGGGTCCGGCGGCCGGGCTCCACCGGCAAGGCCATCCCCGGCTACGCCATGCGGGTGGTCGGCGAGGACGGCCACGACGTGCCGGTGGGCGAGGTCGGCGAGCTCTGGATGCGGGGGGACGCCGTCGCGCTCGGCTACGTGAACCAGCCCGAGGAGACCGCCGCGCAGTTCCACGACGGGTGGTACGCCACGCGCGACCTCGTCTCGATGGACACCGACGGGTTCGTGTACTTCACGGGGCGGCGGAGCGAGATGCTCAAGGTGGGCGGCATCCGGGTGTTCCCGCTCGAGATCGAGCAGGTCATCGCCCAGCATCCGGAGGTGCGCAACGTGGTCGTCGTGCGCGCGGAGGAGCGGCTCCGCGGCGAGATCGCCCGCGCCGTCGTCCAGCTGGCGCCGACCTCGACGTTGTCGGTGCGCGCGCTGCAGGCGTGGTGCCGGGCGCGGCTCGCGACCTACAAGGTGCCGCGCATCGTCGAATTCTGGCGGGCGATCCCGACCCTGCCGAACGGCAAGGTCGACAAGAAGGCCGTCGCGGCGGTGCCACTCGACGCGACGCGGGACGAGCGATGAGGCCCTCGCTGCTGATCAAGGATCTCGGTGGGTTGTTCCTGTACTACCCGGGGCAGGCGCTGGTGAGCCGGGTGCCGAGGCGGGCGCTGGTGGGCGTGGCCGCGCTCGGCGGGAGCGTCGTGCGCGGCCTCGGGGACGGCGACATGCGCGACGAGCTCGCCCGCATCTACGCCGATCCTTCGAAGACGGGGTGCCCGATGCCCCGCCCGGCCGACGACATCCTGGCGGACGCCTACCAGCTCACGATGTTCAACGAGCTGGAGGTGTTGACCTACCCCCGGCTCGACCCCACGACGATCGGCGAGACCTGTGTCGTCGAGGGCCGCGAGCACCTCGACGCCGCGCGGGCCCGCGGCAAGGGTGCCATCGTGCTCATCGGGCACTTCGGCGCCAACCAGATGATCATGCCGGCGCTCGGGCACCTCGGCTACCCGATGAACCAACTCTCGGCGCCGCCCCCGGTCTGGGCGGAGATCCTCGCGGAGACCCGTACGACGCCGCTGTGGCGGAAGATCCTCGCCCGGCGTTGGGAGCTCGAGAAGCGGCTCCCGGTCAACCACATCAACGTGTTCCGCTTCCTGCGCCCCGCGTTCGAGTGCCTCGGCCGGAACGAGGTGCTCGGGCTCGCCTTCGACGGCGGCGGCGGCAAGAAGTGGGTCGAGGTCGATTTTCTCGGGCGGCGGGCGAACCTCTCGGTGCAACCGGCGCAGATCTGGAAGAAGACGGGCGCCGCGCTGCTCCCGACGTACGTGATCCGCGCGCCGGGCCAGGCGCGGCACCGGGTGGTGATCACCGAGGAGCTGCCGTGGCAGGGGACGGTGGAGAAGAGCTACCAGGCCTTCGTCGATCGGTTCCAGGGGTGGGTGTACCGCTTTCCGGAGCAGTACCTCCACTTCCTGGCGATGCGGCGGAAGGTGCGCGCCACAGACGTGACGCCGTTCTTCCAGGACTATCCCCCGGCCGAGAACCAACTGTCACCGGCCGAGGCCGAGGAGCGGTTGAAGCGGGCAGGGGAGTGGCGGGAGGCGTAGGCGCGCGATCCGTCGCGCCCGTCAGCCGGCGCCCGGACCCCCGGTGTAACCCCGGTCGTTGCGCGACCCGTCGGCGTCCGCCCAATGTTGGTAGCCCCAGGGGCCCTCGCCGTTCGAGGGGCCGGCGTCCACCGCGGGGGAGGACGGGTCGGGCGTGAACCGATCGTTGGTGGGGTCCCCGTCGTTGGTGAACGACTCGAACAGGGGATCCCCCACGAGGTTGCCGCCCGCGTCGGAGCCGACCCCGAGGTCGAGGTCGGTGCCCGCGTTGCCGTAGCCGAGGGTGTACACGACGCTGATGTCCGCGTCGGGGGCGCTCCACACGCCGCTGGTTCCGCCCGACCACGCGACGATGTTGGACCCGACGTAGACCGAGGCGTCGTCGTCGTCGTCGCCCCACTCGGCGTGGTCGAGCTCGACGAACAGCCCGCCGCCGCGCGAGGCGGCGTCGTTCCCCACCAGGGTGTTGTTCGCGACGACGAGCCCCTGGGGCGTGCCCGTGACGGCGAGACCGCCGCCGTCCCGGTCCGTGCGGTTGCCGAGCACGAGCAGGTTCCGGAGGGTGCCACCGGTGTCGTCCTCGACGGAAAGCGCCCCGCCCCGCCAGCCGGCGGCGTTGCCCTGGAAGGTGGCGCGCTCGAGCGCCACGGTGCCGCCCCGCAGGCGAAGGGCGCCCCCGGACCCGTCGGCCCCGTTGTCCTCGAAGGTGGAGGCGTCCACCGTGAGGTCGGAGTCCCGGATGCTCGACGCACCGCCGTTCGACGCGGTGTTGCCGGTCCAGCGGCTCCCCACGTCGGTGACGACGGCGTCGGAGGCCGCGAGCGCGCCGCCGTCCTCGCCCGCGACGTTGCCCTCCAACACGCACGCGCTCAATGCGAGCGAGCCGCCTTCCAGCGCGATGGCGCCGCCGTCCTCGGAGGACTGGTTGTCCATCACGCGCACGTTGTTCAGCGTGGCGGAGCCGTGCTCGACGTAGACGGCACCGCCGTCGACCTTCGCCGGGCGCGCGCCCTGGACGGTGAGCCGCTCGAGCGTGAGCTGGCCGTCCGGGCCGACCGCGAAGCCGCGGGCGCCCGTCGGAGGGGTGACGATGACCTCGGTGACGTAGTCGCCGGCCCCGCGCACGGTGAGGGGCCCGTCGACGACCGACACCGACGCGGTGTGCGTGCCCGGCAGGAGCACGAGCGTTCGGCACACCGCGTCGAGGTGGCCGAGGGCCTCGGCGACGGTGCCGTACGGGGCGCCGACCGTGCCGTCGGGGGCGTCGGCGGCCGCGACCGCCACGACGAGCGGGTAGGCGGCGGGGTCGGCGTCGTCGCAGTCCCCGCCCAGGTCGCAGGGGGAGTGGCCGTCGCCGTCGGTGTCCAGATCGTCGACCACGCCCGAGCAGTCCCGGTCCACGCCGTCGCAGGCCTCGTCGGCGTCGGGATGGACGGTGGGGTCGCCGTCGTCGCAGTCACCGTCGGCCTCGGTGTAGCCGTCGGCGTCGTCGTCGATCGCGGGCTCGCCGACGTTGCCGGTGTCGTTCGCCCCGACGCCCTCGGCCATCAGCGGCACCTCGAGGACCGGGTGGTCGGGGTCGTCGGAGCGGATCTCCAGCCGGGTGAGCGAGGCCCCCTCGACCGTCGGGGTGTACGCCACCTGGATGCGCGAGGTGGCGCGGGGGAACAGGTCGGTGGTGTCGGTCGACAGCAGCGACCAGCCCTCGCTCGGGCCGTGCGCGAGCGAGATGGCGCCGATCCGGGCGATCGCCGACCCCTGGTTGACGAGCGCGAGCTCGCCGACCGCCGTCTCCCCGACGACCACGGCCCCGAGGTCGAGGGTGGCCGGCATGGTCTGCACGTCGGGGGCGTCGACCGCGCCCACGCAACCGACGAGCGCGAGCAGGGGGAGCCGATGGAGCACGGACATGTGACTCCCAATGGAAGCGGGCCGCCGCCGTCCGCCTGTCGGGGACCCACGCGTACATAGTGTGGGTCTTCGCGGTCGTCGAACCAACGCGCTCGCGTGACCGTACGGTTGGGTGCGTAACTCGGGTGTAAGGTGGGTCGGGCGCCCCTCGCGCGGCCCCCCGACGCGAGCGCGACAGGGGCGCCACGGCGCGCTAGAAGGCCGCCCTGGAGGTTCGATGACGCGTATCGACGGCAAGGACGGTCTCCTCTCCCTGAGCGGTTCCCAGCTCGGAAGCTCCCAATGGACCCCGATGACCTACGAGCGCATCGTCGCGTTCGCGGACGCCACGGGGGATCACCAGTGGATCCACGTCGACCGTGAGCGCATCGCGAAGGAGTCCCCGTACGGGGCGCCGATCGCGCACGGTTACCTCACCCTTTCGCTCGTCGCCGGGCAGTTCTTCGACGTGCTGGAGCTCGCGGGCTTCGCCATGATCATCAACTACGGCGCCAACAAGGTGCGCTTCCCCTCGCCGCTCAAGGAGGGGGACAGCTACCGGCTCTCCCTCGCCCTGGGTGAGGTCAAGGAGGCGAACGGCTGGTACGAGGCCATCTTCCTCGCCACCATCGAGATCGAGGGCGGCAAGAAGCCCGCGTGCGTGGCGGAGTGTGTGTACCGGTTGCAGCCGGCCGCGTGAGGGCCGGGCCGGGCGGGCACGCTGCACGGCGCCCGCGACGACCCGTCGGTAGCCGCGATGCCCGCGGCTACCCCGAGGCCTCTAGAAGTCGTCCTTCTTGATCGCCTTGGTCATGTCCTTGATGTACGCGGGCACGATGCTGAACCAGTAGTTGCGGTAGCCGCTGCCGCTCGGCTTCTCGCAGACGCGCTCGGTCGAGATGACCGTCTTCTTGTCGAGCTCGATGAAGGTCGGCCACGCGCAGACCTCCTTGTCGGGCTGGGAGAAGCGGTCCATGATGAAGACCATCGCGACGCCCTTCTTGGTCTTGACCTTGTACTTCTTGACCATCTCCTGGATGACGGTCTGGTTGAGCTCGACCGGGGTGTCGTCGGCGTCGTAGATGGACTCGAAGAACACGTCCCCCTTGCGCTGGGTCTGGCCCGCGGGGGTGGGGAGGTCGACGAGGATCTCGCGCTGGAGCGCCTTCTCGATGTTCTCGACGTGGGCGTTGACCGCCATCGCGTTCCAGTCGGCGGTGAGCTGGTCCCACGCGTCCTTCGGCTTCTTGAAGCGGGTCACCACGTCACCCAGGCCGCCGCCCGGATCCCAGAAGACGCGCGCCTCGGGATCGTCGTAGATCTCGGGGGTGAAGATGCGCACGCGCGAGTAGTCGAGGCCCAGCCACACCATGTCGGGGGCGGCCTGGAGCTGTTGGGTGAGGCCCCCGGCGTTGGCGTCGGGCGCGACCAGCAGGAGGGCGACGAACGGGAGCGAGAGGAACCACATGGGGGTCTCCATTGCGGCCCCGAGAGGGGGCTGTTTTCGGCGGCGCGACGATAGCCCGACAATCGGCGATCGGCGACCGTTCGGCACGGGCTGGGCCCACATCGGGCTGCGCGCCCCCCGTCGCGAACTGTGGCTCGACGTCAAACAATGACGCGCGACCCTGCGCGGCTCCGGGGGGTGTCGCTAGCTTCGTCCAGAAGGGAGAAACCCATGGCCGACCAGAAGGTCCTCGAGCGTCCTCCGCAGCACCAACCGCCGCCCGGCACCGAGGCGGAGATGAAGCCGAAGCCCTTGGCGCGTCGGCAGCGGCGCGCGAGCGGCAAGCTCGAGGGGAAGGTGGCCATCATCACCGGCGGGGACAGCGGCATCGGGCGCGCCGTCGCGGTCATGTTCGCCGAGGAGGGCGCCGACGTCGCCGTCGTCTACCGGCAGTCGCACGGCGACGCCGAGGAGACGCAGCGCATGGTCGAGGGGGTCGGGCGCAAGTGCATCCTCGTGGCCGGCGACCTCGGGGACCCCGCCTTCTGCCGGTCCGTGGTCGACCGCACCATGGACGAGCTCGGGCACCTCGACGTGCTCGTGAACAACGCGGCCGAGCAGCACGTGGTCGACAACCCCGAGGACATCCCTGACGAGCAGATGGAGCGCACGTTCCGGAGCAACATCTTCTCGATGTTCTACCTGACGAAGGCGGCGCTCCCCCACCTCGGGTGCGGCTCCTCCATCGTGAACACCACCTCGATCACCGCGTGGCGCGGGAGCGAGCACCTCCTCGATTATTCTGCCACCAAGGGGGCGATCGTGTCGTTCACCCGTTCGCTCGCGCGGATGGTGGCCGATCGTGGCATCCGCGTGAACGGCGTGGCGCCGGGGCCCATCTGGACGCCGCTCATCCCGTCGACCTTCCCCCCCGAGGCGATCCCGGAGTTCGGGAAGGACACCCTGCTCGGCCGCCCCGGCGAGCCGGTCGAGGTGGCGCCCTGCTTCGTGTTCCTCGCCTCGGAGGACGCCTCGTACATGACCGGGCAGTTCCTCCACCCGAACGGCGGGGAGATCGCGGGGACGTAGGCGCGACGCCGCTCACCGGAGATGGCCACCCGGTGTGGCGCTAGCCGGTGTCGACCGCGTCGAGGCGCTCGCGGCGGAAGGTGAAGGTGAGCGGCTCGCCGTCACGCTCGACCTCGAGGGTGACGAGGCTGCCCTCGCGCCCCGTGCCGAGGGTGATGAAGGCGTCGTCGGTGAGGCCCGGGGTCGGCTCGCCGTCGATGGACGTGATCACATCCCCCACGCGGACGCCGGCCTCCTCCGCGGGGGTGCCCGGGTGGACGAGGTTGACGCGCGCGCCCCGCACCGCCATGCGGAAACCGATCCCCATGCCGGCGATCGGGGCGTCGTCCACCACGAAGTCGACGTCGCGGGCGAGGAACGCGTTGACCGTGATCGGGTCACTGCGGCGCGTGAGGATGCCGTCCTCGTAGACGGCGCGCACGTTGCACGGGGCGGTCCGCGCGGCGCCCACGAAGCGGCCGTCCTCGGAGGTGCGCACGCGGGAGCCGCACACGAACACGGACGTGCCCGCGAGGGGCTCGCCGTCGGGGTTGGCGACGCGGCCGGTGACGCGCCACCCGGCGTCGGTGAGGCGACAGGTCTCCACCGCGCCGGGCTCGGGCTCGACGCGCCCGAGCTCGACGGTGCCGCGCTTCTCGGACTGCCAGTAGACGGTCCAGCTCCCGGTGGGGACGCCGAGGCTCAGGTCGGTCCCGCTGGTGAGGGCCTGGCCCTCGCCCATCGCCAGGAGCGTGCCGGGGCTGCCCTCGCCGTCGAACTGGCACCGGATCATCGCGGCGTCCTCGTCGCGCACGACCTGGCGTTGGTCCTCGCGGCTGTCGCGCCCCGCCACCACCCGGGGCACCTTCCGCGCGCCGAACGAGCGCGTGAGCGGGCTCTTCTCCACCGTCGCGGCGAACCAGAGCGCGAAGGTCGCGAGGAGCGCCACGATGGCGGCGAGAATCCAGCCTCGGTTCATCTGGCCGCCCCTGCCTCCCGTTCCGCTCATCTACAGGACTATAGCGGCTCGACCTCGTGGAGGATCATTCCGGGGTTCTCCCGCTGCGCATACTGCAGCGGCCAGATGCTCTCGGAGAGCACGACCGGGCGGCCGTGACGGTCCTCCACGACGTTGTAGTCGCGGCGCGCCAACATCCAGGCGAGCCCCTTGGGATCGCCGCCGATCCAGCGCGCGTAGCGGAACGGGCTGGTGTCGAGGACGGCCTTGACGTTGTACTCGGTCTCCAACCGGGAGAGGAGGACCTCGAACTGGAGCTGGCCGACGGCGCCGAGGTAGGGGTCCTGCTCGCCGATGTCGGGGCGGATGAACAGCTGGATCGCGCCCTCCTGGGAGAGCTGGGTGAGCCCCGCCACGAGGTGCTTGCGCTTGAGCGGATCCTTCAGCTTCACGCGGGCGAAGTGTTCGGGCGCGAAGCGGGGGATGCCCTCGTAGGCGAGGGGCTCGCCGACGTACAGGGTGTCCCCGATGCGGAGCTGGCCGGGATCGAAGAGGCCGACGACGTCACCGGGCCAGGCCTCCTCGACGAGCACGCGCTCCTGCGCGAGGAAGCTGTGGGGCTTCGAGAGCCGCACGGTCTCGCCGGTGCGCTGCACCTTCACGTCCATCCCGCGCTCGAAGCGCCCGGACTGCACGCGGAGGAACGCCACGCGGTCGCGGTGGCGCGGGTTCATGTTCGCCTGGATCTTGAAGATGAAGCCGGTGAAGCTCGCGTCGTCCGGCTTGCGCGCGCTGCCGGTGCTGGCGCGGGGGCGGGGGCCCGGCGCCATGTCGACCATCGCCTCCAGGAAGGGCTGGACGCCGAAGTTGGTCATGGCCGAGCCGAAGAACACGGGGGTCTGCTGGCCGGCGAGGAACTTCTCGCGGTCGTAGGACTCGCCGGCGCCGTTGAGGAGATCGAGCTCGTCGATGAGCTGGCGCGCGAGCTTCTCGGGGAGGTCCTCCGGCCGGATGCGCTCCTGCTCGACGAGGTCGACGCCGCGGTTGCCGCCGGTGAACCGCAGCACATCCCCCGTGCTGCGCTCGGCCACGCCGACGAACTCCTTGCCGCTCCCGACGGGCCAGTTGACCGCGGCGCACTGGATGCCGAGGGCGGCGCCCACGTCGTCGAGGAGCTGGAGGGGCTCGATGCCCTCGCGGTCGCACTTGTTGATGAGCGTCAGCACGGGGATGCCGCGGAGGCGGCACACGTCGAAGAGCTTGCGGGTGCGCTCCTCGACGCCCTTGGCGTTGTCGATGAGCATGACCGCGCAGTCGACCGCCGCGAGCACGCGGTAGGTGTCCTCGGAGAAGTCGGCGTGGCCCGGCGTGTCGAGCAGGTTGAGCCGCTTGCCGCGGTAGTCGAACTGCAGCACGGACGACGTGATCGAGATGCCGCGCTCCTTCTCCATCGCCATCCAGTCGGACACGGCGTGGCGGCTCGCCTTGCGCGACTTCACCGCCCCCGCCATGTGGATCGCGCCGCCGTAGAGGAGGAGCTTCTCCGTCAGGGTGGTCTTGCCCGCGTCCGGGTGGGAGATGATCGCGAAGGTGCGCCTGCGCGCGGCCTCGGTGGCGAGGCTCGTCGGGACGGCGGCTTCGGTAGGGAGGGTTTCCATTGGTGGCCGGGCTTAACCGGGTTCGAGGGTCCCGGTGTCCCCGACGGGCCAATGTGGGCCCCCCGGCGGGCCATCGGCCGATTAGGGGGGGCGGGATGCGTCGCCCCCTCCGCCCGCTCGCCGGCTTCGGCGTCCTCGTCGGCGCCGCCGCCGGGGCGGCCGAGGTGGCCCTGCGTGCCGACCCGCGTCAGGGCCTCGCCCCGGTCGAGGTGGCGGCGTGGCTCGGCGCCGCGACCGGGCTCGGCGCCGCGTTCGGGCTCGGCCTCGCCCTGGTCGCGTGGGCCGTGGGGCGCCGGTCGCACGGGCTCGTCGTGGCCGGCCTCGTCGGGCTCCACGCCGCGGTCAACTACCGCTTCGAGGTCGTGCTCAACGAGTTCGTGCGCGATCCGCGCGTGTGGGGCGGCATCGCCGCGATCCTGCTCGGATCGCTCCTCCTCGGCCTCGGGGCCGACCGGTGGGTGGTGCGTGCCCAGCGGGGGCTCCGGCCGCTCCTCCTCGGCGTCGTCGTCGTCGGGAGCGTGCTCGCGTTCGCCCGCGCCCGGGGTGTGGAGGGCCGGGCCGGGGCGGGCCCCGCCGTCCTCGTCGTCAGCCTCGACACCACCCGCCCGGATCGCCTCGCCCCCTACGGCCACGCCATCGACACCCCCGCGCTGTCCCGCCTGGCCCGCGAGGGCGTCGTGTTCGACCAGGCGATCGCCGCCGCGCCGATCACCGAGCCGAGCCACCTCGCCATGTTCACCGGGCAGCCGCCGCTGGTGACCGGCGTCGTGAGCAACGGGACCCACCTCGGCGATCGCCCCGCCCTGCTCTGGCGTGCCCTCCAGGCCGAGGGCTACGTCACCGCCGGCTTCGTGGCGGGGTTCCCGCTCCACGGCAAGTACGGCTGGTCCCAGGGGATGAACGTCTACGACGACGACTTTGGTGCGGTCGCCGGGCTCCAGTCGCTCGGGCTGGTGAAGGCGTACAACCAGGTCGCGCTGAAGGAGCACGCGCTCCGCGAGCGCCCCGCGGACCTCGTGCTCGCCCGCGCCGTGCCGTGGATCCGCGCGCACCGCGGCACGCCGTTCTTCGCCTTCGTCCACCTCTACGACGTGCACGGCCCCTACGATCAGCCCACCAACGCCGCCCTCGGCCCCGCCCCGACCGACGGCCCCGCGCTCGCCCTCCCGCCCTACTGGCCGGCGCCCGACCGCCGGATCACCAGCGCCGACTGGCTCGCCCGCGCCTACGACAACGAGGTCGTCGCCGTCGACGCCGCCGTGGGCCAGCTCCTCGACGCGCTCGGCCCGAGCCTCGACGACACGATCGTGATGGTCACCGCCGACCACGGCGAGTCGTTCACCGAGCACGACTACCTCTTCGACCACGGCGACAACCTCCACGACCCGTCGCTGCGCGTGCCGTGGATCGTGCGCTACCCGCCCGCCGTGAAGGCCGGCGTGCGCGTGCCCTGCCAGGTGGGTGGAGTCGACCTGACCCCCACCGTGCTCGCGCTCGTCGGCGCCGAGGATCCCGTGGCGCGCGAGGGCCTCGCGCGGGTGGCCGAGCTCGGCGGTGGGGAGTGTCGCGAGCGGGCGGTCTACGCGAGCACGGTGGCCGGGCGCCTCGTCGCGGATCCGCCGACGGACCACGCCGTGCGCGGCCACGGGCGGAAGCTCATCCGGCACGAGGCCGCCGGGGAGGGGGCGACGGTCGAGCTCTACGACCTCGTCGCCGATTCGGGCGAGACCGTGAACCTCGCGCCGAACGACGTGTCAGAGGGGCTCGCCGCGCTCCTCGACGCGCGGATCGCCGGCGCGCCGGTGGAGAGCCCGACCCTCGATCCGGAGACCGCCCGCATGCTCCAGTCCCTGGGGTACCTCGAATGAGCGACGAGCTCGACTTCCCCGCGCCCCCCGAGACCAGCGTCGTCCTCCGCATCGCGACCATCGGGGCCGCCACCGGCGCGCTCGCCGGCGGCATCGAGGGCGTCGGCCTCGTGCTCGGCGCCAAGATGGTGCTGGGCGCGGGCGCCGGGGCCCTGCTCGTGGCCGCCACCTTCGCGCTCGACACCCTCCTCGGGCTCGGCCTCGGGCTCGTGGCCGGGATCCTCGCCGCCACGCCCGGCCGCCGGGTCGCCCACTGGAAGCGGCTCCGCGCCGGCGCCGCCCTCACCGTCCTCCTCCTCGCCCTGTTCTTCCTCGCGCCGCTCGCGCGCGAGCTGTGGGTCGTCCAGGACCGTCGCGTGCCAGCGATGGGGATGATCGCGCTCTCGATCCTCATCGCCTCGACCTTCTGGTTCAACGCCGGCTACTGGTTCCGCCGCGAGAGCATCGGCGCCGGGCCCGTCGTCGGGTGGCGGGTGTACGCGCCCACGGTCGGCCTCGCGCTCGTCCTCGTCGGCGCGCTCGCCAGCGGCCCGCCCGCCGGCCCCACGCGGACGCCCTCGCCGGGCGCGCCCGACCTCGTGCTCGTGACCATCGACACCCTGCGCCGCGACCACGTCGGAGCCTACGGCAGCGTCGTGAACACGCCGGTGCTCGACAAGCTGGCGCGGGAGGGCGTGCTCTACGAGGACGCCATCACCCCCGTGCCCGAGACCGCCCCCAGCCACGCCTCGATGCTCACCGGGCGCCACCCGGTCGAGCACAAGGTCATCGCGAACGGCATCCCGCTCAAGAACGGCTACCTCACCGTCACCGAGCAGCTCGCCATCACCGGCTACCGCACCGGCGCGTTCGTCTCCTCGTTCGCCGCGGGGAGCGCCACCGGCCTCGGCCAGGGCTTCCAGGTTTTCGACGACGAGTTCGCGCCCATCGTGCGGGGCGTCGGCCGCGCGCGCGTCGCCCGGCTCGCCCTGCCGCTCCTCCTCCGCTTCGGCGATCCCGCGTCGTTCCCGTGGCTCTTGGAGCGCGCCGCCCCCGACACCATCGACCGCGCGCTGTCGTGGGTCGAGGGCGGGGAGGGCCCCTACTTCCTCTGGGTGCACCTCTTCGAGCCGCACGCGCCGTACGAGGCGCGCGGTCCGGACGAGCCGGCCGCCGCCGCGAGCGGGGTCGACCACCGCGCCATCCTCGCCCAGGAGCCCGGCTACGCCTACACCTCCGAGGAGGAGGCCGCGCTGCGGGATCTGTACCGCCAGGAGGTCGAGTACACCGACGCCCAGGTCGGCCAGCTCCTCGAGGGGCTGAAGGCGCGCGGCGGCCTCGACGACACGCTTGTCGTCGTGGTGGCGGACCACGGCGAGAGCCTCGGCGAGCACGGCATCAGGTTCAACCACCACGGCCTCTACGAGGAGGTGCTCCGCGTGCCCCTCGTCGCGTGGACCGCCACCGCCCCGGGCAACGAGCCGCGCTTCCCGCCCGGCACCCGCGTGGCCCGGCAGGTCAACGTGGCCGACGTGGCCAACACCCTGCTCGAGTTCGCCGGCGTCCCCCTCCTCGGCGGCACCCAGTCCGTGCCGCTCCTCACCCTCGCGCGCGGCGCCGAGGTGCCGTCGCGCCCCGTGCTCCTCCTCGGCCGCACCACCGCCTCGCTCAAGGACGGCCAGCTCTACGGCGTCCGCGATCCGCGCGGCGTCAAGTTCATCGAGCGCGCCGACGGGGTCGAGCTCTACGACCTCGGCGCCGACCCCGGCGAGCAGCTCGACATCAGCGGGGACCAGGAGGCCGCCGTGTCGAGCGGGCGCGCCAACGTGGCCGCCATGCGGGGGCAGGTGGGCACGGTCGAGCTCGGCACCAACGAGATGCTCAAAGCGCTCGGATACCAGGAGTGACCCTCTGTCCGCGCGTAGGCGGCGCATGACGCCGCGCACCCGCGCCACGCTCGGCGCTCTCGCCCTCTTCGTCGCCTTCGCGATCGCGTTCGCCCCCGACGCCGCCACCGGCCAGGGCGTGTTCTGGCACCACGACCTCCGGCATCACCACTACCCGTGGCGGGCGTGGGCCGCGGGGGTGTGGGCGAGCGGCGAGGTGCCGTGGTGGGCGGCGGGCGCGGGCAACGGCTTCCCGCTGCTCGCGGAGGGGGAGGGGGGCTTCCTCTACCCGCCCACCATGCTGTTGTTCGTTCTGTTGCCCGACGGCCTCGCGCTCGACTGGAGCGTGCTCGGCCACCAGGTGCTCGGGGCGATGGGCGTGTGGGCGTTCCTGCGCGCGCGGGGCCTGCGGGGCGCGGCCCCGATCGTCGGCGGCCTCGCGTACGCGTGGTCGGGCTTCCTCGTCTCCCACACCCTCTACCTGGGCATGCAGAACGCCGCCGCGTGGCTCGGGTGGGCGCTCCTCGGGGCCACGCCGCCCGACGCGGGGGGGCGGCCAGACGGGCGCGGGCGGTGGTGGCTCGTGGCCCTCTCCATCGGGATGATGGGGCTCGCCGGTCACCCGCAGATCGCCGCGTTCCTCGGCCTCGGGCTCGCGGCGCACGCGGCGGGCACCCTGCGCGGCCTGGATCGCCTCCGGTGGGCGGCGGCGGCGGCGGTCGGGGCCGTCATCGCCTCGCCCCAGCTGTTGGCCACGCTGGAGCTCGTACGCTTCTCCGGTCGCGACGGAGGGGTCGCCGCGGCGTTCGCGCACATCGGGGCCATGCCCCTCCAGGAGCTCGTCGGCGCCGTGCTCCCGTACGCCTTCGGCTTCGACCGCCCCGTGGACATCGCCCAGACCTACTACCACCGCGGCACCGGCTACTGGGGCGCGGGCGTGAACCACTGGGAGATGTGCTTCTACCTCGGCATCCCGGTGGTGTGCCTCGCGCTGGTCGGGGCCCGGCGCGCCCCCGGTTGGGTGCTCGGCGCCGGCGTCGCCACCCTGCTCATGCTCGGCGGCCCCGCGTGGGACCTCGTCCGCCACCTCCCCGGCTTCGACGGCTTCCGCTTCCCCGCCCGGTTCGCGCTCCTCCTCACCGTCGTGGTGGCGGTCCTCGCCGCCCACGGCGTCGAGCGGCTCCGGCGCGTCCGTCGGCCCGCGGTGCTCGCCTACCGCCTCCGCCTCGTCGCGTTGGCGTTCCCGCTCGTCACCGGCGTCGCCTACCTCGGCCTGCACGTGTTCGAGGCGCCGATCCTCGCCATCGGCGAGGCGCACTTCGTCGCCAAGACCCGCCTCCCGCCGCCGCCGCCCGGCCTGCCCGGCCCTCCGGGAGCCGCGGTCGATCCCGGCCCCCTCGCGCGCGCCGCGCTCCCCGCGCCCGAGCTCGAGGATCCCGCCCAGGTCCCCGCCAAGGTGCGCCGCATCCTCGCGGACCTGCGCGCGAGCACCGCCCCCACCTCTCCGCGCGTGCTGGTCCCCGTCCTGCTCCTCCTCCTCGCCTCGTTCGCCGCCCACCGCCCCTGGTCGTGGGGCGCCCTCGTGGCGTTCGAGCTCTGGCGCTTCGGCCACGACTACCATCCGCGCGTGCCCGCCGCCGACGTGGAGGCCCGCCCCGCCTGGCTCGGCGAGGGCATGACGGCGCCCGGCGGCCCGCGCCTCACCGTCCTCGACCGTCGGGTCGCGCCCGAGCTCGACACCGCCCTCGGCACCGCCAGCCTCGGGCTCGTGTGGGGCACCAGCGACGTCATCCTCCCGAGCCCGCTCCTCCTCGTCCGCAACGAGGCCCTGCTCGCCCTCGCGGGCCTCGACGTCGGGGACCGCGGCCGGGTCAAGGTGAGCCGCTACCTCGAGAACATCGACATCGCGCGGCGGATGGGCGTGCGCTTCATCGCCACCACCCACACCCTCCCCGGCCTCACCCAGCTCGTGCGCGGCCCCGTCAACGTCTACGCCGATCCCGACGCCCTGCCGCGGGCGCGCGTGGTCCCGTGCGCACGTAGCGTCGCGACGGTGGACGAGGCGTTCACCCGGGTGCTCGAGGCCGACCCCGCGCGGGAGGTGGTGGTCGAGGGCGCGAGGGAGGATTCCGGATGCGAGTTTTCTGGGGGCGGGGCGCCGCCCCGCAACGCCCCGCCAGGGGGTGCGGGGCACCCCCTGGACCCCCCCGACGGGGGAGACGATACGATCCTCCGGGGCGCCTCGGTGAACCTGCCGAGCATCGCGACCGCCACCGTCCTCGCCTACGCCGATCAATCCGTCACCGTGCAGGCCACCGGGCCCGGCACGCTCGTGCTCGCGGACACGTGGTACCCGCGGTGGACGGCCACGGTCGACGGCGTGGCGAGCGAGATCCTGCGGGCGGACGTGAACGTGCGGGGGGTCGCGTTGCCACCGGGCGAGCACACCGTCGTGTTCCGCTTCGACGCCGGCGCCGCGGGGTGGGCGGCCTGGGTCTCGGCAGCCCTGCTCGTGTTGGTGGTGGGGGCCGGGTGGCGGTTCGGAGCGACTCGAACGGGGGCGTAGGGGTTGAACCCGCCCGGCTTAGCGCTATTGCTAAGCATGAACGTCATCTTCTTGTTGATTCTCGGGTGCGCGGGTGGGGGCCGCGCGTGGACCGACGGCGCCGAACGTGCCCTGGACGACGACACGGGCGCGGGCGACACCGCCGCGGACACCGACCCCGACGACACCGTTCCCGACGACGACACCGACGTGCCCGCCGACAGCGGGCTCGCCCCGCTCGAAGGCGACCCGTGCACGCGCCCGATCCCGGCGGAGGCGCTCGTCGTCCGGGGCGACGTGACCGCGGACGCGGACGGGGCCGTCGCCTGGGTGTGCCGGAACGGGACCTGGTCCACGGGCGGGGACCGGGTGCAGACGTTCCTCGAGTCGCGCGGAGACGCCTTGCTCTCCGGGACGGGCGGCCGGGCCTGGGTGCGCGCGGGCGGGCGCCTCCTGGTCTACGCGGGGCCCAACGAGGTGTGGATCGAGAAGGGCGCGGAGATCACCGTCGAAGCCGAGGGGGTCGAGGTCACCACCTGCCCGGCGATCGTGTTCACCGGAGGCGCGGGCGACGGGTGCTGATGCCCGGCCGCGCGCCGGCTCGTCGCGAGGGCCGCGACGAGCCGGCGCCGCGCTCACGAATCGCAGCCGGTGGCCGGGAACACGTCGAAGCGGTGGTCGAGGTGGGGAAAGCACGAGCTGATGTCGGACTCGACCAGCACGAAGTTTCCGCCGCCCGTGCCGTGGCAGTAGAGCACGCGATCGTCGCCGGTCACCTGGAAGGTGTCGAGGTACTCGGTGAGGTTTCCGGCGGTCTCGCACGTGCTGACGCCCTCCCCGCCGCCCGAGTCGTCGGTGGCGAGGGTTCCGCCGTCCCCGCGGCCGTCGGTGTCGTCGCCGAGGGCTCCGTCCAGCCCGGGGCCGAACCCGCCCTCCCCGCCTTCGAGGCCGCCGTGATCCACCACCGGCGCGAATTCGTAGTCCACACATCCGCAGGCGAGCGCCCCCACGAGGCTGAACCAACGTGACATTTTCACCCCCGGCACCCAGCTAAGGCCCATCCTCGGCCGGGCCAGCCTCCCCGGCGCGGAGGACGCGGATCGCCGGGGCCCACCCCCAGGTTACGCCGCCCCGCATGGAACGTTTCACCGTCTCCGAGCTGACCGGCGAGATCGCCGCCCTCCTCGGCGGGAGCTTCGACGACATCGAGGTCGAGGGCGAGGTCAGCGGCTTCAAGGCCCACCAGTCCGGCCATTGGTACTTCTGCCTCAAGGATGGCGACTCGCTGCTGAACTGCGCCATGTTCCGCAACGCCAACGCCCGCGTGCGCCGCCCACCCCGGGACGGCGACCGGGTCATCGCCCGCGGCTCGGTGGACGTGTACCCGCCGCGCGGCACCTACTCGCTGGTCGTGCGCGCGATGCAGGCCGCCGGGGAGGGCGATCTGTTGCGCCGCCTGGAGGAGCTCCGCGCGCGCCTCGCCGCCGAGGGGCTCTTCGACGCCGCCCGGAAGCGCCCGCTCCCGCCGGTGCCGCGCGCCATCGGCATCGCGACGAGCCCGTCGGGCGCCGCGCTCCACGACATCGTGCGGGTCGTGCGCCAGCGGTTCCCCGCGATGCCGATCTACGTGGCCCCGTGCCGCGTGCAGGGGGAGGGCGCCGGCGCCGACGTGGCCCGCGCGATCGAGCTCCTCAACACCCACGGCAAGTCCGACGTGATCATCGTCGGGCGCGGCGGAGGCTCGGCCGAGGACCTGTGGTGCTTCAACGAGGAGGTCGTGGTCCGCGCGGTGGTCGCGAGCCGCATCCCCGTGGTGTCCGCGGTCGGCCACGAGGTCGACATCTCGCTCTCCGACCTCGCGGCGGACGTGCGCGCCGCCACGCCCTCGCACGCCGCCGAGCTGGTCGTGCCCGTGCGCGAGGAGCTCGCCGCCTTCGTCGACGCGATGTCCGAGCGCCTCCGGCTCGCGATGCAACGGCGGGTGGCCCACCAGCGCGACCGGGTCTCGCGCGTGCGCCTGCTCCACCCGCGCCAGCGCGTCGAGCGCGCCCGCGTGCGCCTCGACGAGCTAGACGAGCGCATGCGCGAGGCGGCGCTCCGGGGTCTCGTGCTCCGGCGCGCGAAGCTCGCCTCGGCCACGCGCCACCTCGAGGTGCTCTCGCCGCTCTCCGTGCTCGTGCGCGGCTACGCCATCGTGACGCGCGCCGACGTGGCGATCACCGACGCCGCGATGCTCGCCCCGGGGGATCGGATCGACGTGCGCCTCGCCCGCGGGGCGGTGGAGGCGGAGGTGGTGAGCGTGGACGGGCCGACGCACGCCCACGGGTGAGGGCGGGCGGCCGACGGGCGGCCGTCAGTAGCCCGTGCCTTCCACCACCCACGCGCTCCCGGAGAGCGCGGCGTCGCCGGCCTCCTGGTAGGCGCCGACCAGCAGGTCGAGGACGCCGTCCCCGGTGAGGTCGGCGCCCCCGGCGATCGCGGCGCCCGCGATGTCCTCGCTGTTGTTTCCGTAGAACGTGGCGTCGGCGTCCGTGTCGTCGCGCGAGCCGCTCAACGGGCCGTAGAACACGAACGCGGCCCCGGTGTAGCGACCGTAGCGCTCGTTGCCCTGCGCGCCGACGGCGAGGTCGGGGACGCCGTCGGCGTCGAGATCGCCCGCGTTCGCCAACCCGAGGCCGAGGTTGGCGTTGACGGTGGTCCCGACGACGGTGGCGCTCGCGTCGAGGAACAGGTCGACCGCGCTGCTCAACGGGCCGTGGAGCAGGTACACCTTTCCGCCGTACGACACGCCGGCGCTGCTCGAGGAGGCGGCGAGCCAGGCGTCGGCGTAGCCGTCTCCGTTCACGTCGCCGGCGGCAGCCATGGAGTTCCGGGTCTCGCCGAGCGCGTCCCCGCCCGTCTCCGCGGAGACGAGGGCATCGGCGCTGCTGAAATAGCTGTTCGCGGCGGGCGGGCCGTGGAACAGCCCGACGCGCCCCTGGCCGCCCGCGTAGGCGCCGACCAGGAGGTCGTCGAGCCCGTCGCCGTCGATGTCGCCGGCGCCGCACACCGAGAGCCCGGCGGCGCTGGGGACGTTGCCGTAGATGCGCGCGTCCGCCGCGTCGGCGGTGTCCGTGCCGCTCGCACCGCCGAAGAACACGTAGGCGGCGCCGCCGCCGGTGGCCCGGGTGTCGTTGAGCGGCGCCCCCGCGGCGAAGTCGGCGCGCCCGTCGCCGTCGACGTCCCCGAGCCCAGTGACCTCGATGCCCAGCCGATCGCCGGAGGCCTCGCCCGACCACGCGCCCGCGGAGGCCGCGAGGTCGACGGTGCCCCCCGGGGCCCCGGTCACGAGGTACACGGCGCCGCCGCCGCTGGTGGAGTAGTCCGGGGCCCCGACGACGAGGTCGTCCGTTCCATCCCCGTCCGTGTCGCCCGCGTTCGCCGCGGACCAGCCCGCCCACCCCCCGGGCGCGGATCCGTAGAGCACGGCGTCGGCGTCGGCGAGCGACCGGTCTTCGAGGATCGGGCCGTAGACGACGTAGACGGTGCCGCCGTCCGCCACGCCGTCGTCGCCGAAGGGGGCGCCCACGATCGCGTCCGCGGCGCCGTCGCCGTTCATGTCCCCGGTGGCCACGTCGAGCCCGGCCGACTCCCCGGCGCGTTGCCCGGCGAGCTTGAAGCCGTCGTCGCCCACGTCGGACGTGCCGCTCCACCGGCACCCGACACCCAGGCCGTCGCAGTCCTCGTCCACGTCGTTGCCGCACACCTCGGGCGCGCCCGGGTTCACGGCCGCGTCGCCGTCGTCGCAGTCCAGGGAGCGCGGGTAGCCGTCGCTGTCCGCGTCGGGATCGTCGGTGTCCGTGTCCGTGTCGGTGTCCGCGTCCGTGTCCGCATCGGTGTCCGTGTCCGCATCGGTGTCCGTGTCGGCGTCGGTGTCCGTGTCGGCATCGGTGTCCGTGTCGGTGTCCGTGTCGGACTCCTCGCCGGTGTCGGCGGTCTGGAGGCACAGGTTCGTCCCCTCCTCCTTCACGAACCCATCGGGGCAGGGCTCGGTGGCGCAGGCGAGGAGGGTGACGAGCCCGGCGGAGAGCAAGGGCATTCGGGGCTCCGAGAGGTCCGCACTCTACGTCAGGTTCGCCCGCATGGTCCACGGTCGAAGGTCGCGCGGTCGTCGGAGGCTGGTGATAGCATGCGCCGATCCTCCCCCCCGACCCCGGCGGTTCCCGTGCTCCTCCTCCTCGCGTGCACGGAGAACGTCGCGTCACCCGTGGCGGCGGTCGAGCGGACGATCCTGCCCCTCGACCGGCCCGGCCTGACCGTGGAGATCGGTCCCGACGGCGCCCGCCTCACCGGAGAGGCCGAGATTGTCGTGCGCACGACCGCGTGGGGGCGCGGCCCCGACCTCGTCGACGCGCCGGTGCCGACGCTGCCCTTCGGCGCCACCCGCCCCGCGCGCGGGGACCTCATCGCGGAGTGGTGGCGGACCGTGCCGTTCGGCGTGGAGCAGGGGTGGACGATCACCGCGCCGCTCGCGGGAGAAGGGGACCTCGCCATCCACGTGACCCTCGACGGCGTGGACGATCTCGCGCCCTCGGACGGGGGCGCGCGCTTCGCCGACGCGTCCGGCCGCGCCTGGACCGTCTCGCCGCCCACCGCCTGGGATGCCCGCGGCGTCGCCCTGCCTGCGCGGCTCGTGGCGGAGGACGACGGCCTCGTCGTGCACGTCGACGACACCGACGCGACCTACCCGATCGTGATCGACCCGGTCTACAGCACGCCCTCGCAGTCGCTGTACCTGAGCTTCGATGTCCGGTGGGGCGACATCGGCACCGCCGCCGCCGCGGACATGAACGACGACGGCTACGACGACGTCGTGATCGGCGTGCGCGCGACCGACGGGGGGCTGTTGTTCTACAAGGGCAGCGCCACCGGCGTGCCGGACGAGCCGACCTATACGTTCAACACGGAGGGCTCGCTCTCGGTCGGCAGCGCGATCGCGCTGGGCGACCTGGACTGTGACGGGAAGCTCGACGTGCTGACCGGCGGAAGCCGCGGCGCGAAGGTGTACCGCGGCAACGGCGCCGCCCAGATCGCGAGCTCGACGCCCTTCCTCTCGGTCGCGGGGTCCAGCACCACCTACCTGGGGACGAGCGTCGCCGCGGCCGATGTGGACGGCGACGGCTGCGACGAGGCCATCGTCGGGGCGTGGGCCACGAGCAGCGAACGCGGCGCGGCCTACGTGTACGACGGCGGCAGCTCGACGCCGGTCGCGACGATCAACGGCGTCTCGGCGGGTGACGAGATGGGGCGGGCGGTGGGGACCGTCGGCGACTTCAACGGAGACGGCTACGAGGACGTACAGCTCGGCGCGAAGGAAGGTACGTCCGGCCTGTACCTCGGCAGCGCCTCGGGCCTCTCGACGACCCGCGCGCGCACCTTCGAGTGCGGCTGGTGCGGTACCGATCTCGTGCCCGTGGGCGATCTGAACGCCGACGGCTTCGACGACATGGTGAGCGGGGACGAGTCCTGGTACTGGGACAGCGGCACCTTCACCGTCACCTACGGCGCGGCGACCGGCACGGGCGGCACCACCACCGTGGAGGGCACCTGGGGCTCGGAGCTCGGGGGCCACTGGGCCGGCGGCGACTTCGACGGGGATGGTTACGCCGACCTCGTCGTCGACCTCGCGCGCTACCAGCAGAACATCTACCCCGGCTCGGCCGCCGGGATCGCGACGGCGCCGGTCCAGGAGGTCGGCGTGTACTCCATCGCCACCGGCAACCACGCCCGCACCGGTGACGTGAACGGGGACGGGTTCGACGACCTCCTGTACATCGTGCCTTCGTCGGGCGTCCACATCTACCACGGCGGCCTCGACGCCGACGGCGACGGCGTCATCGCGGGCGAGGACTGCAACGACTCCGACGCGACCGCCTCGGTGGCGGGTACGCGCTACGCCGACGAGGATGGCGACGGCTACGGAGACGCCGCGGTGAGCGTGGTGTCGTGCGGCGGGGACGGCACCGTGGCCGACGCCACCGACTGCGACGACACCCTGCCCGGCGTGAACCCGGGCGCCACCGAGGTGCCTGCCGACGGCGTGGACAGCGATTGCGACGGGGCCGAGCGCTGCTACCAGGACGTGGACTCCGACGGGTACGGCTCGACCACGACCGTGTCCAGCGCCGACCTCACGTGCGCGACCGCCGGGGTTTCCACCCGCTCCACCGACTGTGACGACGGCGACGCCCGGGAGGTGCCGGGCGGTGCCGACACGCTCGGGGACGGCCTGGACGGCGACTGCGACGGCGTCGAGACCTGTTACGCCGACCTCGACGCCGACGGGGCGCGCGGGACCGACACCGTCACGAGCGACGACGCCGACTGCGCCGACGCGGGCGAGGCGCTGGCCACCGCCGCGATCGACTGCGACGAGGCGGACGAGGCGATCCGGCCCGGCGCCGCCGAGATCACCGGCGACGGCGTCGACCAGGACTGCGACGATGCCGAGGTCTGCTACGCGAATGAGGATGGCGACGGCGCGCGCGCCGCCAGCATCCTCCCGAGCGCCGACATCGACTGCGCCGACGCCGGCGAGGCCCTCGCCACCGCGGTGGTGGACTGCGATGACGCGCGCGCGGACGTCCATCCCGGCGGGACCGAGGCCACCGGTGACGAGCTGGACAGCGACTGCGACGGCGGCGAGGACTGCTACGTCGACGGCGATGGCGACGGCTACCGGACCCCCGACCTCGGCACGGTGGTGAGCGCCGACGCCGACTGCGCCGACGCCGGTGAGGGGAGGGCGGACGACCCTGCCACCGACTGTGACGACACGGACGCGGGCGCGAATCCCGGTGCAGCGGAGGTGGCCGGGGACCGCCACGACGCCGACTGCGACGGGCTCGACCGCTGCTACGTCGACGCCGACGGAGACGGCGCGCGGACGGAGGACACCGTCGTCGGGTCCACGCTCGTTTGTTCGGGCCCTGGCGAGGCGCTCGCCGACGCCGCCCTCGACTGTGACGACACCGCGTCCGCGGTCCATCCGGGCGCCAGCGAGATCGTCGGCGACGACGTGGACGGTGACTGCGACGGCGGCGAGCGCTGCTTCGTGGACGCCGACGACGACGGATACCGCGTCGAGGGCGAGGTCACCTCCGCCGACCCGGATTGCACCGACCCCGGCGAGGCCGCGGCGGGCGAGCCGACCGGGGACTGCGCCGACGAGGACGCCACGATCCACCCCGCTGCCGACGAGGTCACCGGCGACCGCGTCGATCAGGACTGCGACGGCGTCGAGCGCTGCTTCGTGGACGCCGACGCGGACGGCTGGCGCGGCGACACCGAGGTGGCGGCCCTCACCCTCGACTGCACAGGTGCCGGGGAGGCCGCGCTCACCACCCCCGCCGGTGACTGCGACGACGCGGATGCCGACGTGAACCCCGCCGGTGACGAGGCGCCCGCGGACGGCTTGGACGCTGACTGCGACGGCAACGAGGTCTGCTACGTCGACGCCGACGGGGACGGGCACCGGCCGGACGCCACGACCACGACCACCGGTACGCTGGACTGCGCGGGAGTCGGCGAGGCGGGAGGAGACGCGCCCGCCGACGACTGTGACGACGGCGATGCGACGGTCCACGGCGGCGCCACCGACACGGTCGACGACGACATCGACCAGGACTGCGACGGCACCGACGCGACCCGCCCCTCCGTCGACGACGACCCCGACGGCGGGGACGCCGACAAGGACGGTGGGACGGCCTGCGCGGTCACGACCCCGGGCGCCGGCTGGCTCCTGATCGGGGTCGGGCTCGGGGCGGTGGTGCGCCGGCGGAGCACCCGGCGCGGCAGGTGACCGGCGGGCGGCCGGCTG
>JAKFCH010000067.1:0-7179 GCA_036676765.1 Deltaproteobacteria bacterium
CCGACCGAGCCGCCTCGCGGCGAGCCTGGAGGGCACCGACCCCGCCCGGCTCGGCGGGCGGGGGCGCGCCCGGCTCGGCGGGCGGGGGCGCGCCCGGACGCGCCCGATCACTCCGCCTCCGGAACGCGCCAGCCGACGAGCCACTCGCCGCCGTCGTGGCCCTCCGCGACGGGGGCCCCGAGCTCGCTGGTGAGCCCCGACACGAGCGCGGCGCGCTCGAACGGCTGGTAGAGGTCGGCGTGCAGCACCACGGAGCCGACGCGCGACTCGCGCAGGATCGGCAGCGCGGGCCGGCCGTCGAGGACCGCGGCGTGCACGAGGTCGGAGGCGATGAGGCGCGGCGCCTGGCGGATGTTGGTGTTCAGGCACAGGTCCATGACCGGCCGGCCGTGGAACAGCTGGTAGTAGCAGGAGAGGTTCTGGTTGTAGAACGCCAGGTCTTCCTGGAGGCTGCCGATGTGCGGGTAGAGGTCGAGCAGCGGCGCGTCGGGCAGGAGCGCGTAGACCGACGGCGTCGGCATCGGGTGGACGCGCATGCGGAACACCGCCCCGGAGAACACGAGCGCGTCGAGCACGGCGAGGCCGACGGCCAGCCACTTCCAGCGCATGCGGTCGACGACGAGGGCGGCGAGCACGCCGAGCGCGAGCGCGGTGATCCACGCGAACCGGACCGGGAACCGGTAGACCGAGAACACGCCGATCAGGTGCAGCGGCCAGAGCAGCGTCGGGATGCCGGGCTCGCGGGCCACGCCCATCTCCAGCACCGGGCCGAGCGCGCACATCGCGGCGAGGAGCCCGAGCGGCAGCCACGGGCGCCACGGGACGCGCGCGAACGGCGCGAGGAGCGCGAACGAGAGCGGCAGCAGGCCGATCGCCGGGGCGAGGGAGTGGCGGTTCAGGTCCATCCAGCCGTTCCACGCGACGAGCGTCGTGAGCGTGGCGGACCCGATGCGGAGAAGCGACTCGAAGCTGGAGCCGCCGGCGGACTCGCCGGTGGCGACGGTTCCCCCCACGTAGAACGCGGCGTAGAGCGCCCCCACGACGCCGATGCCGCTGAGGATACGGAGGTCGAGGCGGCGCTGGTGGGCGAGGATCGCGAGCATGACGAGGAGCGCGTTCACGCCGAGGTAGGCCGTCGTGAGCAGGGCGAGCGCGAACATCGCGACGGCGGGCCCGGCGCGGCCCTTCCAGGTGTAGAGCGCCGCGAGCGGCAGCCACGGGTCGAGCAGGTAGTAGATGTGGCCTTCGAGGACGGCGACCGTCGCCAGCGGCGCGAAGCCGAAGGCCACGCCGGCGACGAGCGACGCCGGACGCCCGACGCCGAGCCCCTCGCGGGCGAGCCGCTCCGCCGCCCACGCCGAGAGCACGGGGCCGCCGATCACGAACAGGTTCGTGACGAACAACCCGGGGAGCGCGCCGTTGAGCACGAACGAGACGAGCAGGAAGAAGAACGAGTCGAGCCGCACGAGGCGGCCGCCCTCAGGCCACGCGGTCAGCTCGCTCACGCCGTCGAGGAAGCTCGGCGCGGCGTGGACGAGCCAGGCGGCGGGCAGCTGATCGAAGTGCAGCGCGAGCGTGGCGCTGTTCGGGGCGAGGACGAGCGGCCACGTCCACACGACGGCGAGGACGGCGAAGAAGAGCGGCGCGAAGAGGGGGTGGGCGAGGGCGCGGGCGGCGCGCGAGGTCGGGGCGGCGGGCGCGATGGTCGTGGTGGGCGCGGCGGTCGTGGTGGGCGTGACGGCGGCCGGCGGCGACGACGCGACGGACGGCCCCACGCCCGCGAACACGGGTGCCGACGCGGCGGAATCGGGGGGCGCGGGGTTCACGCGTTCGCCTAACGTGCCGACGGCGAAGGGCGGCCGACGGGCAAGACACCCGCCGCCGCGGGCTTGCGCCGACCCCTAGCCATCGCCAACGAGACCAGCCTCGACCCAAGCGGCACCGAACTGGACGGGTGCGTCTGTCCGCCGCGTACGGGCCCGCCGCCTCGACGGTCAAACGCCGGTTTTGGAGGAACGCAGGACGCCACCCGAGCAGGATTGGCCAAGACCGCCCGTCCGATTCCAGTTCGGTGCCGCTTGCCTCCGAACCATTCTCGTTCAGTGCGGCTTGACCCCCCGGTGCCGGTCGAAGCGCGGGATCCGACCCGCCGGGTGCCCCTCGAGGCCACGCGCCGGCACGCGCGCCGGCACGCGCGCCCGGGGTAGAGTCCGCCATGCTCCCGTGGCTCGCCCTCCTCGCCGCCTGCGCGCCCGACGCGCCGGTGGACACCGCGCCCGAGGACACCGCGGACAGCGCCGATCCCTGCGACAGGCCGCTCTACCGCGACCTGGACGGCGATGGCTTCGGCGGCGAGTGGGTCGCCACCGGCTGCCTCGTCGCGGGCACCTCGAAGGTGCCGGGGGACTGCGACGACACCGACCCCGCCGTCGGCGACACGCGCGCCTGGTACGCCGACGCCGATGGGGACGGCTTCGGGGACGCAGGCGCCATCGTCACCGGCGGCTGCACGCCTCCCGACGGCGCCGCCGCGACCGCCACCGACTGCGACGACGGCGACGCCGCGTTGCATCCCGATGCCGCCGAGGTGTGCGGCGACGGGGTCGACAACAACTGCGACGCGGCGCCCGCCCCCTGCCTGGCGAGCGGCGAGACCCGCGTGAGCACGCGCTCGGCCGCCGCGACGTTCCTCGGGACGGGCGAGCGCGACTACCTCGGGTACCACGGGCTGAGCCGCGCCGGCGATCTGGACGGGGACGGCCACGACGACGTCCTGCTCGCCGCGCCGAACCACACCGGCGATCTCGGCGGGGACGGCGCCGCCTACGTCTTCTTCGGGCCCGTGAGCGGCACCGTGTCCGTCGCGTCGGCGGACGTCACCTTCGTCGGCACCGAGCAGGACGGGCGGCTGGGTCGGAGCGTGCTGGGGAACGTGGACTTCGACGGCGACGGTCGCCCCGACGTCGCGCTCGGGGTGGGCCACGCCGAGATGGGCGTGCGGATCTACACCTCGGTCGACCGCGCAACGCTCGGCCCGGACGACGCCGCGACCGTCGTGACCGACGGGGAGCGCGACACCTTTGGGAACGGGCTCACGTCCGGCGATCTCGATGGAGACGGCGCCGCCGACCTCGTGGTCGCGCACTCCGAGTGGGAGGAGATCGGCGTCACCGCCTACCTCGGGCCGTTCGCGCCGGGGGTGCGGCCCATCGCCGGCGCGGACCTGACCGTGGCCAGCGAGCGCGTCGGCTATTCCATCGGCGACTCGATCGTCGTGGCCGACCTCGACGGCGACGACGTGGCGGAGCTGATCGTGGGGGGCGAGGACGCGGCGTACGTGCTCGCGGGTGGCACCCGCGGCGCGCTCTCGCTGCCCGGCGACGCCGACACTGTCCTGTCGATCGGCAGGAGCACGTACCCCGCCTTCGTCACCCTCGACGCCGGCGATCTCGACCATGACGGCCTCGACGACCTCGTCGTGAACGCGGACGACGTGGGCGTGGGCGGCGCGGTGTACGTCGCGTTCTCGCCCTTCCTCGCGACGGGGTGGGGCCCGATCGACCTCGCGGGCGCCGGCGCCACGATCCTCGCCGAGGGCACCAGCGACTTCCTCGGCGCCACGCTCTCGGCCAGCGATGACCTCACCGGCGACAACGTCGACGACCTCGTCCTCGGCGCCGGCTACGCGGACGGCGGGACGGTGTACGTCTTCGCCGGACCGATGTCCGCCTCGGTGGCGCTCGCCGACGCCCACGCCATGCTGATCTCCACGTCGGGGCGGTACGAGGACCAGCTCGGCGGGGGCGTGGCGACCGCCGGGGATCTCGACGGCGACGGCGTCCTCGACCTCCTGGTGGGCGCTCCCTACAGCCACGACGCCGCGTTCTGGAGCGGCGCGGTCTACCTGCTGCTCGGGGGAGGCCCGTAGCGATGCTCCTCTTCCTGCTCGCGTGCGCGCCCCCGACCGGAGACAGCGCGTCGCCCGAGGTCGACACCGCGGCGGTCGACTCCGGCGACGCGATCGTGGACGCCGACGGCGACGGCTCGCCCGCCTTCGTGGACTGCGACGACGCCGACGCGACCGTCGCGCCCGACCAGGACGAGGTGTGCGGCGACGGCCGCGACAACGACTGCGACGGCACCACGCTCGGCTGCCGCCTCGACGCGTACCTCCCGCTCTCGCTCGAGACGGCGGCGGGAGCCCTGCTGGGCGCGCGCGAGGACGCCTACCTGGGCTCCAATCACGCGATCGGCGGCATCGGCGACATCAACGGCGACGGCTACGACGACTACGCCGTGGGCGCGATGGGCGACGGCGACGCGGACGCCGAGGATGCCGGCCGCGCCTACGTCGTGCTCGGCCCGCCCCGCGGCCCCCTGTCCACGGCCGAGGCGGACGCCGTCCTCCTGGGCGAGGACGCGGGCGACTGGTTCGGCGGGGCGCTCGTCGGCGGCGCTGACGCCACCGGGGACGGCGCGCCCGACCTCGTCGTGGGTGCTCGGCAGTACGCCTGGTACAACGAGGAGGAGCGCCGGATCGGGCGGGGTGCCGTCTACGTGTTCGCCTCGCCGACGTCGGGTTCGACGAGCGCCGCCGACGCGTGGGCGACGATCGAGGGGTGGCCGGACACCGACGGGTTCGGCGCGTCGCTCGCGCTCTCGGACCTCGACGGCGACGGCGCCGCGGACCTCGTGGTGGGGGCGACCCACGGGCTGCGGGTGTACGCGGGGCCGATCGCGGCGGGGGTCTCGACCGCGGACGGCGCGCGCCTGCGCCTCTGGGGGCCGGAGACGGGGGACGCCGTCGCCGCCGGCGATCTCGACGGGGACGGGCTCCCCGAGATCGTGACGAACGCTCCCTGGGACGCGACCGCCGGCGGGTCGTCCGGCGCGCTCTACGTGACGCCCGGGGGCCTGGAGGGCGACTGGCCGATCGCCATCGCCGCGGACGCGGTGCTCTACGGGGAGCCGCAGTCCGACGTCTCGCTCTACGACCTCGACGTCGGCGATCTCGACGACGACGGCTACGCCGACATCGTCACCGGCTCGTACACGATGCCCGTGGACGACCTCCGCCAGGCCGGCACCGCCTACGTCGTGCGCGGCCCCGTCACCACGGGCGACCTCGCCGACGCGCCCGTGAAGCTCCGGGGCTCCGGCGCATACGAGCGCGTGGGCCGGGAGACCACCCTGCCGGGCGACCTCGACGGCGACGGGCGCGACGATCTCGCGGTCGGCGTGCACGGCGAGAACCGCACCTGGATCTTCTACGCGCCCGTCCGCGACGGCACGAGCAGCGCCGACGTGGACGTGCTCATCGAGGGGAGCAGCGCGCGCGACGAGCTCGGCGGGTCGATCGCCGGCGCCGGCGACACCAACGGCGACGGCTATGACGATCTCCTGCTGGGTGCGCCCGCGTACGACTCGGACCTGGGGATCGTCTGGCTGGTGCTCGGGGCGGGGTGGTAGCCTACGCGCCCATCCGCCGCGCGAGCCACGCCGCGTCGACCTCGACGCGCCCGATGCCCTCGACCGGGCCCTCGAGATCGACCGCGCCGTCGGGGCCGACCTCGACGCGGAGCACGCCGCCCTCCATCTCCACGCGCACCGGCGAGACGACGCGCCCGAGCGCCACGCCCACCGCCGCCACCGCGCACGCGCTCGACCCGCTCGACGCCGTGCGCCCGGCGCCGCGCTCCCACACCCGCGCCCGGATCGTCGACGGCCCGGTGAACTCGACGAACTGCACGTTCGTGCGGCCCTCGACGGCGTGCTCGATCGCCGCGCCGACCGCCTCCCACTCGCTCGGGATGCCGAGCACGACGGCGTGCGGGTTGCCGACATCCACGCGGTGGACCGTCACGCCGGCGAGGGTGCTCGGCGGGCTCACCCGGGCGCGGCCCATCGCGACGCGCACCTGCTCCCCGTCCACGACGCAGCGCACGATCCCGCCGGCCGTCCACACCGAGAACGTCGACGGCGCGCCCCGCTGCCGCACGAGCCAGTCGGCGTAGATGCGCAGGCCGTTGCCGCTCTTCTCGGCCTCGCTCCCGTCGGGGTTGTGGATGCGGAGGCCGAAGTCGGTGCCGTCGCGCGGCGGGACCGGCTCGAGGATGCCGTCGCTGCCGACGCCTTCGTGGCGGTGGCACACCGCGCGCACGAGCGCCGGGGTGAGCGGCGGGCCCTCCTCGAACACGAGGTAGTCATTGCCGAGTCCGTGGCTCCGATAGAGGCGCATCGGCCGCTCGTAGCACGCGCGGGCGGTGATAGGCTGGCGCGGTGATCCTGCACGCAAACGCCGCCCCACGCGCACGCGCCCTCGAGGTGGCGTTGGCGGGCGTCGCCGGCCCGAAGGACCTCTGCCTCGTGATGGGGGGTGACGGCACGATGCTGCGCGCCATCCAGCGCCACGGCGCCGACGTCACCTACTTCGGCGTGAACTGCGGGCACCTCGGCTTCTTGATGAACGACATCCACGGGGACACCGCGCAGGTCGCCGCCGCGGTCACGACGATCGTGCGCGACGGCACGTGGCGGGCCGTCGAGTTCCCCCGCCTGCGCATGATCGCGACCGGCCCCGAGGGCGAGTACGAGGCCCTCGCGCTCAACGACGTGTACGTCGAGCGCCAGGCCCAGACGTGCCACCTGCGCGTGACCGTCGACGGCGTGGAGGTCGTGCGCCACATGGTCGCCGACGGCATCGTCGCCGCCACGCCGCTCGGGTCGACCGCCTACTCCTTCTCCGCGGGCGGCCCGGCCGCGCACCCCCTGGTCCACGCGATCCACCTCACCGCGATCTGCCCGCACATCCCCCGGCTCGCGCCGCTGGTCCTGCCCCCGTTCGCGCGCATCCGCATCGAGGTGCTCGACCCCGAGGAGCGCCCCGCGCGCGCGGTCGCCGACGGCGTGCCCTGCGAGGACGTGCGCCGCGTCGAGATCTTCAGCAGCGGGGACACCGTGCGGCTCGCCTACCAGGAGGGCCACGACTTCACCGCCACGATGATCCGGAAGATCCTGCACCCATAGCCTCGGGGCGCGTCCCGGCGCGGACGCCGGGTCGGTCCCGTACGGGCTCGCGCTCCGCGCTCGGTTGGCGCGGGCGCCGCTGCCGCGCCGCCGGGCGCCGAACCGGCCGCTCCGCGGCCGCCCTCCCGGCACCTCGCGCGGCCTGACCGCGGC
>JAKFCH010000068.1:0-5447 GCA_036676765.1 Deltaproteobacteria bacterium
GGGACGCGGGCGGGGACGGGGGCGGGCGCGACGGCCGGGGCCGGCGGCACGGGCGTGGCGGCGGCGTCGATGTCGGCCATCACCCGCGCCAGCTCCTTCGCGTCGACGTGGCGCGGCATGGCGCAGGCGAGCGCGGAGGCGGGGGCGAGCAGGGCGACGAGCAGGGACGCGACGAGACGGTTGCGCATGGGACTCTCCGGGTGCGACGGGACAACGGCGGAGAGCGAGGATGCTTACGCCGCGGTCCGGTTCCTTCGACCACGGGCCGCGCCTGCGGTTCCCGGCGGCCGTGTGTACGCTTCGAACATCGGTTCGAGAGGCAGCGCATGATCCTGTGGGGGATGTTGGCCGGTTGTTGGATCGACCTGGGCAACCTGGCGGGGGACGTGGGAACGGTCGCGTGCTCGGGTGGCGCCGCGCCCGTGACGTGGTTCCGGGACAGCGACGGCGATGGCTACGGCAGCGACGCGGAGGCGCTCCAGGCCTGCGATCCGCCGGTCGGGTTCGCCACCGCGGGCGGCGATTGCGACGAGACGGATCCGAACGTGAACCCCGCGAACGTGGAGACCTGCAACGGGGAGGACGACGATTGCGACTTCCAGGTCGACGAAGGCGGGGCGAGCTGGTGCAACGACGTCGATGTGGACGGCCACGGGGATCCCGAGGACGTCATCTACGCCTGCGACCGGCCGGTCGGGTACGTCGCGTCCTGCGAGGATTGCGACGACGGCGATCCGACCAGCCACCCGGGCGCGGTCGAGCTGCCCGACGACCTGGACAACGACTGCGACGAGCTGGTGGACGAGGGGTAGCGGCCGCTCGCGCAGCCGGTGCCCGCGCGAACGAGCCGGCGTACGGATAAGGGGCGCCCGGAGGCGCGTTGAACGAGCCCGGGACCGTAAGCCCCGCACGGCGCGTGCTCGTCACGGGGGCGGCCGGCTTCATCGGCAGCCACGTCGCCGCGCGTCTGCTCGACGACGGGGCGGAGGTCCTCGGCGTCGACGACCTCAACCCCTACTACGACCCCGCGCTCAAGCGCGCCCGCCTCGCCCGGCTCGTTGCGCGGCCGGGGTTCCGGTTCGTGCACGCCGATCTCGCCGACGCCCCCGCCGTCGAGGCTTCGTTCGACGCCTTCCGCCCCGACGCCGTCGTGCACCTCGGGGCCCAGGTCGGCGTCCGCTACTCGCTCGTCGACCCCGGCGCGTACGTGCGGAGCAACCTCGTCGGCTTCGCCAACGTGGCGGAGGCCTGCCGGCGCCACCCCGTCGCCCACCTGCTGTTCGCATCGTCGAGCTCCGTGTACGGCGCCAACACGACGCAGCCCTCCGCCGAGGCCGACGCCGTCGACCATCCCGTGAGCCTCTACGCCGCCACCAAGCGCGCGAACGAGCTCCACGCCCACGCCTACGCCGAGCGCTTCGGGATCCCCTCCACCGGCATGCGCTTCTTCACGGTGTACGGCCCCTGGAGCCGCCCGGACATGGCGGTCTGGGGGTTCACCGAGGCGCTGCTCGCGGGTCGCCCCATCCAGCTCTACAACCACGGCGACATGCGGCGCGACTTCACCTACGTGGGCGATGTCGTGGAGGCGATCGTGCGCCTCCTCCCCCGCCCCCCGGCACACGGCGGCGGCTACGACGCCCCCCATCGCTCCGCCGCGCCCTTCCGCGTCGTCAACGTCGGACGCGGCGCTCCCGTCGGCCTCCTCGACATCGTGCGCACGCTCGAGGCCGCGTTCGACCGCCCCGCCGTCCTCGAGCGGCTCCCGCTCCAGCCCGGGGACGTCGTCGAGACCTTCGCCGATGTGCGCGAGCTCCTCGCGGTCACCGGTTATCGGCCCGCGACGCCGCTCGCGGAGGGGATCGCGGCGTTCGCGGCGTGGTGGCGCGCCGAGCGGTGACCCTCCGGGAGGGTGCCCCGCGCGCGCGTCACGGCGCCGCGCCGTCGATCGGCGCTTCCACGGCACCTTCACCCGCGCCGGCCGGCGCGGCCGCGAACGCGCCCGGCGGGATGCCGAGCCGCTCCGCGACCGCCGGGTCCGCCGCGAGCACCTCGAGCGTGGCGGCGGCGATGTCCGCGTGGCCGACGACGTTGGGGTGGATGTCGTCCGCGAAGCGCGAGCCCTCGCGGGGGTGGCGGGCGAACCAGTCGCGGGCGTCCACGATCGGCGCGCGCTCGGCCTCGGCGACGCGTCGCATGACCACGCGGTACTCCATCGCCATGCGGAACTCGGCGTCTCCCGAGGCGACCCGGACGTTGTCGCGCGGGTGCGGGAGCATCAGGAACACGGGCAGGGCGCCGAGGTCACGCACCGCGGCCGCGAGCGTGTGAAGGTTGGCCTCGTAGTCGGCGAGCGGCACCCGGGCAGTGGCAGGGCGCTTCGACCGGGCGCCGCTGCCCTTTGCCTGGGCGGCCGCGGGGACCGGATCGCCGACGGCCGCGGCGTCCGGGCCCTTGCCGGGATCGTGCACGGGGTCCGGGCCCTTGCCGGGGTCCTTCGCCCGATCCGGCCCGCTCGACGGGCCGCTCGACGGACCGCTCGACGGGCCGCGCGCGGGCGGCGCCCCCTCGTTGGGATCGGTCGCGGCCGCGCCCTGCTCCCGGCGGAGGATGCTCTCGGTCGTCTCGCTCGGATCCTCCATGCCGGGGTCGATCTTCATCAGGTGCATCCACCCGACCTCGTTCGCCTTCTCCTTCGCGGGAAAGAAGCGGTCGTGGAGGTGGACCCGCACGTTCCGCGCGAGGGCCGAGCGCTCCGACAACAGCGACAGCGGCGCGGTGACCGGGGTCCACGGCCCGTAGGCCCGGGAGAGCTGCGCGGCCCACTCCGCGTCGGTGACGGCGGACTGGAACGCGTCGCTCCACATGTTCCCGATGAGGACCACGTCGGGCTTCACGACTCCACCGAGGCGCTCGAGCAGGCGCACCGACTGGTAGCTCGAGTAGCCGGGGATGCCGCCGATGATGCCCTCCACCTCGGGGGTCGGGCGTGCCTTCTCCAGCCGCGCGGCGACGACCGACGTGAACACCTCCTCGATGCGCACGCTGTGGCCGTAGACTGAGGAGTCCCCCGTCGAGAGGATGCGCAGGTGGTCGCCCGGCTCGGGCTCCGGGCCGCGGAGCCCGAGCGCGTTGACGCGGTACTCGGCCCCCTTCGCGGGATCGTCGCGGAGCTGCCACATCAGGTCGGCGTTGAAGTCCATCTCGATGTTCTCGGTCTCGTCCGGCGATCCGACGCGGCGCGCCAGGATCTCGAGGAACGCCAGGAACATGAGGAGGGTCAGGGTGGACCAGCCCGCCTTTCGGAGCCGCTCCCCCCAGGAGGTCGACGCGGTGGGACGTTGCGACAGGGACGCTCCGGGTGACGACGCCGGAGCTTAGCGCATGGCGGGCGCCCGCCGCGGCCCCACGGGGCCCCGTGGCACGCGGACGACGATAGGATTCGCCATGCCTTCGTCGCGCCTGCTCCCGCCACTCGCGCCGCTGCCCCGCCCCCTTCCCTGGAAGGAAGCCGGCGGCGTGCTGGCCGCGCTGCTCGTCTCGGCCGGGCTGCTGCTGGTGCCGCGGGTGGGTCCCGGCGCGTTCCCGGGCGATCCCGCGCTCCCCTTCGCGCCGGTGACCCTCAACCTCCACTGGCAGGTGCACACCCGCGGGATCCTCGGGTACCTTGCCGACGATCTGCACAACCTCCCCTACCGCACCGACCGCAGCGTGGTCGACGGGCTCCCCCTCGACGCGCTCGCCTCGGCGCCGTTCAGCGCGGCCCTGGGCTTCGAGAACGGCATGTGGGCCTACGCCCTGGCGCTGCTCTGGGCCGTCGGCGCCGCGGGCGCGTGGCTCGGCGGGCGGTGGTGGGGGAGCTGGGGCGCGGCCCTGGTGACCGGGGTCGCCTGGCAGACGGCGGAGGTCGTCCTGCGCGAGCTCGGGGACGGCCGCTCGACCCAGGTGTTCGCCGCGCTCTTCCTCCCGCTCTGCCTGGGCCTGGGGGCGCTCGCCGCCGACGCCGGCGCGTCCGCGACCCCCGCGGGGCGGCCCCGTCCGGCCGTGGCGGTCGCGGCCGGCCTCAGTGTCGCGCTCGCGACCCTCTCCTCCTGGGACTTCGCGATCCTCGCGCTCCCGCTCGCGCTCGGCCCCGCGCTCCTGCGCCGGGACTGGGCCGTGGCGGCGACCATCCTCGCCAGCGCCGGCGCCATCGTGCTCCCCGCGGTGGGCTGGGTGTGGTCGGGCATCGCCGAGCTCCCGTCCGCGACCACGGATCCGTGGCGCACGGCCGCCCTCGGGGGCGGGATGGTCCGTCCGGCGGACCTCGCCGCCGCCCGCATCTACGGCGTGGACGGCGTGGCGCTCCGGACGCTCGGTCGGCCCCTCCTCGTCGCGCTCGGAGCGTGGGGGGTGTGGCGCGCGGGCGCGGGCGCGCTGCGCGGCATGTGGTGGCCGGCGGCGGTGGCGGGGATGGGGATCGTGCTCGGCCTCGGGCATTGGCTGCCCGGGCCGGTGGTCCTGCCCTGGGGCTTCACGTCGCTCACCAAGGGGGCCATGCGCTTCTGGTGGGCCGATCGCGCCTGGCTCCTCCCGGCGCTCACCCTCGCGCTCCTCGCGGGCGGCGTGCTCGCCTCCGTGCCCCGTGGGCGCGGCCCGACGACCGGGCGCGGCCCGCTCTCCGCGCTCCCCCCCTCCGTGCTCGCCGTCCTCGCCGCGGGGCTCCTCGTCGCCGAGGCCACGCTGCTCTCGCCCGCGCTGCCGTTCGGGGCGATCTCGCTGGCGCCGTCGACGGAGGCGCGCGCGCTCGCGACCTCCGACGCGCCGCTCCTGCTCCTCCCGCTCGGGGGCGGGCCGCTGCGCGCAGACCGGCTGGACCTCGTCGACCAGGTTTCCCACGGCCGCCCGATGTCCGGCGGCACCCGCTATCCCTTCGACGTCACCGCGCCGCTCGGCCTGGAGCGGGGCTGGCGCGAGAACCCCACCCTCCGGGCGATCGGCGCCTGCGAAGGCCATCCGGTCGCCGCGAGCGCGCCCGCCCCCGTGGGCGACCCGCTCGTCCGCGCCGGCCTCCGCGAGGTGTGGCTGGACGAGCGCTACCTCGACGGCGCGCCCGGCGCCGCCTACCGCGCCTGCGTGACCGCGGCGCTCGACGGGTGGACGGTCGACGCGCCCGCGGGCTTCGCGCGGTACCGCGCGCCGGTGACGGCCGAGGACGGTTGATCGACGCGCACGCGCGCCACCCGGCCGGTGCGCGAGGGACAGGGTGCGCGAGGGACAGGGTGCGCGAGGGGACCAGAGGGCGGCCGCGCGGGCGCGGCCGGTTCCGCGCGGGTCGCGGCGGTCACGCCGCCGCGCGCGAACGGAGGCCGGAGGCCGACCCCGGCGGGCACCGACCCCCGCGTGAGCGGGGGACGCCGCACAGACCCCTCCACTACCGCTCGGCCGGCCCCCCGAGCGAGCGACCG
>JAKFCH010000069.1:0-19104 GCA_036676765.1 Deltaproteobacteria bacterium
GCGCGCCGGCGCGCTCGGCCCGCCGGAGCCGGGCGGCGTGGGCGCCCCGGGGCTCGGCGTGGCCGGGGTGCCTGCGTCCAGGGCGCGGGGGGAGCCGCCCATGTCCTTCACCGCGCTCGCCGCCGCCCGGTACACCTTGGCGCCGGCGGCGTCGCTGTAGCGGATCGCGCGCCGCCCGTCCGCCGCCACGGGCCGCCCGGCGTCGTCCACCTCGGCCCACACCTTCGTGCCCTTGAAATCCGCCTCTATCCAACTCATCTACGTCTCTACCCGATGCGTCTGTCCCGTCGACGCCACGAACTCGTACAGGCTGTGGTTGTAGCACCCGGCCGTACATCCGGCGGAGTAGAGCCCCTCGCGGTGCGCCTGCACCTCCGGCGAATACCACAGCTCCGTCAGCGGGCGCTCGAACACGTTGCCGACGCGCAGGCCCTCCCCGCCCCACACGCAGCAGGGCAGCAGGGCTCCGTCGTAGGTGACACCGAACTGATCCACGAGGCCGAGGCAGCGCATCGGCACGCGCTCGCCGTCGTGGTAGCGGAGCGCCTCGCCGTAGTAGTGCGCGCGCGCGGCCACCTCGCGGTCGTGGCGCCCGATGTGCGCGACGGCGTCCCGCCACGCGGCGCGGTCGTCGTCGGTCTTCAGGTACAGGTCGGGCGCGTCGTTGACCGGCCAGAAGTCGAAGCCGGCGCCGACCCGGCGGACCGCCTCCCAGACCGGGACGAGCTCCCGCACGTTCGTGCGCGTGACGGTGAAGTAGACGTTCACGCCCATCTTCCGCTCGTGGCGGACCCGGAGCAGCGCGCGCCAGGTGCGGGCGTGGGCGCCGGCCTGCCCCCGGAGCTGGTCGTGGGTGTCGGCGAGGCCGTCGATGCTCAACGACAGGCTGTCCACGCCGGCGGCCACGAGCGCATCGTGGTGGCGCTCCACGAGCGTGCCGTTGGTGGTGATGTTCACGCCCATCCCGCGGTCCTTCGCGGCGCGCGCGATCGCGAAGAGGCCGGGGTGGAGGAGCGGCTCGCCGCCGGTGAGGACGACGGTGCGGGTGCCGATGGCCTTCGCCTCGTCGAGCAGGCGGATGACCTTGTCGAGCGGGACGTTCTCCTTGCCCTCCCAGAGGTCGCAGAACGAGCAGCGCAGGTTGCACCCCCGGTTCACGAGGAGGAGCATCGTGAGCGGCTTGCTCGGCTCGCGCGGCGGGAGGTGCGCCTCGATCGACGGGCGCGGGATGAAGTGGGCGCGCTCGCCCCGGTGGACCTCCCGATAGGCGGCGGTCACCGTGCCCCAGTCACGGGCGCCGGCGTAGGCGCGCGCGTTCCGGCCGATGCGACGGCGGCGCTCCGGATCGGTGAGGAGCGCCAGCACGGCGTCGGCGAAGGCCGCGCGTTCGGCGAACACGATGTGCTCGCCGTCGGTCACGTCGAGCCCCTCCGCGCCCACGGCCGTGGACACGACCGCCTTTCCGGCGGCGAAGTACTCGAGGAGCTTCATCCGGGTGCCGCCCCCGGCGAACACCGGGCACACGCACACGTCCGCCGCCCCGACGTGGGCCGGGAGGTCGTCGACCGGACCGGTGAACCGCACGCGGTCCGACTCCAACGTGCGGGGCGGGGACATCCCGGCCATCAGCAGCGTGGCGCCGGCGGGCAGGCGGGGCGCGACCTCCTGCACGAGGAACCGCACGGCGTCCGCGTTCGGACCGTAGTGGAGTGTGCCGTGGAAGAAGACGACGGGGCCGCCGCCGAGGCCGTACCGGACGCGCAGATCGACGGGCCGCCCGCGGTAGGCCTCGACGTCCACGCCGTGGGGGACCACCGACACCCGCGCCTCCGGCACGCCGGCCGCCGCGATGCGGGCACGATCGGCCTCGGAGACCGCCACCACGCCGTCCATCGCGCGGAGGAGCGCGACCTCCACCGCGCGGATGCGGCGGAGCGCGAACGGGGTGAGCCCGGCCATCTGGCGCAGCCGGTCGAACTCGACGTTGTGCATGACCGCGACGGCGCGCCCCCCGAGCAGGCGCGAGGCGAGCCACGCCGGCGCGGCGTAGCCGGGAAACTCCGCCTGGTAGACGTCGATGCGCTCCCGCACGCCGACGTAGAGGGCGCGCGCCCACCACGCGGGGTCGAAGACGGGGCGGTAGAGGAAGTGCTCCTCGGCGGGGTAGCCGACCCGCGCGCACCAACGCTCCGCGCGCGCGCCGTTGCGGAGGAGCGGGGCCTCCTCGAGCGCCCGGAAGGTCCGCCCGAAGGGCACGCGCCGCCATCCGGTCCGCTCCACGGACCAGTAGGCGTCCCGGTCGTCCGTGACGACGAACACGGTGTCCCCGGCGGCGGCGAGGGCTTCTGCCGTCCGGACGATCTTGACGGCCGCCCCGTGCCAGGTCGGAAAGAGGTCACCACGGGTCAGCAACACGATTCGCACGCCCGGAGTGTACCCCGCCGACGCCGCGCCCCTTCCCCGGTATACTCGCCACGTGTCCGACACATCCCCTCGTTTCGTCGTCCTCGGCGGTCCCGTCCCCGAGCCCCTCCGCACCGATCTGCTCGGCATCGTCGAGCTCTTCGAGGGCGGCGAGCTCGTGGACCCCAGCACCGACGGTGTGCTCGTGCACGCGCACGACTACCTGTTCCCCGCCCTGCGGCGCTTCCGCGACGGGGGGGGGCGGCTACCGATCTACGGGCTCACCCGCGGCCCGGTGCAGATCGGCGAGCGCATCCGGTGGATCCGCGAGGGGGCCGACGATCTGCTCGACATTGCCTTCGCGGGCGCCACGCTCGCCCGGAAGCTCCGGACCGAGGCGTGGCGGCCCTCCGTCCGCGCGCCCGGCGCCGAGCCGACGCCCATCGCCATGCGGCTCGATCGCTGGCTGACCGCGGCGGGCCGCTATCTCCCGGCGCGCGAGCACCTCGTGGACACGCTCGGCAACAACGGCCGCGGGCGCTACCTCGACTGCGCCTTCCTGCGCGACCAGCTCGTGCGCGCCACCGAGACCGAGGGTTCGCCCGACCTGTTCGGGCAGCGGCGCGGCAGCGACCGAGAGAACCTCGGCTGGCCCATCCGCCTCATGTCGCCGATCGAGTCGACGGGTGAGCTCCTCAACATCGGCGCCGACGGCGCGTGCCTCTCCCTCTCGACCGCGCCGGTCCCCGGAGATCGCCTGCAGGTGCGGATCGAGGGCGGCACCGTGGCCGCCACGATGGAGATGGAGGTGCGCTGGCAACGCCGCGTCTCCCGCGATCGCTGGCAGGTGGGCGCGTTCGGGATCGCCTGCGCGGTCGCGCGGGACGTGTGAGCAGCCGACCCCGCCCGCTCCCCCCCCTCCTCGGCACGCTGCGCCGCCGCAGGCGCGTGGCCGCCGACGAGACGACCAGCACCTGGGAGGCCTGGGACACCGTCACCGGCGAGCGCGTCCTGCTCCGCGTCGCCCACGGCGCCGCCCCGCTCGCCCCCCTCCCCGCCACCGTCCGCGGGCTCCCCCTCCCGCTCCACGTCGTGACCACCGGCCTGCCCCACCTGCGCACGGCCCCCGTCGCCTGCTCGCTCGCCGACCTGCTCCCCGTCGACCGCCCGCCCGGCCCGGTGTGGACCGCGCGGCTGGCGCTCGGCGTGTTCGCGGGCCTCTCCACGATCCACGGCACCGGGCACGCGCACGGCTGGGTCGGCCCCGACAGCGTCGTCACCACCACGACCGGCTGGACCCTCGCGTGGCTCGGCCCCGTCGAGGGCGCGACGCCCGCCGAGGACGTGCGCGCGGTCGCGCACCTCGTCGCCTCGCTCGATCCCGACGGCCCCATCGGGGATCTCGCGAGCGGCTTCGCCGACGCGCCGCCACCGTCCGCGGCCGACGCGACCCGCCTCCTCCTCCACGCCTGCGCGACCACCCTCGCCAGCGAGCACCACGCGCTCGTCCGTCGCGCCCGCGCGCTCGGCGCCGCCTCGGGGCGTGCCCGCCTGCGTCGGCTCGCGGCGCGCCTCGAGGCGTCCGTCGCCCCGCCCCGCGCGCGGGGCTGCGTCGCGGTGGACACCGACGGGGTCGCCCTCCTCGTCGAGAGCGACGGCCGCACCGTCCGCGGCGCGCGCGACCTCGGGACCACCGCACCCCCCACCTCGGGCTTCGGCGTGTGGGGGCCCGCGGGCCTCGACCCCGTGGCGGCGCGCGTCCTGTTGCGGGCGTGGGCCCGCCGCGAGGCGAGCGATCCGGCCGACCCCGATCCGGCCCTCGCGGCGCTGATGCGCTGGCTCGCTGCGGCCTCCCGCCTGCGAGTCGACCGCATGGTCCTCGCGACGCAGGACTGAGAGCTACCAGCCCACCGCGACGAGGTAGGACCGCCCGCAATCGGCGCCCGAGATCGACTCCACCACGAGCTCGTAGGTGCCGCCGTCCTCGCGGAAGACCTCGTCCTCGAGGGTGAGGGAGAGGGAGTCGCTCCCGAAGACTTGTTCGATCTGCTCCGCGGGGAGATCGCCGTCGGAGGAGAGGCGGTTGAGCGTGAAGCGCCACGTCGCGTCGTCGGGGATGCCCGTGAGGGTCATCGTGACGGTGAACAGGCTGAAGCTGCCGTCGGAGAACGAGAAGGCGTACCGGTCGACGTCGATCTCGCCGGAGATCGTCGCGACCGCGGTGAGCTCGGGATCGTCGTCGAGGCCGCCGATGGAGACGGCGGTGACGTCGTTCGGCTCGTAGCCGTCTGGCGGGGCGTCCTCGTCCACGTCGTCGTCGCAGTCGTCGTCCACGGCGTTGCAGACGTCCGCGGCGTCGGGGTGGACGGTGAGGTCGTCGTCGGCGCAGTCGCCGTCCATCTCCGACCAGCCGTCCCCGTCGTCGTCGATCTCCAACGGGTCCGGCGGCTCGGTGTCGTCGGTGTCGCCGGGGTCGTCGGTGTCGTCGGTGTCGGGGGCCGTGTCGTCCGAAGGCTCCGCGGTGTCGCCGCTCCCCGTGTCGGCGATCTCCACGCCGGTCGCCGCCGAGAAGTCGCACGCGAGCGCGTAGAGCAGGAGCATGCCGATACCGTAGCCCGAGCGGACCCTCCGTTCCTCCCCCGGCGGCCTCGTCGCCTCCAACGGCTACACTCGCGCGCATGTCCTGGCTCGCCCTCCTCCCGGCCGTCCTCGCCGCCGTCGCCGTGACCGGCGGACGCGGGGAGGTCGTCGTGGCGGTGCTCGCCATCCCGGCGCTGCTCTGGCTCCCGGGCCGCGGCCTCGCGCGGCGGCTCTCCCGCGATCCGCTCGAGCGCGTGGTCCTCGCATTCTGGGTGTCCGCGATCCTGGTCGTGCCCGCCGTCCTCGTCGGGGCCTGGACGGGCCTCGGCGGCGCGGGCACCCTCGCCACCGCCGCGACGTTCACCGCCGCCACCGCGCGGCTCGGGGCGCCCCGGGCCGTCCGGTGGCGTCGCGGCCCGCGGTTCGGCGCGCTCGCGGTGGCGGCGGTGGTCCTCGCCCTGGCGTGGACGTGGCGCGACACGGTGACACGCCCCCTGCACGCCTCCTGGTGGTTCGCGCCCGCCGAGACCGCGTGGACCGACGGCGTGACGACGGTGCCGCCGGGCGCGGGCGCGGGCTGGCGCGAACGCGCGGTCGTGGGCTGGCCGGAGGCGCAGGCGGTGCGGCTCCTCCCCCGGGCGTCCGATCCCTTCCTCGCGGGCCCGGCCGACGGGCCGATCGTGCTCGCGATCCAGGGGCCGGTCGGGGCGTCCCTGCGCACGGGCGACCACGAGGCCGTGATCCGGGCGGACGTCGAGGAGTCGCGCGAGGAGGGTGCCGTGCCGCGCTACCTCGCCCGCGGCGTCGCGGGCGTCGCCCTCGACCTCGACCTCGCGGCCGGCGAGCGCCTCCCGCTCCGCCTCTCCCACCCCGCGCAGAGCGTCGTCTACGTGCTCGGGAGCCCCGACGCGGTGTGGTCCCTGCACGCGACCGGCGCGCTCCGGTTCGTCCACTACTACCAGCTCCTCAACATGGTGGAGCAGGTGACGTGGGCGCGGGAGCTCTACGCCGAACGCCGCGTCACCGACGTGCAGCCGCCGCTCCCCAGCTACGTGCTCGCCGCGCCACTCGCCACGGCGTCGGGGGAGCTCCCCACCGCCAACCTCGTCTTCCTCTTCCAGCTCGGGATGGTCGGCCTCGCCGGCGTCCTCGCGATCCAGGCCTGGGCGCCGGGCGCTCCGGCGTTCGCGTGGCTGCTCCCCGCGGGCGCCGCGGCGATGCACGGGAAGCTGATGCTCGAGCCGTCGAGCGCCATGATGCCCGACACGCTCTACACCCTCGGCGTGCTCGGCGCGGTCACGGCGCTCGCGCGCCCCGGCACCGGCCTCGGAGGCGGCGCCTTCACCGGCTACGCGCTCCTCGCGCAGCTCTCCCGCTACCCCGGCGGGTTCGTCGCGGCCGTGGCGGGCGTGCTCGCCGGGCAGCCCCGTCGCGTCGCGCGCATGCTCGTGACCGTGCTCGGCGTCGCCGGCGCCTTCGCGCTCGTCGGCGGGGCGACCGGCCGCCTGGGCGGGTGGATGGACACCGTGTGGTGGGAGACCGTCCCGGAGCATTGGCACGACGAGGCCGATCCCCTCGTGCTCCTCGGGCGTGCGCCCCGCTTCTACGGCCTCTGGATCGCCTACGCCGGCGGACTCCCCCTGCTCGCGGCGCTGCGTTGGCCCCGCGGCACCCGCGTGCTGCTCGGCACCGCACTCGTCTACTCGCTCGTGTTGTGCACCATCGACCACACGCCCTCGCACTACTTCCTGCCGCTCCTCCACCTCGCCGCCGCGGCCACCGCGTGCACCGCGGCGGCGTGCACCCACCCCCTCGCGCGCGCCGCGATCCCGACCGTGGGACTCCTGGGGATCTTCGTCGCCTACGGGTGGGTGCCTGTCGTCGGATAGCGCTGTCGAAAGGTTGACTACGACGGATGGGTAGCGGCTTTCCCATCGCCAGGGATCCAAACGCTCGGCAAGTTGTCCGCCCAGTTGTCCACAGCTGGGCACAACTCGATCGGGTACCATGCGGCCATGTCCGACGAACCCAAGCTCCCGACCGCCCAGAAGAGCCTCCCCGCCGAGTTCTGGGACTTCATCGTCCACGAGAAGATCTGGTGGATGACCCCCATCGTGGTCGTCCTCCTCGCGATGGTCGCGTTCATCCTCTTCGCCGAGGCGAGCCCGGTCCTTCCGTTCATCTACGCGCTCTGAACGCCCGGTCGACCGCGTCTGACCGCGCTTCGTCGACCCCGCGGATCGCGGAGGTCGCGCTCTCAGAACATCCGGCTCGCGCGGTCCATGTCCATCGGCGCGGGATCGCGCGCGACCCGGTGGGTGGTCGCGGCGGGGTCCGTCGGCGCCCGATCGAGCATGCGGCGCCCGCTGATGCGCATGAACAGGGCGACGGGTGCGAGGCCCACCGCCCAGGTCACCGCCATGAGCACGGCGCTCTGCGCACCGACGATACGCCGCACGGCGACGTTCCAGCCGATCCACATCCGTCGGAACAGTTCGAGCATGTGTCAATGTCCGTCGTCGGCGTCCTCCCGTCAAGCGCGTCCATTGCCCAGGGATCCGGCGCGTGCTACTTCCGCTCGGCGCCAGCCTACCCGGCCGGACGAGCCGCGCGGCGCGTCCGAGCCCGCTCGGAGTCTACGTTGACCGCTGCTCTTCTCGCCCTCGTCCTCTTGCCGGAATCGGCTTCGGCAACCGAGCTCACGTGGGACGGCTACTACCGTGGGCGCGCCCTCGTGTACGACTCGCTCTCGCTGTCGAGCACGAACGCCAACACCGAGAAGTTCAGCGGATCCTTCGACCACCGCATGTCCTTGCGGCCGTCGTGGCTCCTCTCCGAGCACGCCTCGCTGCACGCCCAGGTGGAGCTGTTCCCGTTCCAGCTCTGGGGCGCGTCGCCGGCCACCACCGTCGACCCCGTCACGGGGGAGACCTCGGCCATCGCCAACGCCGACGGTACCAACCCCGTCGGCGCCGGCCTCGTGGCCACGCGCGCCTGGGCCGAGGCCTACACGCCCATCGGCCGCTTCTCCCTCGGCCGCATGCCGATGCAGTGGGGCGCCGGGGTCCTCTGGAACGACGGGAACGACCCCGAGGACGAATACGGCGACACCGCGGATCGCGCCATGTTCTCCACCCGCGTCGGCCCGGTCTTCGTGTTCGGCGCCTACGACGTCCAGTTCGAGGGCTACCTCGGGCAGGAGGACGACATGCAGGCGGCCACCCTCGCGCTCGGCTACCGCAGCGAGACCGCGGGCGTCGGCCTCCTCAACAACTACCGCTTCCAGACCAGCCAGGAGTACCGGGCCTACACCGGCGATCTCTGGGGGTTCACCGAGCTCGGCCCGATCCGCGCGGAGCTCGAGGTCGTGGGCGTGTTCGGCGCGGGCGATCTCGAGACCGGCGCCACCGACGTCGACATCATGGCCTTCGGCGGCATGATCAACGCGGCCTACTCCACCGACAAGCTCACGGTCGGTCTCGAAGGCGGCTTCGCCACGGGGGACGCCGATCCGGGTGACGAGAAGATCCGCACCTTCTCCTTCGACCGGGACCACAACGTCTCGATCGTGCTCTTCGAGGAGACGCTGCCGACGCTCCAGTCCACCACCACCCCGAACGACACCAACCAGGGCCGCGACACCACCGCCGCCCTGACGGGGGACGGCCTCTCCAACGTCCTCTACATCCGCCCCGCGGTGAAGTACCACCTCCTCCCCGAGGTCGAGGCCGAGCTGTCCTGGTTCGCGAGCACGATGGCGGCCGGCCCGCCCTCCGCCGACGGCCGCAAGGGCTACGGCAACGAGATCGACCTCTCCGTCCGCTACGATCCGCACCCGCACGTGTGGGTCAAGGGTACGGCCGGCGTGCTCCTCCCGGGCAAGTACTTCACCGAGTACGAGCACACCGATCTCGGCCGCGGCTTCGACAAGGTGACCTGGGGCGCGCGCCTCATCGGCACGGTGGAGTTCTGATGCCGGGGATGTGGCGGGGCGTCCACACCGCGATCGTCACCCCCTTCCGAGATGACAAGGTCGACGAGCCCGCCTTCCGCGCCCTCTTGACCCGCCAGATCCGCGGCGGCGTGCAGGGCATCGTGGTGGCCGGCACCACGGGCGAGTCCCCGACCCTCGATTCCGCCGAGCGCGACACGCTGCTCCGCATCGCCCTCGAGGAGGCCGGCGGTGGCCTCCCGATCACGATGGGCGTCGGCACCAACGACACCCGTACGACCGTCGCCTACACCGAGCGCGCGCGGGACATCGGCGCGGCCGCGGGCCTGCTCGTGCTCCCCTACTACAACAAGCCCACGCCCGAGGGCCTGCGCGCCCACGTGCGCGCCGCCGCCGCCGTCGGCCTGCCCCTCATCGTCTACCACGTGCCCGGTCGCACCGCGCAGCGGCTCTCCCCCGAGCTGCTCGCGTCGCTCTGCGAGATCGACGGCGTGGTCGCGTGCAAGGAGGCCACGGGGGACATCCAGTTCGGCCAGGACGTGCTCTCCCTGACCGACCGACCGATGTTGTCGGGGGACGACTTCACCTGGCTCCCGCTCCTCTCCGTGGGCGGCACCGGCGTCATCTCCGTGCTCTCGAACGTCGCGCCCGCCGCCACCGTCGCCGTGTGGCGCGCGTGGAAGGACAAGGAGCCCGCCACCGCGGCCGCCCGCCACCGGGCGCTCTACCCGCTCGTGCGCTGGCTCTTCGCGCAGTCGAACCCCGTGCCCTGCAAGGCGGCCCTCGCGGCGCTCGGCTTGTGCACGCCCGACTGCCGGCTCCCGCTCACCACCGGCCAGGCCCCGCCGGCCGAGCTCCTCGAGGGGATCGCCTGATCCGCGTCGGCGTGCACGGCGCCACCGGGCGCATGGGCCGGCTCGTGATCGCCGAGGTGGAGGCCGCGCCCGACCTCGCGCTCGCGTGGGCGTACGGACGCTCCGTCCCCGTCGCGCGGACACACGGCCCCGATCCCCTCGATGCCGACGTGATCATCGACTTCTCGACCCCCGACGGCCTGCTCGATCTGCTCGGCCGCGCGCGGTGCCCCGTCGTGACCGGCACCACCGGCGTCACCCTCCCCCCGGTGGTCATCCCGGTGCTCCACGCCGCCAATTTCTCGCTCGGCGTCGCGGTCCTCGCGCGCCTCGTGCGGGACGCCGCGAAGGCGCTCCCCGGCTACGACATCGAGCTGGTCGAGCTCCACCACAAGCAGAAGCGCGATGCGCCGTCGGGCACCGCCCTGCGCCTCGTCGAGGGCCTCGGCCCCGCCGTGTCGGGCCGCACCGGCCCCCGCATCCCCGGCGAGATCGGCCTCCACGCCGTGCGCGGCGGCGACATCGTCGGCGAGCACCGCGTCTACCTCTGCGGCCCCGGCGAGCGCCTGGAGCTCGGCCACGTGGCCACCCACCGCGGCCTGTTCGCCGCCGGCGCCATCGCCGCCGCGCGCTGGATCCTCGGCAAGCCCGCCGCCCTCTACCGGATCGAGGACGTGATCGGGGGCTGATCTCCGGGGCCACGACCCGCGTCGAGATCGTCCACCCCATCCTGGGGCGGGGGGGCAAAGCCCCCCCGCAACGCCCCCCCGCTGCCTTGACCCCACCTGTTTTCGGCCGCAGAGCCGGCCGAAAACAGTCGGGGCCCCGTTGCGGGCGCGTCGTGCGGCCGTGACGTGTCGTCGCCGTCGGGCCAACCCTGCCGGGCTGGCCCTTTGGGCGCCTCCTTCCCGAACCTCGATCTCGCGCACACCCTCCTGGTGAACCACGCCGCACACTTCCCCCTCTTCCTCCCTTCCCCTCTTCTCTCCCTCCTCCCTCTTCTTCGCGTCCTCTGCGCCCTTTGCGGTCGATCCTCCTCCCTCTTCTCCGTGCCCTCTGTGCCTCTGTGGTGAACCTGCCTTCTCCCCTCTCCGGGTGAACCCTGCCTTCCCCCCTCGACGTTCTGATCGTAGGCGCCGGCCCCACCGGCCTCTGCGCGGCGCTGGAGCTGGCGCGCCGCGGCGTCCCCGTCCGGATCGTCGACAAGGCCCCCACCCCCTCCCCGCACTCCCGCGCGCTCGGCCTGCACGCCCGCGCGCTCGAGAACCTCGACCGCCTCGGCCTCGCCGACCGCTTCGTCGCGCGCGGCGAGCCCGTCTCCCGCCTCCGCTTCGGCACGGGCCCCCAGGAGCCCGTCGGCGTCGACCTCGGCGTGCTGGACACCCGCTTCCCCTTCGTGCTGCTCCTCGCCCAGGCCGAGACCGAGCGCCTGCTCACCGAGGCCCTCGCCGAGGCGGGCGTCGCCATCGAGCGCGACACCACCCTCCTCGGGATCACCCACGCGGCCCAGGGCCCGCTCGCGCTCCTTGCCCACGGCACCGACCGCGAGGAGGTCCAGGTCCGCTGGCTCGTGGGGGCGGACGGCGCCCACAGCACCGTGCGGCACGCCCTGGACATCCCGTTCCCCGGGCGGGAGTGGCCGCTCGCGATGGTGCTCGCCGATCTCGACATCGGCCTCGACCTCGGGCCCGGCGAGGTCCTGGCGCACGCCACCCCGCGCGGGCTCGTGGCGTTCGTGCCGTTCGGTCCCTGCCGCGTGCGCCTCATCGGCGTCGATCACGCCGCGCCGGCCGGCGCGACCGGCGAGCCCACCTTGTCGGAGCTCCAGTCGCTCGTCGACGCCGTGCTGCCCGCGCCCGTGCACCTCCGCGACGCCACGTGGTTGGCGCGGTTCCGCCCCCAGTCCCGCCTCGCGACGATGTTCCGGGTCGGCTCGGTGTTCCTCGCCGGCGACGCCGCGCACGTGCACAGCCCCGCGGGCGGCCAGGGCATGAACATCGGGATGCAGGATGGCTGGAACCTCGGCTGGAAGCTCGCCGCCGTGGCCCTCGGCGAGGCGCCCCCGGCGGTCCTCGACACCTACGAGCGCGAGCGGTGGGCGGTGGCGCGCTGGACCATCCGGTTCACCGACGCGCTGCTGTCCGCCGCGACCGTCCATCGGCCCGCGCTGCTCGGCGGCCGTGCCCACCTCGCCCGCTTGATCGCGGGCGCACCGTTGGCGCGGCGGACCTTCGGACGGTTGCTGTCCGGCGTCGCCACCCACTACGGCCGCGACACGACGATCCGGGGCCTCCTCGTGCCGTCGGTGGTGGGCGCGCGCGTCCCCGACGTGGAGCTGCTCGCGCCCGAGGGCCAGCGGGTGCGCCTCTACGAGCGCCTCCGCCACCCCGGGATGCACCTGCTCGTGCTCGCGCGGCCGCGCTACCACGCGCGGCGCGCCGCCGAGATCGTGGACGCCGTGCGCGCCCGCTTCGGCGACCGCGTCACCCCGTGCGTCGTGTGGACCGAGGGCGCGCCGACACCGGTCTCCGAGGCGCCAGGCTTCACCGACATCGGGGCCCGGCTCCGGCGGGCGCTCGGCATCGAGGCCCCGTGCGCCCTGCTCCTCCGCCCCGACGGGCACGTGGGCGCGCGCGCGCTCCTCTCCGTGGAGCCCGTGTTCACGGCGCTCGACGAGTGGGTGGTGCCGATCGAGCAGGGGCCGGGCGGGTGATCGTGCCGCGGGTCGTTCGCGTCGACCCGACGCGAGGCCGGCCCTACCCCGGAAACCGTCCCCAGATCGTCCCCATCGGCTCCTCGAGCACGTCCCCGAGGCGGCGGGAGAGCGTCGTGTCGTCGACCGACACGGTGAGGCGCCCGTCCCACGAGAGCGCGGGCGCGACGACGTCGCGCGGCGGCGCGCCGCGGTGGGCCCCGACGGTGGCGGCGCGTCTCGCCACGTGCTCCAGATGTTCATCCCGCGCGAAGGCCGACCGTGCCGGGTCCACCCAGACTTCAGCGCCCCGCAACAGCCGCACGTGGTCCTCGCGCAGGAGCAGGCCCGACGTCACCACGCGCACCCGCTCGGCGATGCCGTCCAGCGCCGCCCACACCACCGGAAACTCCGGGTGGAGCAGCGGCTCGCCGCGCCACGTGAGCGACACCGTCCGGAAGCGCAGGCGCGCGGTGCGCAGGCCGTCGCGGACGTGGGCGACCACGTCGGCCCCGAGGAACCCGCGCCCGAAGTCGAGGTAGCGCCGGTCCCGGAGCTCGATCAGGCGCTCGGGGTCCGAGAAGCAGGCCTCCAGCGGCACGGGCGAGGTGGCGAAGAGCGCCTTCGCCTTCGGATGCGCGGGATCGTCGGGCGTGTCGGAGAGCTCGAGCGTGAGCGTCCCCTCGATCGTTCGTGTCGGGAGGGCCCGCGCCACCCGCGCGCGCACCGGCGCCACCACGTTCTCTACGAGCCCCGTCGCGATGCGCGAGGCGGAGTCGCTCTCCGTCCGGAGGTAGCACCCCTGGATGCACGGCGTGGTGCAGGTCTTCACCACCTCCCGGCGCGCCCGCAGCGCCGGCGAGCGCCACAGCTCGCGCAACGTCTGCTCGCGCACGCTCCCGAAGCGCCCCGCGAGAAAATCGAGCGTGCCGTCGCACATGATGACGCTGCCGTCGGAGTTGACGTAGAGCTCCTTCCAGCCCGCCCAGCACGGCGCCTCGAGCGGCCCGAGCCCGTCACGGTAGTAGCGGGTGACGAGCGGGAGCGCGTGCCGATTCATCACGAGCGGGTGCCCCCCCAGGGCGGAGCACACCGCCTCCAGCTTCGGAAGCTGGTCCGGCGCGAACCACATCCCGCCGACGTTGGAGTCCTCGTCGTCACGGAACAGGTGGAGCACCTGCACGCCCGAGAACCCCTCCTCCTCCAGGAAGGCGACGAGATCGAGGTACTCGTCGACGTTCTTCGCGTGGAGGATGCTGTTCGCGCAGATCTTGCGCCGGGGATTGCCGGCGGCCTCGTCAGCCTCGCGGAGGCGCCGATAGCCCGCGATCGTGCGCTGGAACGCCCCCTTGCCGCGCACGCCGTCGTGCGTGGCGGCGAGGCCGTCGATCGAGACGTTGATGTGCAGCTTCTCGGGCGGGATCGCCGCGATCCGGGCCGCGCGCGCCGCGGTGATCAACGTACCGTTCGTCGTGAGCGTGGTGTACAGATCCCGGCGCGCCGCGTGCCCGAGGATGTCCTCCAGATCGCTCCGCACGAAGGGCTCGCCCCCGAGCGGGTTGAACACCTTCACGCCCCAGCTCGCCGCCTGGTCGACGAGGTCGAGCACCTCCCGGAGCGAGAGCTCGGGCGCGTCGTAGCAGGTGGTGCACATGACGCACGATAGGTTGCAGCGGAGCGTCAGGTTGATCGACAGCCAGTCGGGCGGCGCGAACGAGCGGTTCAGCGCGCGCGAGGCGTACATCCGGGCGTCGTGCAGGAGCTCGCCGGTGGACCTCACGGCGACGCGGCGGCTTCCGCGGACGGCGGCATGGCCGCGATCCAGGCGCGGATGTCGCCGATCGCCTCGGCGTCGGGCTCCCACACGGAGAGCCGCGGCATGTCGGTCGCCTCGAGGATGCCGACGAGCGCGCTGCCGTCGGGATCGCCGGGCGCCACGAGCGGCAGGCCGTCGTTCTCGTAGGGGTTGGCGTTCCAGTACTCGGCGTGGGCGTCGAGCAGGCCGGGGTCGACCGCGGAATAGCGGAGGTCCAGGGTGACGACCGACACGCGCGACACGACGCCGGCCGGCTGGTGGCAGAACGCGCAGTTGCCGTGGAGGTAGCCGCGCACCTCCGCTTCGAGCGGGTCGGCGATGTCGAGCTCGGGCGCGGGCCCGAACGGCGTGTCGAGCGTGGCGGAGAGGGCGGCGAGGCCCTCGTCCCCGAGCTGGAACGGCTCGATCCCGAGCGCGAAGTCCTGGCCGAGCGTCGCCTCGTGGCAAACCAGGCACGCGTACTGCGACGGCACGGTGTAGGGCGCGCCCGACGGGAGCACGAGGTCCTGACGGGTGCCGTCGGTGAGGTACGCCTCGCCGCCGCTCCAGATGTAGGTGCCGGCGAGCCAGGCGCCGTCGCGCTTCTCGAGCAGGCGGGTCTCCACGGGCGAGCCGTCGATCTCGAAGCGCTTCCAGAGCCGCGTGCCGTCGGGGAACACCCACGCCTCGCGGTCGGTCGTGTCGATGGTACCGCCCGGCGGGAGCTCGATCCAACGGTCCTTGTCCGCGCCGTTCGACCAGAGCGGGTAGCGCACGTCGTAGGGGATGCCCCCGGGCGCCACGTCGGAGAGGCGCTCGCCGGCGTCGCCGAGGCGGGTGCGGTCCGCGCGGTAGCCGAGGCGCCACACCCCGCCCGAGAGCGACACGGCGTAGACGGTGCCGTCGGGCGCCTCCGTCATCGCCAGGACGTAGGGGAGGAACGCGATCGGCACGTCGTCACCGACCGCACCCGCGTCGGAGATCGCGGCGCCACGGACCCAGCCGTCGAACACGTCCGCGTAGAGCAGGACGCCGTCCAGGCGGCCTGCGTACGCCCCTTCGGAGATCCGGACCCCGATCATCGGCGCGTTCTCGATGCCGGTCTGCCCAGGCCCGTCGCGATCGGCGAGGGCGTTCTCGGGGTCGTCGTCCTCCCACCAGATCAGCGGGTCGTCGAGCGGACCGGGGTCGGGGCCCTCCTCGCGGGGATAGCCGAAGTTCATCCCGGCGCCGGTGTAGAGGTCCACCTCCTCGAAGAAGTCGCTGCCCGCGTCGGCGATGCAGAGGCCGACGCCACAATCGGCGAGGCGCCACGGGTTCCGCAGGCCCTTCGCCACGATGTACGGGTTCTCGAAGCCGGCGTCCATCCCCGGCGAGACCGTGCCGTCCTCCGCGATCGCGAAGGCGAGGAGCTTCTGGCCGGGCTCGACCTCCTCCTGCGGGTTGGCGCCGATGGTGGGGCCGATGCCGAGGTAGAGCAGCGGCTCGGCCGATTCGCCGTCCCAGAACAGCAGATCGCCGCCCGCGTGGCCGCCGAGGAGCGGGCAGTCCATCACGGCCAGCTCCTCGGTCGCCGTGATGGCGAGCGGATCGAGGGAGAGGGCGTGCCGCGCGAGGACGCAGGTGTGGTTGGTCCAGGTGTAGAGCCAGTCGTGCGCGCCGTCGCCGAAGCGGGGGTCGAGCGCGAGGGAGACGAGATCGTCGGGCTCGTAGAGGGAGAGGGTGCCGAGAACCGAGCCGGCGCCGGACCCGGTGCCGGGGTCGACGTGGGAGAGCTCACCCAGCAGCGTGGCGACGAGCAGGGTGCCGTCGGCCACCGCCTCGATGTCGGCGGGCATGAGCAGATCGACGACGCGTTCGAACGAGTAGCCGCCCGACGACGGGCCCTCGAGGACGAGGGTGTCGGTGTCGGCGGGCCCGAGGGCCTCCCCGTCGTCGGCGCGCGCCTCGCACGTCCAGAGCGCCCCGCGCGCCGTCTCGTCGAGCGGGAGCGTGGCGCCGACGGAGGCGTAGCCGTCGGTGGCCAGGGTGAAGGTCGTCGTGAGCGGGTCGCCGTCGGCGTCCGTCGGCGCGGTGACGACGTCGCAATGGAGCCCGTCATCGGCGAGCGTGAACGACACGCCCGGCGCGGTGGGCGGCGTGTTGGCGACCGTGACCGGCGCGGATGCGACCGGGGTGCTCGCGCGCCCGGCGAGGGTGGCGGTCACCTCGACGTGGACGACCTGCCCCTTGTCGAACCACGTCCCGGCGAGCGTGGCGCCCGCCTCCGCGACGGCCACGTCGTCCACGAACCACGCGTAGGCGAGCGTGCCGTCGGCACCGGACACGGTCGCGGTCACGACGCCGTCGGTGCGCGGCTCGGCGGGGTCGAGGACGACCGTCCCGACGCGCGGGCGATCCTCGGGCTCGGCGGGCGCCTTCGGAGGGTCCGCCTCGCAGGCGACGAGGAGGAGGGCGAGCGAGGGGTGCATCCCGCTCAGGATGCCACGGACCGCCGGCGTCGGGCGAGCGCAACCCCCAGGATTGCCCACGCGGGCACGGCGCCGCCTCCGGACGCGCACCCGCAGGCCCCCTTGTCCGCGATCATGTCGCCGTAGGGAACGCCGGTGTCCGTACCGCTGTCCCAGGTGCCGCCGCTGTCCTCGGTCCCGTCGACGCCCATGGCCGCGAGGTCGAGGCGCACGTCGAACACGCGGGGCTGGACCTCCTTGTCGTAGAACACGAGGAGCTGGTCGTCGCGCCGCGCGAGCCCCGGGCGCATTCCGCCGAGCGGCGCGGTGTTGTGCGAGATCTGGTGCCGCTCCAGGACGTTCCACGCCGTGTCGAAGAACGTGAGCCACACGTCGCCCTCGTCGGACTGCCAGCCCTGGCTCTCGTCGCGCGCCATGTGGGCGACGATGTAGACATCCCCGACGCGGAGGAGGCCCTGCGCCCAGTACCCGGTGTGGGGCGCCTCGACGGCGTCGATGTCGCGGCGCTCGACCAGCTCGAAGTCGGGGGTGTAGCGCACGAGCGTCAGGGGGCCGCGGAACTCGAAGTTGATCGCGATGATCGTGTCGCTCTCGGCCTCGTAGTACATCGCGCCCCCGGTGAGCCGCGGCGCGTCCGGGAGCGAGACGGGCGCGCCGACCGCGCCGTCTGTCGCGACGGGGAAGAACACGGCGCCGTCCTGCGCCGCGAACGCGAGGCCGGAGCGCGGGCCCGAGCACAAGGCGGCCAGGTCGTTGTGCTGGACCGTCGTTACGCGCTCCTCCACGGTGGCCTCGGCCGTGAGGGCGAAGTCGGCGTCGTACCGGAAGGCGTACGCGGAGTCGTTGAAGTCGTCCAGGTTGGCCGAGGCGCCGTGGAGCCAGCTGCCGTCCGGGCACCGGGTGATCGCGTGGTCCACGAGGTTCGACCGCCCGGTGAGCCGCACGCGGTCGAAGTCGGTCACGGCGAGGTCGGCGGTCATGGGCAGCAGGACGTAGTCGCCGCCGGCGGCCCAGAGAAAATCCCAGCCGCCGTCGTCCGCGGGCCAGGCACGCGCCCAGTTGCCGCCGAGCCCGGTGGAGATTTCGTCGCTGACGGAGCGGACGATGGGCGCGGCGTAGGTGTCCGCGGCGGTGAAGGCGAGGAGCAGGGAGAGGACCATGCGGGCCCCTAACGCGAGCCGGTGGGTACGCCGCGGGCGCACGGACCGTCGCGTGTGGCATCCCGGCGGCGGCGCCGGGCCGGCCGTCGTACACTCGGGAGATGCGCGTCCTCGTCGTCCACCACGGCCGCCTCCCGACCCCCGCCGCGCCGGTCACCGGGGGGGCCCGCCGCGCCGCGGTCCACGCCGACGCCCTCCGCGGCGCCGGCCACGAGGTGCTCACCCTTGCGCGCGCGCAGGACGACGCCGAGATGCCCGGCCCCGCAGCGCACCCCGGCGTGCTCGCAGGGGTGCTCCCCGGCTTCCGGTCCCCCGGTGACCTCCGCCGCCTCGCCGCCGCCGCCGCCCCGGACTGGATCCTCTGCGTCGCGCCCGAGGAGGCGCCCGCCCTCGCGCCCGTGGCCCCGCTCGTCGTCGATCTCTACGCGCCACGCCTGCTCGAAGCCGCCTTCGAGGGGCTCCAGCGCGAGGAAGCGGGCCGCGCGCTCGCCGCCATCGAGGCTGCGGACGAGGTGCTCTTCTCCAACCCGCGCCAGCGCTGGTTCTGGACCGGGCTCCTCGGCGCCGCCGGGTGGGATCTCGCCGCCCCCGTCGGCCTCCTCGTCCCGCTCGCGGCCCTCGCGGGCCCGGCGCACACCGCGGAGGCGAGCGCCCGCCCCCGCTTCGTCCTCGGCGGCAAGAGCTGGCCGTGGCTCGACGCGACCGACACCCTGCGGCGCGCCGTCGCCGCGGTGGGCGACCGCGCCGACATCGTGTCCGTCGGCCTCCCCGCGGTGGCGGGCGTGCGGGCGCTGCCGGCGACCTCGCTCGACGGGTGGCTCGCGCTCCTGGCCGGCGCCACCGCCGCCATCGACCGCTACGCCCCGAACGCCGAGCGGACCCTCGCCCAGAGCTTCCGCCAGATGGACTACCTCGGCGCGGGCCTGCCGCTGATCAGCGATCCGGACACCCCCCTCGCCGACGCCATCCGCGAGACCCGTGCCGGCTGGGTCGACGAGCTCCTCGAGGAGGCGCTCGAGGCGGCCCTCGCCGCCCCCCGCTCCTCAGCCGTGCTCGCCGCGCGCTTCGCCCCCGCGGTGACCGAGGCGCCGTTGCTCGCGTGGGCCCCCCGCCGCCGTGAGCGCCCGTGGAGCTTCCTCGGCCGCGGCGCCCGCCTCTCCGGTGCCGACGCCCGCGCCGCCCGCGACCGCGCCGCCC
>JAKFCH010000070.1:0-21244 GCA_036676765.1 Deltaproteobacteria bacterium
CGAACGAGACTGCGACACCCGCTCGGGCGGCGCCCCCACGATGAAACGCCGGTTTTCGAGGCGTGTGCCGTCGTCCGAGCCCGATCGCAGGCCCCGACCGCGCCCTGGATTCCAGTTCGGTGCCGCTTGCCTCGGCGCCACTCTCACTCGGGGTGACTTGCCCCCGCCGCCGCCGGCCCGCCGCCACCGCCGCCCGGCGCGGCCGTCCGGATGGGCGCGTGTCCGGTCGTTCGCGGATCCGGGAAGACGACGAAAGGAAAGCCAAAGGGGAAGGCCGTGCTTCGACGAGCGGCCGCGCCGAGGGCGCGATCCGGTGTCTACCTGCCTGGGCGGCTCGTTTCCCAGCGGCGGGACTGGGCGAGACGGATGTACGCGGACGGCCGACGATGGAGGAGTGCGCCGCCGCTTGAGATGACCTCTGATTCTTCCTGAAGAGTTGGCTGGAGCGGACGCCTCCGGTCCTGGCGGAGCCTTGTCCGCCTCACGCTACGTAGGAACGGCCGGTCTCACGTCCGGCCGCGCGCCTCCTTGACAAGACGGTAGTGACGTCCTCCAGGCGCCTGGCGCGGGTGATGTTCGCCCTGGCTACCGCGGATCCAGCACCCGCCCGAGGAACAACACCGCCCCGGTCGGCCGGTCGCGCACCGCGAACAGGTAGGGGCGGTCCACGTCCAGCACGACGGGCAGCGGCGCGCTCTCTTCGCCGATCACGACGGCGGTGGCCGCGGCGGCCTCGGTGCCCTGCTCGTCGATGGCCACGAAGGCTTGGTGGAACACGCCGGTGACGTAGAGCTCCGACGCGGTGCTCATGCCCGAGAAGTCGGCGGCGTTCGCGTCGAAGGCGTCGACCATCCCGAGCGACCGGAGCGGGGGCACGAGCGACGCGTCGGTGCGGACGGTGAGCTTCGGCAGGGCGATGGTGAGCTCGCAGCCGCCGAGGGCCCCGAGCGCGGCGTCGAGGGCCGCCCCGTCGAGCGAGGCCTCCACGCTCTCGAACGCCCCGGCGTCGGGCACGAGCAGCACCATGTCGAGCTGCGAGCCCACGTACGGGAGCGTCGCGGCGGTCCACCCCGCGCCGGCCGCGCAGGTGGACTCCAGCGTGCCGTGCATGGTCGGCACGGAGACGACGGAGCCGTCGAGGAGCGTGAAGTCTTCATCGGACGTGTCCGCCGCCGAGAACGGCACGCTCCACGACGCCTTGAAGTAGATGGCGTTCGCGAGGACGAGGCGCGTGAGGTCGGTGATCGATCCCTCGGGGAGCAGGTCGACGATGCGCTCGTTGGTGGACGACTCCACCCAGTCGTTGATGGCGGTGCGCGAGCCGTCCGGATCGGCGGAGAAGTCGAGCAGGTAGAGGGCGGCGCCGTAGTTCGTCGCGAGCACGTCGAGGTACGGCGCCTCGAACGGGTAGCCGGTCTGGCCGAAGGCCTGGTTCACGAGGGAGAGCGCGAAGCCGTCTCCGGACTCTTCCGCGGGCAGGTCGGCGCGGATCTTCAGCGCGAGGTCGAGGGCGTTGAACGCGGCGTGGGTGGTCGCCTCGGGGAGCGTGAAGCCGAGCACCTCGGCCATCTCGGCCTCGGTGACGCCCTCGGCGCCCGCGTAGGTCATCGCCAGCGCCACCGAGATGCTGTGGGGCGAGAAGAACAGGTTCTGCCCCGGGGCCGCGAGCGCGTGGAACATGTCCATCGCGAACGCGCGGTTGCCCGCGGTGAGCGCGGCCACGTCGGCCTCGCCGACGGCGGGGCTCGTGTCGCGGGACTTCGACGAGGCCACCCGTTCGCCGGGGGGCTCGATGCCCTCGGGCGAGCCGGAGTCCTCACCGGGGCCGGAGGGCTCGCACGCCGGGAGCGCGAGCAGGGAGAGCAGGAAGATCGACGTGCGCACGGGCCCCTCCGAGGCGTGAGATGGAAACCACCATCCAGGGATGCAAGCGCCGTACCCGGCGCGACCGCCGGGTGCACGGCAGCGTACGCCCGCGGGCTCGACGTGGGCACGTGCGCAGGCTCTGTTGCGGGGCGGGGAGTGCCGTGCGCCTGAGGACGGGTGCCCGAGCGCGACACACGATGCGCCCGACGGTGCCTGGCCCCCCGCGCGTGACGCCCCCGCGGCCATGGCGTAGACTACCCTCCCCCCCGGAGCCCGAGATGTCCCGGTCCCGCCGTGCGTTCCTCCAGGCGGCCGCCGCCGGTACCGCCGTCCTGTCCATGCCCGCCTGGATGGCGGCGTGCGCCCCCAAGGTCGCGACGTCGTCGGCCGCGGGCGATGCGGCCGCGCCGCTGCCGCCGCACCCGTTCTTCGCCTGGTTCGGCGTCGACGACGCGACGCTCGGGGCGGTGATGCGCGAGCTGGGGTCAACGGCGCCGACGCCGCGGACCTCTACTTCCAGCACAGCCGCGCCACCTCGATCAACCTGGAGGAGGGCCTCGTCAGCTCGGCGTCGACGACCATCGACCAGGGCGTCGGCCTCCGCGTCGTGGTGGGGGACCAGACCGGGTACGCCTACACCGAGGACCTCTCCCTCGACGCGATGAAGGGCGCCGCGCGGGTGGCGGCCGCCATCGCGAAGAGCACGGCGGTGTCGGTGCCCCAGGCGTTCGTCACCCAGGCGGCCACGGCGGATCGCTACCGGATGGCGGTCCCCTGGGCGGAGGTCGGCCTGCCCGCGCGGCTCGCCAAGATGGAGCAGATCGCGGCGTATGCGCGCGCGCAGGATCCCGCCGTCGAGAAGGTGACGGTGAGCTGGTCCGACGAGGAGCAACGTGTGCTCCTCGCCACGCTCGACGGGCGCGTGCTCACCGACACCCGGCCGATGTCGCGGGTGTGGTGCACGGTCACGGCGCGCAAGAACGGCGTGACCCAGTCCAACGCCGCCAACCTCTCGGGGCGGCGCGGCCTCGACTACTACGACGACGCCCGCATGCGGCTCGTCGCGAAGCAGGCGGTCGATCGGACGCTCCTGCTCTTCGACGCGCGGCGGCCGCCCGCGGGCGAGATGCCCGTGGTGCTCGCCGCGGGGGCGAGCGGCATCCTCCTCCACGAGGCCATCGGCCACGGCATGGAGGCGGACTTCAATCGCAAGAACGTGAGCATCTACGCGGACATGATCGGCCGGAAAGTCGCGCCCGACTTCGTCACCGTGGTGGACGACGGCACGCTCGACAACGAGCGCGGCGCGCTCAACTTCGACGACGAGGGCAACCCCGTGCAGCGCACCGTGCTCGTCGACCGCGGCACGCTCGCCACCTACATGCACGACGCCATCAGCGCGAAGCACTACGGCGTCGCCCCGACGGGCTCCGGGCGCCGGGAGAGCTTCCGGCACGTTCCGATGCCGCGCATGCGCTGCACGTTCATGGAGGACGGGCCGCACACGCGCGACGAGATCGTGGCCAGCGTGAAGAACGGGATCATCGCGGAGACGTTCACGAACGGCCAGGTCCAGATCGGCGCGGGCGACTACACGTTCTACATCAAGAACGGCTGGCTCATCGAGGACGGGAAGATCACCGCCCCGATCAAGGACTGCAACATCATCGGCAACGGCCCGGAGGCGCTCCGGAACGTCACGATGGCCGCGAACGACGGGAAGCTCGACACCGGCGGGTGGACGTGCGGGAAGGACGGCCAGAGCGTGCCCGTCTCGCAAGGGCTCCCGACCGTGCTCGTCAGCAAGATGACGGTGGGAGGCATCAATGGGTGACGAGCTCCTCGCCCGCGCGCAGCAGGCCGTCGCGGACGCACAGAAGGCGGGCGCCTCGGGTGCCTGGGCCCGGGCCTCCACCAGCCGCGCCAGCGAGCTGGTGGTGCGTGACGGCAAGGTCGAGAAGGTGCAGGCCGCCACGTCCCGGTCGCTCTCACTCCAGGTGTACGCGGACCACCGGTTCTCGACCCACTCCACCACCGACCTCGCCCCCGAGCGCCTCGCACGGTTCGTGGCCGACGCCGTCGCGATGACGAAGCTGCTCCCCGAGGACCCCTTCCGCGCGATGCCCGATCCCGCCTTGTTCGCCGGTCGCAGCCCCGCCGATCTGGGCCTCGTCGACGCGTCGATCGACGCCATCACCCCCGCGTCACGCGAGGAGTGGGCCCGCGCGATGGAGGCGGCCTGCCACGGCGATCCGCGCGTTCTCTCCGCCACGGCCTATGTCAGCGACGACACGGAGCAGGGCGCCGCGGCGAGCAGCAACGGCTTCACCGGCCAGTGGGCCGGCACCGCCGCGTGGCTCTCCGCCGAGGTGACCGTCAAGGACGAGGGCGACAAGCGCCCCGAGGGCGGCCACTACATGGGCGCGCGCCGTCGCGACGCCCTCCTGGACCCCGCGGGCATCGGCAAGACGGCCCTCGAGAAGGCCCTCGCCCGCCTCGGCTCGACGAAGGGCGCCACCGCGAAGACGACGATGGTGGTCGATCCGCAGGCCGCGGGCCAGCTCATCAACCGGCTCCTCGCGCCGAACAACGCGAGCGCGATCTTCCAGGGGCGCAGCTTCTGGGCCGGCAAGCTCGGCCAGAAGGTCGTCTCGCCGCTCCTCACGATCACCGACGAGCCGCTCCTGGCGGGCGGGTTCGGCTCGCGCCTGTTCGACGGCGAAGGAATCGCCGCGAAGCCCCGCGATCTCGTTCGCAACGGCGTCCTCGCCGCCCACTACGTCGACACCTACTACGGCCGGAAGGCCGACCTCCCGGTGAACGGCGGGAGCCCGTCCAACCGGGTCGTGAAGCTCGGCAAGCGTGACCTCGCCGCGATCCTGAAGGGCACGGGCTCGGGCATCTACGTCACCTCCTGGCTAGGCGGGAACGCCGACGCGACGACGCTCGACTTCTCGCTGGGGGTGCGCGGCCACGTCATCGACAAGGCCGGCGTGGGCGCGCCCGTCGGCGAGATGAACGTGACGGGCAACCTCGCCACGCTGTTCGCGGCGCTGGTGGAGGTCGGCAACGACCCCTGGGCGCCGTCGTCCATCCTGGTGCCGACGCTGGTGTTCGAGGGCGTGCAGTTCAGCGGGGTGTGAGCGGCGTTGCACCGCGGGTCGGAGGTTCCATGTTCTTGCCGTCCCTGATCGCGCACGCATACGCCTGCTTCTGTTCTCATCCCGCGCGCCTATCTGCGGAACGTCGACACGGACGAGCGCATCGACGTGTCGATGGAATGGCTCTCCTCGGGCACCGCCGAACGCCGCTTCCGTACTGGCGACACCGAGGCCCAACCTCCAGTGGAGGCGCCCGACACCGAGTGGTTGGCCGACGGCGTGGACGAACCCCACTCGTGTGGCGGCTCCTACTTCGTGGATGTCGCCGCGCAGCCGCCGTTGCGCCAGTGGGAGGTGCGTGTGGGCGCAACGGAGGACGGCCCGTTCGACGTGGTGGCGGCGCTCGACGGCGCGGCCCGTATCGGGGGCGATCGGTGCTGGGTCACGACGGGAGCTCTGGCAGACGAGGATGACATCCTGGTGAGCGCCAGGGACATCGCCCTCGACGGCGAACTGGGGGAGTGGGGCCCCTGGCTGTCGCTCACCGCGCCCGACACATGTGGATGCGGCGGAGGAGGAGGCGGCGCCGGCGCGCGCCCCCTCGACCTGGGCTTGCTCGCGGGGGGCCGACGACGTCCAGGGCACCCACGGTAGCCGCCCACCGGGTGCCAACTCGCTTCGTCGGGAGGGCCCGCAGCAAGGGGGGGGCGTTGAGCCTGTGAAGAAATCCTCCCGCCCCGTCGCCGTCGTCCCGCGTCGCGGAGAACCGCGTCCAAGGGCCCGGGCCGGTCCCCCCCAGAGGGGGCCCCACCGGCCCACCCTTGTCCGCACCGCGCCGCGGAACGCCGGCGGCGTGGACTCCGGTTTCTCCTCAGACTCTGAGAAGGGGGGACTTCTCCGCTCGAACTACGGCAGGTCCTTGACCATGTCGCCGTAGCTGTCCGGACGGCGATCGCGGAAGAACTGCCAGGTCTGGCGGACCTCCTCGATCTGATCGAGGTCGCAGGTGGCGATGACGAGCTCGTCCTCGGTCTCGCTTGCGGTCGCGAGGAACTCGCCGCGGGGGTTGCAGATGTAGCTGGTGCCGTAGAAGCGCCCGATGCCCCACGGGGCCTCGGTGCCGACGCGGTTCGACGCGGCCATGAAGTAGCCGTTGGCCACCGCGTGCGCGGGCTGCTCGAGCTTCCAGAGGTACTGGGAGAGCCCGGCGACCGTGGCCGAGGGGTTGAACACGATCTCGGCGCCGTGGAGGCCGAGAAGGCGCGCGCCCTCGGGGAAGTGGCGGTCGTAGCAGATGTACGCGCCGATGCGGGCGTAGCGGGTCTGGAACGTCGGGTAGCCGAGGTTGCCGGGCTTGAAGTAGAACTTCTCCCAGAAGCCGGAGGTCTGCGGGATGTGGTTCTTGCGGTAGATGCCGAGGGTCGTGCCGTCGGCGTCGAGGATGACCGCGGTGTTGTAGTACACGCCGGGCATCGCCGCTTCGTAGATGGGGACGACCATCGCCATCGCGTACTTGCGCGCGATCGGGCGGAGGCGCTCGACCGTGGGGCCGTCGATCGCCTCGGCGGCGCCGTACCAGCGCTTGTCCTGGCCCGGGCAGAAGTAGGGGCCGTTGAAGATCTCCTGGAGGCCCAGGATCTGCACGCCGCGCTCGCCGGCCTGGTGGATGAACGGGAGGTGCTTCTCGAACATCGCCTCCTGGATCTCGCGCACGGGGACGGTCTCGTCGTTAATGACGTTGGATGCCTGGATCAGGCCGACGGTGACGTTGCGGGCCATGGATGCCTCTCTAGTAGAAGGACGAGGTGCGGCGGACGCCGCCGTGGTTGATGTAGACGGTCTTCTGCTCGGCGTAGAACTTCCATGCGTCGGGACCCATCTCGCGCGGGCCGACGCCGGTGTTCTTGACGCCGCCGAACGGCAGGTGAGCCTCGCCGCCCATCGTCGGGGCGTTCACCTGGGTCATGCCGGTGTCGAGCCGCTCGATGACCGCGAAGGCGCGGGAGAGATCGTTCGTGTAGACCGACGACGTGAGGCCGAACTGCACGGCGTTGGCGGCGTCGATGGCCTCGTCGACCGTGGCGACGCGGATCACCGAGAGCACCGGCCCGAAGATCTCCTCGGTGGCGACGCGCGCGGTGGGCGCGACGTGATCGAACAGCGTGGGCGCGGGGAACCAGCCGCGGGGCAGGTCGGCGATGCGTCCGCCGCCGAGCACGAGCCGTCCTTCGGCGGCGCCGATGTCGGTGTACGAGATCACCTTCTCCATCTGCCGCTCGCTCACCGAGGGGCCCATGGTGACGCCCTCCTCGAGGGGGTGGCCGGCCCGCAGCGCCTTGCCGAGCGCGACGACCTTCGCGACGAACGCGTCGGCCACGCCCTCCATGACGATGGCGCGGCTCGTGGCGGTGCAGCGCTGGCCGGTGGAGCCGAAGGCGCCCTGGACGCACGCGACGGCGGCCTTGTCGAGATCGGCGTCGTCGAGCACGAGGAGCGGGTTCTTGCCGCCCATCTCGCACTGCACGGGCTTGTTGAGCTGGGCGCACCGGGCGGAGACCTTGAGGCCCACTTCGGTCGAGCCGGTGAAGCTCACCGCGCGGACGTAGGGATGGTCGAGGAGCGCGATGGCGGGCGCGGCATCCCCGTGGACCACGTTGACGACGCCCTTGGGGAATCCGGCCTCCTCGCAGTAGGTCGCGATGAGGTGGGCGGTGTAGGGCGTTTCCGGGGCGGGCTTGAGCACGACCGTGTTCCCGGCCACGAGCGCCGGCGCCATCTTCCAGAGGGGGATGCACACCGGAAAGTTCCACGGGGTGATGAGCCCCACGACGCCGTGCGGCCGCCACATCGTGCACGCGAACGTGCCGGGGAGCTCGCTCGGGACGGTGATGCCGGTGAGCCGGCGCGCGTCGCCCGCGGCGAACTCGACGTAGCGGATGGCCTTGAGGACCTCGCCGCGCGCCTCGCCGATGATCTTGCCCTCCTCCAGCGCCAGGGCGCGGGCGAGCGGCTCCAGCTCGCGCTCGAGGATGCGGACGAGGCGGAAGAGCAGCTCGCCGCGCCGGGGCGCGGGGGTGGCCGACCAGCCGGGGAACGCCGCGTGGGCGGCCTCGATGGCCTCGACCATGGTGTCCGCCCCCGAGACGGGGGTGGTGCCGAGCAGCGCGCCGTCGGCGGGAGAGCGGTTCTCACCGGCGTCGGCGCTGTCGCGCCACTCGCCGTTGATGAAATTGCGCGCGTTCAAATCCATGAAGCCCCGGGGATAGCCGGCGAGTGTAGCACGAAGCGACGCGCGTCCGATCGACGCGCGTCACGCCCCGCCGCTAGTTGCTCCCGCCCTCGTACATCTCCTCGATCTCCTTCGAGAAGTTCGAGTAGATGTTCTTGCGCTTCAGCTTGAGCGTGGGGGTGAGGTCACCCGTGTCGATCGCGAGGGGGCGCGGCAACACCGTGAACTTCCGGATGTGCTCCACGCGCGCGAACAGCTCGTTGCAGGCATCGACGGCCACCTGCAGCTCGGCGCGCACCTTGGCGTCGTGGACGCTCACGTCGGCGCCGAGGCCGTTCGCCTCGCCGAAGCGGGCGAGGGCCTCGGGATCGACCTGAAGCAGCGCGGTCAGGTAGGCGCGCCGATCGCCGATGACCACCGCCTCGCTGATGAGCGGGTGGTTCTTGAGCGCGCCCTCGATGTTCTTCGGCGCCACGTTCTTGCCGCCGGCCGTGATGAGGATCTCCTTCTTGCGCCCCACGATGGAGAGGAAGCCGTCGGCGTCGAACGCGCCGAGATCCCCGGAGTGGAGCCAGCCGTCGATGAGCGTCTCGGCGGTTGCCGCGGGATCCCGGTAGTAGCCGAGGAACACGTTGGGGCCGCGGAGCAGCACCTCGCCGTCCTCGGCGAGCTTCACCTCGGCGCCGGGGATGGCCGGGCCCACCGACCCGAGCTTGGTCTTGCCCGGGAGGTTGAACGTGGTCGGGCCGCTGCCCTCGGACTGCCCGTACACCTCGTGCACGAGCACGTCGATGCCCGCGAGGAACGTGAGCACCTCCTTCGCGACCGGCGCGGCGCCGCTCACGCACACCCGGGCGCGGGTGAGCCCGAGGACGGGCTTGACCTTCGAGTAGATCAGCTTCGTCGCGAGCGCGTGCTGGAGGTTCAGGAAGAAGCCCGGATCCTGCCCGATGCCCTTCGCGACGTGGTACCGCTGGCCGACGCCGAGCGCCCAGGCGACGAGCTTCGCCTTCGCGCCGGTGGCGAGGGCGAATTTCGCGGAGACGCCGGCGTGGAACTTCTCCCAGATGCGGGGGACCGCGAACAGGATGGTGGGCTCGACCTCCCGGAGGTTGTCGGGCACCTTCTCCATGCTCTCCGCGAACGAGATGCTGCTCCCGGCCGTGATCGGCGCGTGGATCGAGAACATCTGCTCGGCGATGTGGGAGAGCGGCAGGTAGGAGAGGCTGCAGTCACCCGGGCCGATGTGCACCATCTCGATGGCCGTCTTGGCGGTCCACGCGAGGTTCTCGTGGGAGAGCATCACCGCCTTCGGGGGGCCGGTGGTGCCGGAGGTGTAGATGAGGGTCGCGAGCTGGTCCGCCTTCAGCGCGGACAGGCGGCGGTCGATCTCGGCGTCGGGGGTCTCGTCGGCGCGCTTCAGGAACTGCTCCCAGCTCATGACGAGGGGGTCGTCGACGATCGCGCCCTTCATCATCACGACGTGGCGGAGCTTGGGGACCTGGTCGCGGACCTTCTTGATCTTCTCCCACTGCATCGCGTTCTCGAGCAGCACGACGGGCGACTCGGCGTGGTCGACGATGTACTGGACCTCGGTTGGCGAGTTGGTGGTGTAGATGCCGGCGGGCGCGCCCCCGGCCACCATCGCGGCGAGATCGAACACCACCCACTCGGGCCGGTTGAACCCGAGGATGCAGACGGTGCCCCCCTCGGGGAGGCCGAGCGCGACGAGGGCGCGGGCGGCCTGGCGCACCTCGGCGGCGTATTCGGCGTAGGAGGTCGACTTCCACTCACCGCCGACCTTGGCGCGATAGGCCGTGGCCTCGGGGTGGCTGCGCGCGGTTTCGAACAGGCGGGCGGGGATGGTGTCGGTCGGCACGAGAAACGCTCCTGGAGGAGCGCAGGGTACGGCGTCGATCACGTCGACGTCAAGCCCCTGGTCCGCCCCCGGAGCGGCGGTAGCCCGTCCCTTTTCCTCCTCTTTGCCCGATCAGGCCACCCGGCGACGCCGCGCGAGCAGCAGGGCGGCGACCAGAACGCCGAGCGGTACGCCCGGCAGGACCGGCCGGGTCGCGCACCCGCACCCCGCCCCCGCCCGGGCCGCGCCGTCCCCGTCGGCGCCGACGCCGTCGGTGTCGACGCCCGCCCCCTCGTCGCACGTGCCGCCCTCGACCCACCCCACGCCACACACGGGGAAGTCACCCTCGAGCTCCTCGGCCCACTGGATGTACCGCACCTGCGAGAAGCTCGTGTCGTTCGACGTGTAGAGGACGAGGTCCTGGTCGGCGTCCCCCGGGCCGTAGCGCATGTGGAGCCGCGTGAAGAACGCCTCGGTGCTGGCGCCGGTGTACCCGACCTCGCCGAGATCGGCGTCGGTGGGCGGCTCGCCCGAGCAGGGGTCGCACCCGGCGCCGCCCCACGCGTATTCGCGGACCCAGGCGGCCCGCTCCTGGGTCGCCATCGCGGCGCCGAACTGCGCGCCGTAGAACTCGCCGAAGTTCGCGTAGTCCCCGACCTTGAACAGGCACTCCTGCTCGATCGTGGCCTCGGGGTAGTTCGACACCCCGACCTTGCCTTCGGCGTAGTCGTTGACGGCGTAGAGGATGAGATCCTGGATGCCCGGCGAGTTGAGCGTGCCGAGGCGGATGGGGAGCGAGAAGACCTCGCTCTCGTAGCCGAACCGCAGGGGCGACAGGTAGCTCGAGCCCTCGGGGAGCCGGTCGAGCGCCACCTTCGCGGCGAAGAAGTAGGCGCCGCCGTCGATGTACTCGCCGAGCATCGCCGCGGCGCCGGCGTCCACGCCGTACCCGTTGTCGTCCAGCCAGGTGAGCAGCCCGTCGGACTCCTGCGCGGAGAGCACGACGATGTCGTACTCGCCGACGGCGAACGCGGCCTCGACGGTGACGGAGTCGTCCGCCGCCTCTCCGTCGGCGCCCCCGTCCTCGTCGCTGGTGGGGGCCTCGTCGTAGGTCGGGTGCAGGTCCTCGCAGGTGTAGGAGACGAGCCGCGGGGCCGAGTAGGCGTCCAGCCGCCCGAACAGCGCGGGGTCGACCACCGCGACGTCGTCCGCGGCGAGGATCTCGGGCACCGGCACCAGGAGCGCGAACGCGGTGGCGTCCCCCTCGTAGGCGTTGGCGAGCGTGAGCGTCGTCCGCGTGGCCTGCCGGGTGATCACCACCTGGCTCGCGTTGTTGTAGAGCTCGGCCCCCGACTGGCCCACGTAGGTGCCGCAGAACGCGTGGGCCGGACCCGAGAGGGCGAGCAGGGCGAGCAGCGGCATGGGGGTGTTCTCCACGGGGAGGATGGCCGCGGATGAGGCCGACGGCAAGCTCAACGACGACGGCGCATCACCAGGGCGGCCGCCGCCGCCGCGAGGCCGGCCAACGGCACGATGGGGGCGCCGCAGCCGGTCTTGGTGCTGTCGACGGCCTCGCCGTCCTCGCAGGTGCCGGGATCGGCGGCCATGCCCTCGCCGCAGATGGGGTAGCGGTCCTCGAGCTCGGGCTTGTACGTGATGTACTTGATCTGCTCGTTCGTCGCGATGCCCGAGGCGTAGAGGGTGAGGTCCTGATCGACGTTGTTGGGGCCGTAGCGGAGGTGGAGCCGCGTGAAGTGCATGTCCCAGGGGTCACTGGTGAACCCGAGGGCCTGGATCTGCGTCTCGTCGGGGGGGTTGCCGCTGCACGGATCGCAGCCGGCGGAGCTCCACGAGTACTCGGTGACCCACCCGGGGCGGGACTCCACGGCCTGCGCCTCGGCGAACTGCGCCGTGTAGAACGCGCCGAAGCCCTCCCCGCCGTCGTCCCACATGCACTCGTTCTCGACCTCGACCTCGGGGTAGTTGGCGATGCCGATCGCCCCCTCCGCCGTGGTGGTGATGCCGTAGATGATCACGTCCTGGTCGCCGTCGGAGGAGATCGTGCCGATCCGGACGGGGAGCGAGAACACGTCGCTGTCGTAGGAGAACTGGAGCGGCGAGAGGCCCCGCGCCCCCACCGCGTCCGAGAGGGTCACCTTGGCGGCGAAGAAGTAGCTCCCTGCGTCGATGTACTCGTCGAGGATGGCCTCGCCGCCGGCCGGCAGCGCGTAGCCGTTGACGTCGAGCCATTCGTAGAGCCCCGAGGACTCCTCCGCGGAGAGCACGACGATGTCGTACTCGCCCTCGGTGAAGGCGCTCTCGACGACGACGCCGGCATCCTCCATCGGGGCGGCGCCGTCCTTCGACACGTTCAACGAGTAGTCCGCGCACCCGAAGGCGCAGCCGGGGCCGCGCTCGTACTCGGCGAAGTCCTCGCACGTGTAGGACACCAGCCGGGGCCCCGAGTAGGCGTCCAGGGTGGCGAACAGCTCGGGGTTCACCCGGCGCACGTCGTCCGCGCCGAGCACGACCGGCACCGGGATGACGATCGCGAACTGGTCGAGCGGCCCCTCGTAGTCCATCGCGAGGGAGAGGGTGGTGCGGTTGCCCTCCCGCACGATCGCGACCTGGCTGGCGTGGTTGTAGAGGTCGGAGCCGGCCTGCCCGACGTAGGTGCCGCAGAAAGCGGACGCCGTCGGGGTGGCACTCAGGAGCAGGGAGAGCAGGGTCACGGTGGCCTCGGGGGTGGGGGGTGGCGACACCCGAAAGCAAAGGATGTGCCAGGGGTTCCCGGCAGATCCTCCTACTCCACCACGACCTCGAGCGAGCCTCCGGCGACCAGCTTGTCGTGCGTGAAGGTCGCCGCCTGGAGGGGGATGCCGTTGAGGCGGATCTCGACGATGTGGTCCCCGCTCCCGATGCGGCGGGAGGTGAACGTGCCGCCGTCCACGGCGAAGCGCACCTCGTCGAACAGGGGCGCGCTCGCGACGTAGGAGGTGGTGCCGGCGATGGGGTAGAAGCCCATCGCCGCGAAGACGTACCAGGCGGAGAGCGTGCCGGCGTCGTCGTTGCCGGCGAGGCCGATCGGGTCGGCGGCGTAGTGGTTGGCCGCGATCCAGCGCACCCACTTCCAGGTGGCGTCGCGGTCCCCCCAGAGCGCGAAGATCCACGCGGCGTGGATGTCGGGCTCGTTGCCGTGCCAGTAGTACGTCTGCGGGAAGTCCATCACCCCCTCGTCCTCGGCCCCGACGAAGAAGGCGTCGAGCTTCGCGAGGGCGGCCTCCCGACCGCCGAGGACCTCCTCCAGCGCGTCGGGCTGGAACCACCCCATCCAGAGGTACTGCCAGGCGTTGCCCTCGGTGTACTCGTCCGCCCAGACGAACGCGTCGAAGTCCTCCTCGAAGCTCCCGTCGCTCCGGCGGGCGTGGAAGAAGCCCACCGCCGGGTCGTACTGGTTGCGCCAGGTGTAGGCGCGCCAGGCGAAGTAGGCGGCGTCCTCGGACTCGCCGAGGTTCTGCGCGAGCTGGGCGAGGGCGTGGTCCGCCCAGGCGTTCTCCTGGGTCCACGCCACGCTGGAGCCGACGAGATCGGAGGGGTAGTAGCCGTAGCGCTCGAGCGTGGGGATGTCGGGGCGGGCGTTGTAGGGGATGGACCCGACGCCGCGGGCCTGATCGCGCAGGCGCGGCCACGCGCTGTCCATGTCCCAGTCGGTGACCCCCTTGAGCCACGTGTCCGCGAGCACGATGTCCGCGGGCGCGCCGAGCATCACCTCGCTGTCACGGTTGGCGACCGGCCACGCCGGGAAGGCGCCGCCCTGCTCGGCCATGGCGAGGAGCGAGCGGGCGAAGCTCCGCGCGTGGTCGGGGTACAGCAGGGTGTAGAGCGGGTGGGCGGTCCGGTAGGTGTCCCAGAGCGAGAAGTCGTTGTGGTAGGTCCACCCGTCGGCGGTGTGGAGCTCGCCGTCGAAGCCGGTGTAGCGTCCGTCGGCGTCCCCGTGCTCCTGGGGCATCTGGAGCGCGTGGTAGAGCGCGGTCGCGAAGATCACGCGCTGCTCCTCGGTAGCCCCGTCGATCTCCACTCCCTCCAAGGCCTTCGCCCATGCATCTCCCGCGGCGGCGGCGGTGCCCTCGATGGCGCGGGGGCCGAGCTCCTCGTCCAGGTTGGCGCGCGCCCCCGCGAGCCCCGTGAGGGAGATCCCGACCCGGATGGAGGGATCCGGGGAGACCGGCACGATCCACGCGCCGAGATCGATGCCCTCGGCGTCGGCGCGGCCCTCGACGCCGTCGTCGTCCGCCCAGGTTCCGAACGAGGCGATGCCCTCGTCGAACACGGCCGAGAACCAGATGGGGAACCCTTCGCCGTTGAAGGACCCCGAGTTGGTCATGTAGCCCTCGACCACGCCGCGCGCGGCGTCGACGGTGACCTCCCCGCCGAGGTTCGAGCCGTACAGGTTGTGCTCGAGATCGATGAGCACCACGGCGTCGGCGCCGTCGGGGAAGCGGTAGTGGTGATGCGCGGCGTGGCGCGTGGCGGCGAGGGTGACCTGGATGCCGTCCCCCAGCGTGACCCCGTAGGCGCCGGGCTCGGCCCACTCGTCGTCGTGCGAGAACGGGACGCGGTAGCCGGACTCGTCCCGCTTCGAGGGATCCCACCCGAGCGTCGGCATGAACAGGATGTTCCCGTAGTCGGGAACGCCGGTGCCGTGCATGCGGAAGTGGGAGAACCCCTCGATGTGGGTGTCCTCGTAGTAGTAGCCGGAGCAGTGGTAGGCCCCGAGCCCGCTCCACTCGAGCGAGGTGTCGGGCCCGACCTTCACCATCCCGAACGGCACGGTGGCCCCGGGGTGGGACGACCCTACGCGGAAGCCGGGGCCGCCGGTGGCGACGAAGGGATCGACGTCCTCCACGAGCGGGGCGGACCCGGAAGGTTCGTCGATCGGCGGCGCCTCGCAGGCGGCCAGGAACGCGAGGATCCCGGCCGCGCCGACGCGACTACGGCGCGACCCACTCCAACTCGACGGTGTAGGGCTGTTCATCGGTGCCAAGATACCCCAAGGCGAGCAGGTAGTAGGTGACGTCCGGCTCGAGCGTCACCACCGACTCGCAGACCTCGGGGTTCGCGCCGGTGAGGCAGTAGGAATCCCCGAACGAGCTGAACAGGTCGATGATGCCGTACTCGGGGTCGGCGTACCAGATCCCGAAGTCGATGTCGGCCGCGGCGTCGGTCCAGCCGGCGACCATGCGCACATACATCGACTCGGGCACGGTGAACGCGAACGCGTCGGAGTCGTTGGTGCCGTTCCAGCCCGAGTACGCGGGGTCGAGCACGCTCGATCCGCTCACGATGTCGACGTAGCCGAGGCCGGAGAGCATCCCGAGCTCCTGGGCCACGAGGGTCTCCTCGACGAGCGAGTAGTCGGCGAGATCGAGCTCCGCGACGGTGACGTCGGGGAGGGTCTCGCTGACCTGCTGGCCGACGACCTTCGGGAACACGCCGTCGAGCACGAGCGGGGTGGTCACCTCGGTGGTCTCGCCGGTGGCGCTCGCCTCGACGCTCGCCGTCGTGTAGAGCGCGCCCGCGGCCGGGGACGCGTTGAGCGACGTGAGCGAGCCGGCGCGGAGGTACACGGTCGACGGGCCCTCCTCCACCGTGGAGGTGGGCTCGAATTCGTCGCCGGTGTCCTCGTCGGGTCCGGGGGCGGTGACGGTGCGGAGCCACATGATCTTGTACGAAGCGTTCCACGTGTACGTGGCGGCGTCGTAGACCCAGCCCATCGCGGTGGTGCCTCCCGCGGGATCCTCGGCGATCTGCGGATCGGCGCCGAGGTAGGCGCCGACGAGGATGGTGGAGTCGGTGGGGGCCGACCCGTTGACGACGAGGGTGTACGCCACGTCCTCGGCGGGCGCGTCGGTCACGGAGCCCGCGAGCAGGAGCACGTAGTTCGTGCCGGCGGTCACGTCGTAGCTGAACGAGAAGGCGCCGCCGCTGCCGTCGGTGGTCGTCGTCAGCAGCACGCCGGCGCCGGTCGCGGGGTCGTAGGTGGCGGGGTCGATGAGCTCGACCACGATCACGTCGGCGTCGATGGTCGACACGGGGGCCGGGGCCGCGGTGTCGCCGGTGTCGCCGGTGTCGGCAGGGGCGGTGTCGGCGGGGGCGGTGTCGGCGCCGGTGTCGGCGGGGGGGGCCGGGGTCGTCACGAACGACAGGTCGAACGTGAACGTGCCGTCCGCGACGGGCGCGAAGGCGTAGTAGTCGGCGTCCCCGTAGATGGCGTCGGTCTCGGGGTCGGGCACCCACTCGCTCACCCGGCCGTTCACGACGACGGACCGCCAGGTCAGCGACTTGCTCTCGCCCCCGAGCGGCTGCGCGGCGCTGAACACGCTGTTCGTGCGCACGTCCTCGATCAAGAGGGGCGGGATGGTGATGGTGCCGGTGAGCACGGTGCGATCGATGCCTTTCTCGTCGGGGAGGCAGGCGGGGAGCAGCGCGAGGGCCGCGAGGACCGGCGCCGGGAGGGCGAGGGAGAGGAGGAGGGTCGAACGCATGGCTTAGAACTCCCCGCGCAGGCCGAGCTGGAGGTACCGAGGATCCTGGCGGGTGAGCGGGGTCCCGAACACCGGGAATCCGTCCTCGCCGACATAGGGGCCTTCGCCGCTGGCGTCGTTGTAGGCGGTCTCGACGCCGGTGATGGTGCGGTCGTCGAAGACGTTGAAGACCTCGATGGTCACGTCCCACGTGGTCGGGCCCGCGACGAGCGTGACGCCCGCCTTCAGGTCGGTCGTGGAGTAGAGCGGCATGCGGTACGTGCCGTCCACCGGCGCCGCGAGGTTGCCCCAGGAGCCGTAGAACGCGTTGTAGTACCGGGGCGCGTAGGGCGTGCCGGACATCATCTGGAAGTTCCAGCCCGCGAGGAGGCCGATCTTCACGGTGTCGCTCAGGCGGAAGGTGTCCGGCTTGCGGATGGACCCGGCCAGCTTGAGGTTGTGCGTGCGGTCGTACGAGAGCAGGCCGGTCTCGAACGGGGTCTGCTCGGGGATGTCCCCGGTGCCGGAGGCGTACTGGGAGTCGTTCGTGCCGAACGCGCGGCTCCAGGTGTAGCTGCCGATGACGCCGAAGTTCTCGTCGAATTGCTTGACGACGCTCACCTCGAGCGAGGTGTACTCGGTGTAGAGCTCGGACGGCGTGCGGATGCGGTACACCGACTCGTTCACGCCGTTGCGGTACCCGATCACGTCGGTGCCCTCGGCGTTCCAGATCATGTTGACCTCGTCGTCCTCCCAGAAGCGGGTGGAGCGCTCGTAGGTGAACGTGGCGTCGATGCCGAAGCCGCCGCCGACATCGCGGCCGATGCCGATGTCGAACTCGTCGGAGTACGGGTTCTTGAGCCCGTCGGCCTGGAGGTTCGTGCCCGCGTCCTGCTGGGCGGGCTCCTCGGACCAGTCGCCGGCCTCGGCGTCCCAGTACGTGAGGGTCGAGCCGTACGCCCGCTTGTGGAGCAGGTCGGACACCTCGAGGTAGCCGGTGTCGAAGAAGCGGCCGTAGTAGGCGTGGAGGTTCGTCCGGCCGTCGTCCGTGAGGTCGAAGGCCGCGCCGAGCCGGGGCGCGAAGGTGACGGAGGAGTAGGCGGTGGTCCCCACGTCGTCGGCGATGCGCGAGTAGTCCATGCGCACGCCGGGCCGCACGGTCAGGCGCGGGATCGGGTTCCACACGTCCTGGACGAAGGCGCTCACGAGCAGGCCGGTGAGGTAGCTCTTCTCGTCACCGGTGTAGGACTGGAGGGCGATGTTCTCGTAGCCCTCGAGGTCGTCGGGGCCGCCCTCGCCGTAGCTCTTGTAGACGATGTGCCCCTCGCCGGGGAAGGCGTCGTCGTTGATGAGGTACTCGGCGTTGGCGCCCACCTTGAACGCGTGCTCGCCGAGGAGGGTCGCGAAGTGGGTGAAGCTGGTCTGCGCGGAGCCGCGGTAGCGGCTGGAGAGGTAGCCGTAGGGGAACGCGCCGCCGTTGAAGCCGTCGGGATCCCAGGCGAGCCACGCCGAATCGCCGAGGCCCTCGACGCAGCCGGCGATGTCGGCCTCGCCCTTGCAGGCCACGGTGTAGTAGGCGATGTCGCTCTGCTGCCAGTAGAGCTGGGACTGCAGGATCGACTTCGGCGACGGCGTGAAGATGTGGCCGAGCGACACGAGGTAGCCGCCCTGCTCCTGGATGGTCTCCCCCGCGGGCAGGGTGTAGGGCGCGCCGTAGAAGACCTCGGTGTTCTCGATGGAGGTCGGGTCGCTCTGCGCCTGGATCCAGAGGCGGTGCTTCGACGAGGGGGCCCAGGTGAGCTTGCCGAAGAGGTAGGCCGACTTCCACTCGCGCGGGAGCGGGTCCTCGGGGCGCTCGAACGCGAGCGACACGGTGTCCCGCTTCAGATCGCCCTGGAGGCTGGCGAAGAACCAGAGCTTGTCCTTGACGATGGGGCCGCCGAGGTTGAGCGCGAGGCTCGTGCCGAAGTAGTCGGCGGGCTCCTCTTCGTCCGGGAGGAGCTTGTAGATCTGGAGCTGCTTGTTCGTGTAGAGGAACTGGGCGTCCCCGTGGAACTCGTTGCCGCCGGACCGCGTCACGATGTTGATCGCGCCGCCGAGGGAGCGGCCGTACTCGGCGTCCATGCCGCCGGTGATGACCTGCACCTCTTCGATCGCGTCGAAGTTCATGTTCTGGGAGAACGTGCCGGTCATCGGGTCGGTGTTGTTGACGCCGTCGACGTAGAACTGGTTGCCGTCGTCGAAGGCGCCGCGCACGTTCGGGTTGGCCCCGCCGGTGACGCCGGGCGCGAGAGCCGAGGCGCCCTGGTAGCTGCGGCCCTGGTTGGGGATGTCGCGCAGGGTCTCGCGGGTGAGCACGGCGCCGGTCTGGACCTTCTGCATGTCGACCGCGGGCTTCACGTACTCGACGGTCAGCTCCTCCCCGGCCTTCGCGAGCTTCAGCACGCCGGTGAACTCGGCGGTGCCGCCGGACGAGACGAGGAGCCCCGTGGCGCGATAGCCGAGGAACCCGCTCTTCAGGATGGTGACGGTGTACTCGCCGGGCGGCAGCGCCACGAAGCGGAACCGACCGTCGTCGTCGGCTTGCGCGGATGCGCCGCCGAGGTAGTTCGGGCTCTCGACCGAGACCGTGGCGCCGGGGATGGGGAGCCCGTCGGCGTCGACCACCTGGCCCCGGATCTGCCCGGTGACCTCCACTGCGAGGGCCGGACCCGAGGCCAGTAGCGCCATCAGCGTCAACGTAGAGGTGAACAAGCGGTGTCTCCCGTGCTCGGGTCGTGTACCTCATGGGGGTCCGACTGGTCAAGGCATGGTCAAGACGCCGCCGCCGTGCCGACGTTTGCGTGTCGCACGTGGCGCGGATGTCGTCTTCGGGACGGGTTAAGGCCCGGCGCTCCCCGGAAGGCGGCCGTGAACATCACCACCTGGAACGTCAACTCCGTCCGCGCGCGCCTGGATCGGGTGCTCGCGTGGATGGACGCGTACTCCCCCGATGTCCTCTGCTTCCAGGAGCTCAAGTGCCAGGACGCCGAGCTGCCCGTCGAGCGCTTCCGCGAGCGGGGCTACCACGTCGAGTGGTTCGGCCAGAAGACCTACAACGGCGTCGCCCTGCTCTCGAAGCACCCGATGACAGACGTGGTGAAGGGGTTCCCCAACCCGGACGATCCGCAGGCGCGCGGGATCTCGGCGGTGATCGACGGCATCCGCATCGTGAACCTCTACTGCCCCAACGGCGGCGACCTCGCGTCGGACAAGTACCCCTACAAGCTCGGCTGGTTCGATCGCCTCGCGATGGAGCTCCCCCGCTGGTCGGCCGATCCGCTGATCGTCTGCGGGGACTTCAACATCGCGCCCGCCGACGCCGACGTGTACGACCCGAAGGCGTGGGAGGGGAAGGTGCTGTGCAGCGAGCCGGAGCGCGAGCGGTTCCGCCGCCTGCTCGACCTCGGGCTGACCGACGCGTGGCGGCGCTTCCACAAGGAGCCCAACGTGTACACGTGGTGGGACTACCGGGGGGACGGCTACTCGCAGAACCGGGGCCTCCGCATCGACCACCACCTCGTCACGAAGGCGGTGCTCGACCGGGCGACCGACGTATCGGTCGACCACGAGGAGCGCGGGCAGCCCCAGGCGAGCGATCACGCCCCAGTGACCTTGCACCTGCGAGATCGCTGATCGCCCGCCGCGCTCCTGCTTGCGGGGCGGCGCGGCACGGGGGATGAAGCATGCACCAGGGAGGTAAGCGTGCTCATGTCCGATCGCACCGGCAGGCTCGTGATGCTGAGCCTCGCGAGCGTACTCGTGCTCACGACGGCCCTCGCCCACGAGGCCGAAAAGGACAAGGACGGCGTCGACCACGGGGACGACCACCGGGACGACCACGGGGCGGGAGGCGCCCCGCCGCTCGCGGCCGATGCCGCCGACCGCCTCCTGGCCCGCCTCCGCTACGTGCGGAGCGACTACGCCCACGCGGTCGTCGACGGCCAGGTGGTCGACGCGCACGAGCTCGAGGAGCAGGAGGAGCTCATCGAGGACGCCATCGCGCTCGCCGGGCCGCTCCCCCTGTCGCCGGCGGCACGGACCGCGCTCGACGGGATCGGCGCGGCGGTCGAGCGGCGCGCGCCCGGCCCGGAGGTCGCGGCCGCCTGCAACGCCCTGCTGACGCGGCTCTCCGAGGAGCTCTGGCTCGAGATCGACACGCCCGATCCGGCGCGGCTCGCCGACGGCGCGGCGCTCTACGGCGCCCACTGCGCGAGCTGCCACGGCACGCGCGGCGAGGGCCCGGCCGTGGACCTCGTGCTGACGCCGCCCCCGATCGCGTTCCTGGATGCCACCGTGGCCGCCGGGCTCTCGCCCCGACGCGTCTACGAGGCCGTCACCTTCGGGGTCCCCGAGACCGCGATGACGGCGCGGGCCGACACGCTCACGGAGCCCGAGCGGTGGTCGCTCGCGTTCTACGTGGCCGGGCTCGGCAGCACGGGCGCCTCGACGCCCGCGGCGCCGCCCGCCGTGCCCTCCCGGACCCTCGAGGACCTCGCGGAGTCCACGAACGCGGCGCTCGCCAGCGCCGCGCCGACCGGCGTGCCCGCGGCGGATGCGGTCGCCGCGTGGCGGGGACCGGAGCTCGCGGACGCCGCGCGCTCCCCCTGGTTGGCGATGCGCGCGG
>JAKFCH010000071.1:0-4457 GCA_036676765.1 Deltaproteobacteria bacterium
GTGCGTGGCGGCGACTTTGATGGCGACGGCCTGACCGATTTAGTGATTGGCGGAGGCGTTGAGGAGGATCTCACCACGTATCAGTACTACATCGGCCTCTCCACCGACGGCGTCCCGGCCCCCGGCACCGACCCCTCCGCCCGCGGCTACGCCATCCGCTCCGACTACGACCCCTCAGGCAAAACCATCCTCTTCCACCAAGACACCGGCGATCTCGACGGCGACGGCTACCCTGACCTTGCCTTCCAGCGTACCGACGACCAGGTCGGTCGCGTAGGCGTGGGCATTCACGTGATGCTCGGCTGGGACCTACCATGGCACGACGCGTACTACTGGTAGTGCGCCGGCCTCCGCCGTCCGCGGCGGGGGGCACGCCCAGACCGGGATCCCCGGTCAACGCCCGGCGAGCCACGCGTCGATGCGGGGGCGCATCGTCTCGGATTCGGCCGCGATCCACAACGAGGCGCCGCCGTTGCCGCGGAGGTCCGGGCCGGCCCAGGCCTCCCACGACACCTCGTCGTCGGTGTCGTAGATGGGGAGCACCTCGACGAACCCGGTGAGCTCGCCGGCGTCGGCGGCGTGGAAGCCCCACGCGCCCTCGGCCGTGCGCGCGACCAGGACGAGGTCGAGCCCTTCGTCGCCGACGAGGTGGCCGGTCCACGCGCCGTCGAGGCGGGCGAAGCCGTCGGTGCAGGCGGTCCACGCGAGCGCGGGGGTGACCTCGGTGCCGGTGACGTATGCGGCCGGGTCGGTGTGACAGACGCGCCACGTCGAATCGTCGCGACGGAGGCCGGTCCACGTCCGGTCGTCGAGGCCGTCCCCGTCGAGATCACCGAGGGGTTGGGGGGCGCCCCAGCTGCCGGTGGAGTCCATGTCGAAGGTGAGGAACGGACCCGCGTCGGTGAACCAGCCGTCCGGGTCGAACCCGGAGGAGAGGTACAGCTCGGGTTCGGCGTAGTCACTCCACGGCTCGAGCACGGGCTCGGCCAGGCCGTCGCCGTCGAGGTCGGGGACGCACCCGAGGAACCCGTCGCCGTCGAAGCGCGCGAGCCGCGCGGCGTCGCGATCCCCGGTGAGCACGATGCCGCCGTCGTAGAGCTCCTGGCGCCCGTCGACGGTGTCGTAGCGCTCGGTGAGGCCGTCCCCGTCGAGGTCGCAGCCGATCGAGTAGCCGGGGGACCCGATCCAGCGCGAGAGCGGCGTGTCGTCGCCCGCCCAGACGCGGGCGCCGGAGAGCACCTGCACGTCGTAGGTGGCGGGGTACACGTCGTCGTCGACGGGCGCGACGAGGAGCAGATCGTCGGCGCCGTCGCCGTCCTGGTCGACGATCGCGAGGGCGCCGCTCGGGTCCCAGCTCGCCGCGGTGGCGGGGGCGTAGGTGGCGTCCGCCTCGCACGCCGTCCGCTCGCCACCGGCCGCGAGGGCCGCGCCGTCGAAGAGGTAGTACACGTCGCCGCGCACGAGGAGGTCGTCGACGTTGTCCCCGGTGAGGTCGACGTGGAGGGGGTTCGAGGGGTCGGCCCCCCACCCGTGGCCCGCGATCGGGAGGGCGTCGGCGAGGTCGGTCGTGCTCCCGTCGATCCGCCAGGCGCCGACGGGCGCGCCCCACTCGTGCGCGAACTGCACGCCGAGCCAGACGTCGTCGCCGTCGACCGCGACCGAGTGGGCCGACGCGGGGAGGGCGAGCTCGGTGACGACGACCCAGGCGCCCCCGGCGAGCGCGGCGCCGTCGAGGGTCACGAGCCCGTCGCTGCCGGCCAGGAGCAGGTCGGCGACACCGTCTCCGGTGCGGTCGGGGCCGACCTCCACGATCCCGGGCGAGCCGAGGCCCGTGTCCACGCAGGTCACCGGGCTGTCGGTGTCGTTCGCGTCCTCGCCGAGGCCGACGCAGAGCGTGTCCCACTCGACGGTCACGATGTCCTCGGCGCCGCGCCCGTCGAGATCCCCGGGGGCGAGCACGCCGTACTCGCCCACGTCGAGGAAGCGCCAGCGGACGGCCTCCTCCAGGTACGTCACCCAGTCGACGAGCGGCCCCGAGTCCAGCACGACGACGCCGCCGTCGAGGTTGGTGACCGGCTCGGCGAGGCCGTCCCCGTCGAGGTCGTCGCCCAGCACCGCCACGAAGGTGCCGGCGTGATCGTCGAGGTCCTCGGCCGCCACCTCGCGCCCGAACGGGACGGGGATGGCGACGCCGAACTCGACGTCGGAGGCGAGGCCGAGCACACCCCGGTTGCCGGCGAAACCGCCCATCCCGCGGTCGGGGAGGCCGACGAGCCAGTCGTCGCGCCCGTCGCCGTCGAAGTCGCCCCACCGGCGGAAGACGGTGTTGCCCTCCGCGAGGGGGTCGGTCGCCACCGCGACCTCGCCGCCGCCCATCAGCGCCGCGCCCGACACCACCCACCGCGGGCTGCCGCGGTCCCCGCTGACGAGGAGGTCGTCGACGCCGTCCCCGTCGCGATCACCGACCCACTCGACGGACTCCCCGAACTGCGTGTTCTTGGCGACCAGGGGCCCCACCGCGTAGCCGAGGGCGTCGTCGATCGTGACGCCGGCGCGCAGGTCCGCGCCGCGGAACAGGAACACCGCGCCCTGGTTCGTGACCGCGGCGTGGAAGCCCTCGAGCCCGAGGGCGATCTCGGCGAGGCCGTCGCCGTCGAGATCGGGCCCGGGCGCCACCGCGACGCCGCCCACCATCGGGGTGCCGCACGCGGTGATGGAGAGGTCGGGGGTGGCGCGGTCTCTCCAGACGTAGGCGTCGCCGATCGGGGCGGTGTCGTCGTCGGCGGTGTCCGGGAGGGCGGTGTCGCCGGTGTCCTCGGTAGCGCCGGTGTCGTCGGTGTCTTCGGCGGTGTCGCTGGGGGGGGCCGAGGTGTCGGTCTCCTCGTCGCTCGGCGGGGCGTCCGGAGCGCAGGCGAGGAGGAGGAGAAGCATGGGGGATCCTTAGCACTGGACGGTGGGGGGGGTGAATTAGGTCCGCGGGGCGGACGCAGGTCGGGGACCTGTCGGACAGGTGGGGGACCTGCGTCCGCGGGGCGGACGCAGGTCGGGAACCTGTCGGACAGGTGGGGGACTTGCGTCCGGGGGGCGGACGCAGGTCGGGGACCTGTCGGACAGGTGGGGGACTTGCGTCCGCGGGCGCCATCGTCCTGCCCTCCGTCCCGCCCACCGCACCGCCTCCATCCCGCCGCCCTCACGCCACCCGCGTGAGGTGCGCGGAGGGCGCCGCCTTTGGCGGCGGTCCGGACGGGCGCCCGCCTCACCGCTCTCCGACGCCGCGGACGCGATGGGGCGCCCGGCCGACCGAGGCGCGCGCGCCGAGCCCGCAGCGGACCGACCCCGCCGTCCGCGGCGGGGTCACGCCCGGTCGTTGGATGATCGGGGTTCGCCGTGAATGCTGAGCCCAGCACCGCCGCCGTCAGGCGCGCCGAGCCACCCGGGCTTTCGGCGGGAGGTCGGTGCGGGCGCGGTCCCCGAGGGCGGCGCGATGGCCCATGCGCAGGCCGACCATCCGGTCGAGGTCCGGCTCCTGGTTCCAGGTGCGGAGGCGCCGGACCGACCGCTCGGTGAGGTCGAGCGCGTCGGCGAGGGCGGAGATCGGCACGGTCGGCAGGGCGAGCCGGACCGCCGAGGCGCGGGCGCGGGTGGAGAGGAGGGTCCCGTCGAGGGTGGGGAGCCCGACGGCGCCGGCGGCCGCGTCGGCGAGCAGCTCGATGCGGACGCACGGTTCGAGGGCGTCGACGCCGAGCAGCCCGAGGAGTTGCCCGCGGTGGACGCGCGGCAGGAGGCTCCGCACGCGCGGGATGAACCCCGGCGGCACGAGGCGCAACCCGAGCAGTCCGGGGAGGCTCGACGCCTCGTGCATCGGGTCGTTGCCGACGCCGTGCTTCTCGGCGTTCCGATGGACGTACGCGAAGGTCTCCTCGACGTGCGCCTGGTTCGTCATCGGCTTCAGGAACGTGGGCCCGAAGCCGGACGAGAGGTCGAGTGCCTGGGTGAGCGCGGAGCCGAGGGCCTGCGCGAGGCGGCCGGCGCTCGGCCGGTCGCACTGGGCCGCTACGTGGAAGTGATCGCCCGCGGCGCGGAATGCGTAGAGGCCGAAGGCCTCCCCGACGCGGTGCGTCGTGACCGCGAGGGTGCGCTGCGCCGCGGTGTCGGGCGCGATCACCCGCGAGTCGACGGCGCGGAAGACGAGGTGGAAACCGAGGGGTCGCATGGCGCGCGAACGATGCACACGCGGTGGTCCGTCGGGAAGGGGGGGATGAAAGTCGGAGGCGATTTGCGTGGCGATCGATCGCTGCTGGTCCGCGGGGCGGACGCAGGTCGGGGACCTGTCGGACAGGTGGGTGACTTGCGTCCGCGGGGCGGACGCAGGTCGGGGACCTGTCGGACAGGTGGGTGACTTGCGTCCGCGGGGCGGACGCAGGTCGGGGACCTGTCGGACAGGTGGGTGACTTGCG
>JAKFCH010000072.1:0-2583 GCA_036676765.1 Deltaproteobacteria bacterium
GTCCGCGCGGGGGCGCGCCCCCTCCGCCCCTTAGAAGTACCCGTTCCGCATCAGGAACGACGTGAACCCCACCGTCGTGATCATCACGAGGTGGATCACGTAGAGCGGGACGAACGTGCCCGCGCGCAAGCAGAACCACCCCGCGAAGATACCCCCGACGAAGCTGGACAACAGCTCGATCTCCGGCTTGTTGCCGTGCAGGAGGAAGAACGGGAACGCGTGGAGGAGGATGGCGAGCAGCGCATCGCCGCGGCGGGCCATGCCGAAGAGCAGGAAGCCGCGGAAGAGGAACTCCCAGCCGACGAAGTCGAGCGCGAGGCCGAGGTGCGCCCACGCGAAGGCGTCGAACGACACCCGCGCGGCCTTGTTCACCGGGTAGTAGGCGGCGAGCGGGGTGACCAGGATCGTGGTCGCCACGAGCACGGGCACGAGCGCGGCGAGGAGCACGCCGTGGTGCGGGAGCCACCACCGCCAGTCTCCGAGCCCGATGCCCCACGTCGTCAGGTCGCGACGGGCGAGGGTGAGCCCGCCGAGGACGAGCGCGCTCCCGAGCAGCGCGGGGAACGCCATGGCCCAGAAGGGGGCCGCGACCTGCGCGGCGAAGCCGGCCGCCCCGAAGCGCGCGCCGACGGGGGCGAACACGAGGGCCATCCCGACGAGGGTGAGCGCGAACGCCGACGCCGAGGGGCGCGGGCCGCGGCGCCACGCCTGGCGGAGCTCCCAGGCGGCCAGCGCGGCGAGCGGGAGGCCACCGTGCACGAGCATGCGCCACGCGCCGACGAGCACGGGATCCCCCTTGGGCTGGTGACGGAGCCCGAGCCACATGCCGATGGCCGCCGCGAAGGCCACCCACACGGCGAGTGAGCCGCTGTCGGGCTCGCGGACGCGCTCCGGGATGTCGCCGAGCAGCCACCGGACGACGGCCATCCCGCGTTCACGGAGGCCCGGACGGAGGACCGGCACGGGAGCGGGCGCGGGGAGGGACGTGGCGAGACCCGGGTGGCGACGGCCGCCTATCGCGGAGGGGCGCGGGCTGCGCGGGGCGTGCCTTCGGGATCAGGTCTGGCCGGGGAGCTCCATCCACTTGGCCACCTTGGGCGGCCGCCACGCGATCATCGCGTCGACGAGGGGGTCGACCTCGGCGCCGGAGAGCAGGAACGCGCGGTGCTCGGAGCGGAGGAACCCCTCGCTCACGCTGTGGTCGAGGAACTGCACCAGCGGCGCGTAGTAGCCCTCGACGTCGAGGAGGGCGACGGGCTTCTGGTGGAGCCCGAGCTGGCCCCACGTGTAGACCTCGAAGAGCTCCTCCATCGTGCCGATGCCGCCCGGGAGGGCGACGAACCCGTCGGAGAGCTCCGCCATGAGCGCCTTCCGCTCGTGCATGGACTCGACGACGTGCAGCCGGGTCAGGGACTTGTGCCCGATCTCGCGCTCGTCGAGGTGGCGGGGGATCACCCCGTCGACCGGCACGCCGCGGGCGAGCGCGGCGTCGGCCAGGATCCCCATGATGCCGACGCTGCCGCCGCCGTAGACGAGGCCCATGCCGCGGCGGGCGAGGCTGTCCGCGAGGGCGTGGGCGGAAGCGGCGTAGGCGGGGCGGAGCCCGGCGGCGGACCCACAGAACACACAGAGACGGCGCATCCGGCGGGCTTATGACGGCCGGGCGCGCGAGCCAAGGGGCCGGGCGCCGACCGCCCGACCCACGTGCCCGACCCGCGCCGTCCTACGGACAGTCGCTCGCGACCTCGGTGAGCGCGAGGGGCGAGACGTTCGTGCCGGTCATCTCCTCGAAGGTGAAGCGCAGGCAATAGTCGGAGCCGTCCGCGCAGGTCTCGCACCGGACGCCGAAGGAGGCGACGAGGTCGCAGATGGCGCTCGGCTCCGAGCTCCCGACGAGCGCGCCGAGCCCGGAGGTGTCGGCCAGGGCCGTGAACGAGGCGTCGACGAGGAGGCTCCCGTCGGCCTCGAACGTCCCCGCGAGCACCGCGTCCTCGCCGGGGGCCTCGGAGAGCGCGCCGAAGGAGATCGTGGCCGGATCGCTCGTGAAGGACGGGTTCGTCGAGAAGTCGGCGCCCACGTCGGAGGTCATCGTGCACGTGTCCTGCGTCGTGGACGAGGACCCCTCCCCCCAGCCCCACCGGAAGTCCAGGTGGGCGGAGTCCGCCGCGATCACCTCGACCAGGAGCGAGGACGTGAGGTAGGGCAGCAGCAATGCGCCCACGCCGGCCGGCGCGGTGACACGGGCGGTGGTGAAGTCCAACAGGTAGGTCTGGCCGGTCAGGGCGTCGGTCCAGGGATCGGAGCCCGTGTCGGTGTCGGTGTCCGCATCCGTGTCGGTGTCCGTGTCGGTGTCGGTGTCGGTGTCGGTGTCGGCGTCGGCGTCCGCATCCGTGTCGGTGTCGGTGTCCGTGTCGGTGTCGGTGTCGGTGTCCGCATCGGTGTCGGTGTCGGTGTCGGTGTCGGTGTCCGTGTCCGTGTCCGTGTCGGTGTCGGTGTCCGTGTCCGTGTCCGTGTCCGTGTCGGTGTCCGTGTCGGTGTCCGTGTCGGTGTCGGTGTCGGTGTCGGTGTCGGTGTCGGTGTCCG
>JAKFCH010000073.1:0-26514 GCA_036676765.1 Deltaproteobacteria bacterium
GCTCGGGGTCTGGGGCCCTCGGCCCCAGCCGGGTGTGGGGCGGAGCCCCGCGACGTGATCGGGGAGTTTCATCGTTCGGGGTCGGCCGGCGCAGCCGGACGGTGGGGAACTCTGTGGTGAAAACTGCCTTTTCTCCGGTCTACTTCGTCGGCGCCGCCCGCGCGGCAGCCTCCGCCTCGAGCTGCGAGACCGACGTGCAGCTGATGCGCTTCACGTAGGTCGCGTAGTCGAACTGCGGGCTGTTGGCGGTGTCGTGGCAGCGGAGGCAGGTGGCCTCGGTCACCTTCTCGTGCGCGACCTCCTCGCGCTGCGGGTGCCCGACCGAGGGCCCGTGGCACGACTCGCACTGCACGCCCTTCCAGGTGCGCATGGCGACGGCGGTGAGCGCGGCGTTGCCGCCGGGCTCGCCCCACGCCGTCGTGTGGCAGCTCACGCATTCGGGGTTGAGCTCCTCCTTCCGCGGCAGGAGGGCCTCGTAGGCGCGGGCGTGCGGGTCGTAGGCCCAGGTGTTGAACCGCTCCCGGTGGCAGCTCGTGCAGGCCGCAGCCGTGGCGTAGCCAGCGACCACCGGGAGGGAGGCCGCGCGCACCTCGGCGGCCTCGGTGGCGCGTGCCTTGAAGGCGTCGATGCGCCCGTCGAGCGCGCTGTCGCCGTCGAGATCGCTGCCGAGCGGACGGTCCTCGACGTGCACGACGTCGTACCCGGCCAGCTCGGCCGACAGCTTCGCCTGGAGGGCCGCGATCTTCCTGGCGCCGGCCTCCTTCGCGGGGGCGCCCTCGACACGGGCCACCCGTTCGCGTTCGCGGGCGAGCTCGCCGAGCACCCCGTCGTCGACCACCGTCCAGGCCGCCCCGTCCGACCCGAGGGCGACGCGGAGCACCGTGACGTAGCGCCCCCGGTCGGGGGTCTCCACGATGGGCGCGCCGGCGGTCGCGAGGGGCGCGTCCTGCTCGCCGCCGCGGGTCGCCAGGACGGCGCCGAGCCCCGGCACCTGCTCGGCTACCCGGCGCGTCTCCTCGGGGGAGGCGTTGGAGAGGGCCACCCAGGTGTCCACGGGCCCCGCCGCCGCCATCGCCGCCTTGATGGCCTCCACCGGATCGCCCGCCGCGAGCCCCTTCGCCGGGGCGTTCACCCCGACGACCCCCACGCGCAGCCCGTCCCGCTCGATGACAGTCGCGGCGGGGAACAGCGGCTGCCCCGCGCCGTCGCGCCACGTCGCGGCGAGCGCGTTCGTGCCGGAGAGCACGCCGAGCCCCCCCGCGAGCAGATCGACGGGGCCCGGGGCCCACGCATCGAGCCCGACGCTGCGCGCGAGGTCGAGGACGGCGCGCGCCCGCTCGGGGCGATCGCCGGGGTCGGTCGCCACCTGCCCGCGCACGAGCATTTCGCCCGCGTCGAGTACGACGACGGGCACGCCCTGGGCGCGCAGGCCGTCGAGCACCGTCGCGCGCCGTACGAAGCCGCCGTACGGAACGGTGGGGCAGCCGCAGGGCTCGATCTCGCCGCGCACCTCTCCGGTGAAGGCGATGACGAGCTCTCGGAGCGGCCGGACCTCGCCCTGGATCCCGAGGGTAGGAGCCCCGATCTTCGGGGGAAGGGGAGGGAGATCGGGCTCCGGCGGAGCTCCGCTACAACCCCAGAGCGTAAGCGGGAGCACAAGAGGGACGACGAGGGCTGTCAAGGCTTGGTGTGGCGACAAAGGAGACCCGGCGGCCCGATGATACTTCGGGCAACGTAGCGCCACGCGGAGGTTCACGTGTTCCTGGGACTGCTCGGTCTCCTCGCCCCGACCGCCATGGCGTTCGCCCCCACCCAGGACGTGTGGATCGGCATCGAGCCGGGCCGGGTCTACCGCACCCACGATCACCGGCAGGCAAAGCTGCGCGCACAGCCCGCGTGGGCCGCGTTCGTGGAGGGAGAGGGCTACGGCTGGCAGGCCCGCTTCGACGAGCGCACGGGGACCGCCCACCGCGCCTGGGGCCCCGGGATCGATCTCGGCCGGGTCGACTCCGCGAAGGGCGTCGACGGCGCGCTCCGCGCCTTCTTCGCCCGCAACCCCGAGCTCGTCGGGGTCGAGCTCCACCAGCTCTCCCTGAAGAGCGCCAACTACGTGGCCCGCACCGACACCTGGTACGTGGACTACGACCGCATGGTGGCCGGGGCGCCCATCTGGCGGGGCGGCGTCACCGCGCGCGTCCGGCAGGGGCAGCTCCTCCTCCTCGGCGTCGCGACCTACCCCGAGCTCCACGGCATGGAGCCCGCCAAGCTCGACGCCGCCGCGGCGATCGAGGCCGCCGAGCTCGCCGGGCCGGCGGCGTTCGCCGTGCACACCGACCCGAGCGCGCGCCTCGTCGTCCTCCCGCAGGAGAACGACGGCGTCCTGCGCTACCGCCTGACCTGGGAGGTCCGGTCGCGCACCGCGCTCCCGGTGGGGAAGTGGGTCTCCCACGTGGATGCGATCACGGGTGAGCTCCTCAACGTCTACAACGAGGTGCGCTTCCTCGACGGCCGGCTCTACGCCCGGCACGACACGCGCACGGTGGACGGCTCCTTCAGCACCTCGCCGATGCCCCTCGCCACCCTCACGGGCGCCACGTCCGGCCGCTCGGTGACCACCGGGACCGACGGGGCCTTCTCCGTCGAGGACACGGAGGCCTGGTCCACCCGGCTGCGCGGCTCCTACGTCACCGTGAGCAACGAGGGGGGGGACAACGGCGCCTTCACCTTCACCGGTGACTCGTCGCCCACCTGGACCGACACCTCCGCGGACCTCGCCGAGATCGACAGCTACCTCTTCCTGCACGACGTGCGGACGTGGGGGCTGCAGTTCGCGCCCGAGGTCCCGATGGTGAACGACGCGTTGCGGTCGAACGTCAACCTCGAGAGCACCTGCAACGCCTACTACGACGGCAACGTGAATTTCTACCAGGCGGGCGGCGGCTGCAACAACACCGGGCGCATCGCCGACGTGAACTACCACGAGTGGGGCCACGGGTTTCACTACTACAGCCTCGAAGCCGGTGAGTTCGACGGTTCGATGTCCGAGGGCATCGGGGATGTCGTGGCCGCCCTCCAGACGCTCGATCCCCTCATCGCCCCCTACTTCGGCACGGGCGGTGAGGCGATCCGCGAGATCGAGACCGACTACGTCTACCCGGACGACGTCACCGGGGAGGTCCACCAGGACGGGCTCATCTTCGCCGGCGCCATGTGGGATCTCTACGTGGCCCTCTCCGCCACCTACGGCGAGTCGACCGACGAGAAGGGCATGGCGTGGGAGGTCGCGTCCCAGCTCCTCGCGGACGGCATCAAGGCCGGGCCGACCATCGCCGACAGCTACGACGAGATGGTGCTGGCGGACGACGACAACGGCGATCTCTCCGACGGCACCCCCCACCTCTGCGAGCTCATCGACGCGTTCGGTCGCCACGGGCTCGGACCCAACGGCGGCAACGGGTCGGTGGTCACCGTCGAACACGCGGCGCTCGGCAACCAGGTCTCGGGCCTCGCCGCCTCCGTCGTCGGGAACCTCGTCAACCTCTCCCCCGACTGCGTGAGCTTCACCGTCGACTCGGTGGACGCCGTCTACTCCACCGACGGCGGCGCCTCGTGGGCCGACGCCCCGCTCGGCGTGGCTGGAGAGTCCTTCGAGGGCGATCTCCCCAGCTTCCCCGTCGGCACCGTCGTCGAGTACTACCTGCGCGTCGCCTCGGACGACGGCGCCGAGGTCACCCTCCCCGCGGGCGGCGAGATCGCGCCCTACACGTTCTACGTGGGCCCGCTCGAGGAGATCTACTGCGAGCCCTTCGGGGACGACGGCGGGTACACCCACGAGCTGCTCGACGGCCAGGACCAGCTCGGCGCCGACGACTGGATCTTCGGCCGCCCCGCCGGCTATTCGGACGACCCCGAGGACGCCTTCACCGGGCGCTCGGTCTGGGGCAACGATCTCGGCGGCGGGCAGTACAACGGCGCCTACCAGCCGGGGATCGTCAACCGGCTCTCCAGCGTGCCCATCGACGTGTCCGGCAACGCCCGCGTCGTCGTGCAGTACCGCCGCTGGCTCAACGTGGAGGACGGCGTCTACGACGACGCCCGCGTCTACGCCGACGACGAGGTCGTCTGGACCAACTACGAGACCGGCTCGCGCGACGGCGAGGCCCACACCGAGGATCGCGAGTGGATGCTCCACACGCTCCTGGTCGACACCCATGGGGACACCCTCACCCTCGGCTGGGAGATCGGCAGCGACGGCGGTCTCGAGTTCGGCGGCTGGAACGTCGACGACGTCTGTGTCTACCGCATCGGGGACGACCCCACGCTCGCCTTCGAGATCGACGACTTCGTCGCCTCCGACGAACTCGCGGAGCGCGTCGAGCTCGCCTGGACCCAGCCCGACGACGCCCGCGCGTCCGAGGCCGTGGTCGTTCGGCGCGACGATCGGTACCCCGCCCACCGCGACGACGGCGACCTCGTGTGGAGCGGTGACGCCGCGCCCGGCAGCGCGATGACCGCCACCGACGCGAGCGCGGGCGGCTTCTATGCGGTGTTCGCGGGCGGCGAGGAGGGCTGGCTCACCGGCGCGGTCGAGGGCGAGAACGCCGACGAGGGCGCGGCCATCGACGCGGACGGGGACGGCGACTTCGACGGCGACGACGACGACGGCGACGGCGTCAAGATCATCGGCGAGTGCGGATGCGCCACGCCCGCCACCGGCGCGGGCGGAAGCCTCCTCGCGGCCGCGGCGGGCCTGCTCGCGCTGGTACGTCGGCGTCGGCCGGAATGATCCTCGCGGCGCTGGTGCTGGGGATCGGCGCGGCGCGGACGGAGATCCCGCCGCCCGACTACCGCGACACGCTCATGGCCGCAGCGGCCGACGAGGTGTCCCGGCTCGCGCGCCAGGAGGGCCTCGGCCCCGCGACCACCTTCGCCAAGACCTGGGAGCGCCAGATCGGTCCGGACGCACGTCTCGCCTACGAGCTGGGGCTCGCGAGCCGCCTCGCCGGCGAGCCCGACGATGCCCGGCGCTGGCTCGACCGCGCCGTGACGCTCGACCCCACGCTCGTCGCGGCCCGCTACGACCGCGGCGAGGTGCTGCTGAGCGCCGACGATCTCGACGGCGCCGAGGCTGACTTCCGGGAGGTCGTGCGGCTCGCGCCCGACCAGTGGGCGGGGCACTTCCGGCTCGCGGACGTGGCCGGGCGTCGCCGCGACGCGCCCGCGTTCGAGCAGCACCTCCTCGACGCGCTCCGACACGGCTTTTCCTTTCGCAGCGTGGTGGGCGATCCGCGCTGGCACGGCTACCTCGGCGATGCGGAGCTAGGGCCGATCGTGCGCCGCCTCGTCGTGGTGTACCAGGACGGGGCCGTGCTCGACGCGCTGGAGCGGCCGCCGGAGTAGGGCTGTGGGTTGGATGCTGCTGGCGGGCCTCGCGTGGGCCCAGGAAGGGACCGCGCCGTCGATGACGGTCCCTCGCGACGTTTCCGAGGATCCCGCCCTCCACCGGGACGCCGTGGGCTTCGGCCTCGGGGTCATCCTCGGCCTGCCCACGGGGATCTCGGGGGCGTACCACCCCACCGAGGGCCGCGTCTTCTACGACGCCGCGCTCGCCTGGAGCTTCGACCGGGGCTCGCTCCATGTCCACGGGGACGTCCTGCTGCGCCTCGCCGACCTCCGCACGGAGGAGATCCAGGACGTGCACTTCCCGCTCTACCTCGGGATCGGGCCGCGCACGCGTTTCGGGGACTCGCCGTACACCTACGACGAGGACTACGTGGAGATCGGCGTCCGGGTGCCCGTCGGCATGTCGTTCGTCCACGAGGGCCTCCCGTTCGAGGCCTTCGTCGAGCTCGCGCCGGGGATCAACCTCTTCCCGGCGACCACCGCCCTCTTCGACGCCGCGATCGGCGGGCGGTTCTACTTCCCGTAGCGGGCGCCGCCCCGTCGATCCGTGGGGGTGCGGCCGGGCTTGGTGGTGGGGCCAAACGAAGAAGCCCCCGCCCCGCGGATGCGGAGCGAGGGCTTCGTACGGTGGGCCCCCGCGAGGAGGCCCTCCAGGGCCGACTAGTGCGAGTGCCCGCCGCCGCCGTTGCCGCCTTCGTTGTCGTCGACGTACTCGGCGATCATGGCTTCGGTGGTGAGGAGGAGGCCCGCCACGGAGCCGGCGTTCTCGAGCGCGGCGCGCGTGACCTTCGTGGGGTCGATGACGCCGGCCGCGTAGAGGTCCTCGAAGACGCCGGTGGCGGCGTTGTAGCCGTAGCCGCCGGTGCCGTTGCGGACGTTCTCGAGCGTGATCGAGGGCTCGCCGCCCGCGTTCACGACGATGGCGCGGAGGGGTTCCTCGACGGCGCGGCGCACGATCTCGACGCCGAAGCGCTGGTCACCCGGCGCGTCGATGTTCGCGAGCGCGCGCTGGGCGCGGACGAGGGCCACGCCGCCACCGGGAAGGACGCCTTCCTCGACGGCCGCGCGGGTGGCGTGAAGGGCGTCCTCGACGCGGGCCTTCTTCTCCTTCATCTCGATCTCGGTGGCCGCGCCGACGCGGATGACCGCGACGCCGCCCGCCAGCTTGGCGAGGCGCTCCTGGAGCTTCTCGCGGTCGTAGTCGGAGGTGGTCTCCTCGATCTGCGCCTTGAGCTGGCTGATGCGGGCCTTGATGGCGTCCGCGGAGCCGGCCCCGTCGATGATCGTGGTGTGGTCCTTCGTGATGACCACGCGCTTGGCGCGACCGAGGTCGGTCAGGCCGAGGTTCTCGAGCTTGAGCCCGAGCTCCTCCGCGATGAGGCGGCCGCTGGTGAGCGTGGCGATGTCCTCGAGCATCTGCTTGCGACGGTCACCGAAGCCTGGGGCCTTGATGGCCACGACCTGGAGCGTGCCGCGGAGCTTGTTCACGACGAGCGTGGAGAGCGCCTCGCCCTCGACGTCTTCCGCGAGGATGACGATGGGCTTGCCGGCCGCGTGCACCTTCTCGAGGAGCTTGATGAGATCGCGCATCGACGAGAGCTTCTTCTCGTGGATGAGGATGTAGGGCTCCTCGAAGGTGGCCTCCATCCGCTCGGTGTCGGTCACGAAGTAGGGGCTGATGTAGCCGCGGTCGAACTGCATGCCGTCGACCGTCTTGAGCTCGGTCTCGAGGCCCTTGTTCTCCTCGACGGTGATCACGCCTTCCTTCCCGACCTTGTCCATGGCGCTGGAGATGATGCGGCCGATCTCCTCGTCACCATTGGCGCTGATCGTGCCGACCTGCGCGATCTCGCGCTGGTCCGCGACGGGGCGGGACTGGGCCTTCAGGTCGGCCACGATTGCCGCGACGGACTTGTCGATGCCGCGCTTGAGGTCCATCGGGTTGTGCCCGGCGGCCACGAGCTTGACGCCGGCGCGGAAGATCGCCTGGGCGAGCACGGTGGCGGTGGTGGTGCCGTCACCGGCGACGTCGGAGGTCTTGGAGGCGACCTCCTTCACCATCTGGGCGCCCATGTTCTCGAACTTGTCTTCGAGCTCGACTTCCTTGGCGACGGTCACGCCGTCCTTGGTGACGACCGGGGCGCCCCAGGACTTCTCGATCACGACGTTGCGGCCCTTGGGGCCGAGGGTCACCTTCACCGCGTTCGCGAGGGTGTCGACGCCCGCGAGGATCTTGTTGCGGGCGGTGACGTCGAAGAGAATCTGCTTCGCTGCCATTTGGAACTCCTGAGGTATGCTGCTGGAGCGCGTCGTAGCGGCGCGCACTATGCGAGAAGGGGTTGAGGAACTACTCGACGATCCCGAGAATGTCGTCCTCGCGGAGGATCAGCCGGTCGTCACCGTCGATCTTGATTTCGGTGCCGCTGTACTTGCCGAAGATCACCTGGTCACCCACCTTGACGGTGAGCGTGGTGACCTTGCCGTCATCCGCGACCCGGCCGTTGCCGACGGCGAGCACGGTGCCCTCGGAGGGCTTCTCCTTGGTGGTCTCGGGAAGGAAGAGGCCCGACTTCGTCTTGGTCGGCTCTTCGTTGCGCTTGACGAGGATTCGGTCGAAAAGAGGGCGGACGTTCATCTTCACTCCTGGCTCGCGTCCGGTGAAGGATCGCGAGACATCGGGGGTTCATCCGGTAGGAGAACCCCGCGGGGGGATGGAGGGTGGTTTCCCGACGGGGCTCACGGCGAACCCAATCCGGGGCGCCCGTCAGGTAGGCACGGCCTCGCTCGCGGTCAAGACGCGGGACAGGAAGAATTTCGGGAAGAGGTTCGATCCCCGTCGAAGCGACCCCCGAACCCGTTTTCATCACCACGATCTGGAGGGTTCATGAGCCGAACGGAGGTCGCAGTCCTGGTCACCGAGGGAAACCTCTTCGACTTCTTCCACGAGCGCGTGGAGAGCGCGGTGCAGCATCAGCGTGCGCCCGTGAGTGAGAACGCAGTGTTCTACCTTTCCAGCCTTCTCGCCGAGCAGGCGCGTCGGGAGGACGAGGCGGATCAGGAGGGCGCCCCCACGCTGGTGGAGCTGCGACACCGGGCCGTGATGGCGCCGCCGCCGGAGGCCGTGTCGCTCTGGCGCAAGCTCGGGGACCAGTCGCTGCTCCTCACCGGGTTCTTCCGCGAGCACCTCGAGCGGCGCCACATCTCCCGTGAGTACTGCGCCCGGATGGGGGAGACGGCGTACCGCTCCCTCGAGCGCCTCCTCGATCCGCGTGGGGGCGGGTTCGCCGAGATCTTCGCCGAGCTGGCCGAGCGCTACCCCGCGTGCGTGGAGGTGATCGCCGAGGTCCGCGACGAGACACGCGAGCGCTCGGACACGGACATCGTCCGGCTCTACGAGGAGTGGCTCGAGAGCGGTTCACCGCGCGTGGGCGAGCGGCTCCGGCAGCTCGGGGTGGTGCCGACGCGTGCGGTGGGCAACGGATGATCGCGCTCATCCAGCGGCACCTCCAGGCGATCTACGACATCGACGCCCCCGACATCCGCGACTTCCTCGTGGACGCGGAGGCGGTCCGCGCCCTCCTCGGCGACGACGCCCGCGCCTCGCGCGAGTGGGTCCTGGTGCGGCAGGCCGACGACGACGTGGACATCGGCGTCTACCTCCACGCCGACGACCTCTGCGCCGTCGACGCGCGCACGCCCGCCGACGCCGTGCGGGACGCGCTCCCGGCCTGGTGCTCGGTCACCGAGGGGGTGAGCCACTTCCTGCTCCTCTTCCGCCGGGCGTCGCGCGAGGAGACCGTCTCGATGCTCGAGCTGGAAACCCAGGCGGAGGTGGACAAATACGTGACCGCACGGCTCCACGTCGGCCCGGACCCCTCCCTCCGCCGGCGCCTCTTCCACGACGCCACGCTCGCCGATGGGCTCGATCACGCGGAGCGGGAGCGGTACCGGGAGGCAGGACGCCTGGCGGATCGCTATTGTGAGCGTCTGGAGCGGCATCGCGACGTGGCGGCGCTCCTGACCGAGCTCCGGTCGTTCTACCGTAGAACGGGCCATGCTCGCATGGACATGTTGCGCCGCGCGGCATGAAGCGATAGCCGGCGAGGTCCAGAGAGGTACCGCATGGCGCGCATTACTGTCGAGGACTGCCTCGAGCAGGTCCCGAATCGTTTCACCCTCGTGCTCGTCACCGCGGAGCGCACCAAGCAGATCATGAAGGGGTCTCGCACGCTCCTCGACGACGATCGCACCAACAAGGAGATCGTCACCACGCTGCGAGAGATCGCCGCGGGCCACGTCCAGCCGGACATGACCGGGTTCGACGACAACGAGAACGTGCAGAAGCAGCTCCGCCCGAACGACCTTCCCCCGTCGGTCGACGATCTGCTCCCCCCCGCCGCCGACGATCTCCCGCCCGAGGCGTAGCCTCACCGAGGATTCCCGATGCCCAAGATCACCGAAGACATGTTCGACGTTCGCAAGATCGATCGCTTCCTCGCGGAGAAGGAGCTCACGCCCGCCCAGGTCGAGGAATACCTCGCCGGGCTGGAGGACTGCTCCGAGAACGCCGAGCAGTCCGGCATCCAGATGGTGGCGCACGACCGTAGCCGTCGCGCCGTGATGTCCGAGGAGGGTCAGGAAGAGGACGAGAGCTAGATGTCCCGGATCGTCCGCGCGCCGACCGGCTCCACCCTCCACTGTCGTGGGTGGGTGCAGGAAGCCGCCTTTCGGATGATCCAGAACAATCTCGATCCCGACGTCGCGGAGCGTCCCGAGGATCTGGTCGTGTACGGCGGCAACGGCAAGGCCGCGCGCGACTGGCCCTCGTTCGATCGCATCCTCCGGTGTCTGACGACACTGGAGGACGACGAGACCCTGCTCGTCCAGTCCGGCAAGCCCGTGGGCGTGGTCCGCACGCACGCGGACGCGCCGCGCGTGCTCATCGCCAACTCGAACCTCGTCGGGAAGTGGGCCACCTGGGAACACTTCCGGGAGCTCGAGCAGCGCGGACTGATGATGTACGGGCAGATGACCGCCGGGAGCTGGATCTACATCGGCTCCCAGGGCATCGTGCAGGGCACCTACGAGACCTTCGCGGAGGCCGGCCGCCAGCACTTCGGGGGGAGCCTCGCCGGGCGGCTCGTGCTCACCGCGGGCCTCGGAGGCATGGGCGGCGCGCAGCCGCTCGCCGCCGTGTTCGCGGGCGCGGTGTGCCTCGCGATCGAGGTGGACCCGACTCGCGTGCAGAAGCGCATCGACACGGGCTACCTCGACGAGGTCGCGACGGACCTCGAGGACGCCATCGCCCGCGTGAACCGCTACCGCCACGAGAAGGTGGCGAAGTCGGTCGGGCTCGTCGGCAACGCCGCGGAGCTCATGCCGCGCATCGCCGAGAGCACGCTCGCGCCGGACCTGGTCACGGACCAGACCTCCGCCCACGACCCGCTCGCGTACATCCCCGCGGGGCTCTCGCTCCCGGAGGCCGCCACGCTCCGGGCCGCCGACCCGGCCGAGTACACGCGCCGCGCCTACGCCTCCATGGCCATCCACGTGCGCGCCATGCTGGCGATGATGCGCCAGGGCAGCCACGTCTTCGACTACGGGAACAACCTGCGCGCCGGTGCCGTGGAGGGTGGGGAGCCCGATGCCTTCGCGTTCCCCGGGTTCGTGCCCGCCTACATCCGGCCCCAGTTCTGCGAGGGGCGTGGGCCATTCCGCTGGGTGGCGCTCTCCGGTGACCCCGAGGACATCCGCGTCACCGACGAGGCCTTGCTGGAGCTGTTCCCCGAGGACGAGGGCCTGCGGCGCTGGCTCACGATGGCGCGCGAGCGGATCCAGTTCCAGGGGCTCCCCGCGCGCATCTGCTGGCTCGGCTACGGCGAGCGGCATCGGGCGGGCCTGCGCTTCAACGAACTCGTCGCCTCCGGCGCGCTGAAGGCCCCCATCGTGATCGGGCGGGACCACCTCGATTGCGGGAGCGTCGCGAGCCCCAACCGGGAGACCGAGGGGATGCTCGACGGCACCGACGCCGTGGCCGACTGGCCCATCCTGAACGCGCTCCTGAACGCGGTGAACGGCGCCTCGTGGGTCAGCTTCCACCACGGCGGCGGCGTCGGCATGGGCTACTCGCTCCACGCCGGCCAGGTCATCGTGGCCGACGGCACGGAGGCCGCGGCGCGCCGCCTGGAGCGTGTCCTGCTGGGCGATCCGGGGATGGGCGTGCTGCGACATGCCGACGCCGGCTACGAGCGCGCGGTGGACGTGGCGCGCGAGCGTGGCGTGCGCATTCCCGGCATCACCGAGTAGAGGCCGATCAGCGGTTCTCGAGGATCTCGAGGACGTAGCGCTTCTTGGTCTTTCCGCCGACGGCGTGGACGATCCGGCGGATGGCGTCCGCGTGGATGCCCTTCTTGCCGATCACCTTGCCCACGTCGTCCGGGGCCACGGAGAGCTCGAGGACACAGCTGTGGGTACCCTCGACCTCGGTCACCACGACCGCATCGGGGTGGTCCACGAGGGCCCGCACGATGGCCTCCACCAGCGCCTTGACCTCGATCACGCCTTCGCTCGTGCCGCTGTTGGCTTCCACCGCTCTGCTCCCGCTGCCTGCGAGACCAGGATGGGCCGTCCCCTGTGATTCGTCAAGCTGTGTCATGCGGTCGCAAGATCAGCACCCGGGGCGCGTACTTCGAATGTGCGCGGCAACGAGGCGCACGCAGGAGACCTCATGACCACCCCTCGACCCACCGACCAAGTGCACACCGGAGACTGGCTCGATGAGGACATCAAGGGCATCGCCACGAGCGACCGCCAGCAGTCCATCGACCTGCTGGTCCGCAAGTACGGTGAGCGGCTCTACGTCCACGCCTACTGCATCCTCAAGGATGCCCAGGAAGCGCGCGACGTGGTCCAGGAGGTGTTCATCAAGGCTATGCGCGAGCCGCGGTTTTTCGACGCCGACTTCAAGATGCAGGCGTGGCTCTACCGGGTGACCCGCAACCTGTGCTTCAACCTCGTACGTGACCGTCGTCGCCGCGACGGGATCCTCGCCACCGTGCCCCGCAGCGAGGAGTTCCACGCCGATCCGATCGAGGTGGTGTTCGGCAGCGAGCGCCAGGACGAGATCATCCAGGCGATCGGCCAGCTCACCGAGGATCATCGCACCATCCTCCTGCTCCGCTACTACGAGGACATGTCCTACGCGGAGATCGCCGGCGCGCTGTCCATCAAGCTCGGAACCGTCATGAGCCGCCTGTCACGTGCGCGCGACCGGCTGCTCTCGGTCCTGGGCGAGGATCCCGAGCTGCTCGCGGCTTCCTGAGTCCGAGGCGCGGGCGCGTGCGGACCCCTCGTTGACCGGCTGCCGGCGGGTCTGTACGATGGGTCGAGACGCGCGCCCGCTACGGGTGCCCGAGCGAGGCGCTGGTCGTTGCCAAGGAACGGTGAAACCCCCCAGGACCCTCGCCACGCCCTGATCGGCTGTCTCGATTCGGGCAAGACGGGGTGCCTCGTCGGCCGCGCCGGCGCGGAGGCGACCTACCGCGTGTACGTCATGCTCGGCGAGGTGCTCGCCGCGCAGTGTGACCGTGACGACGCTCAGCTGCTCGCGCTCCTCCGGGCCGCAGGCCACGTGGAAGGGGAGCGGTACGAGGCGTTGTGCGAGCGAGTGGCCTCCGGAGCCCAGATCTCAGAGCTCCTCTTCGACCTCCTCCCCGAGGAGCTCCTGCTGGTGCTCCTCTTCGAGCGGTTCCGCGAGAACCTCTACCAGTTCCTCGCCGGCAGCACCGTCGTCGAGTTCCTCCCGATGGAGGCCGTGTTCGTCGAGAACATCCAGGTCGGTCACGACAGCCGCGAGCTGGTGACCGAGCTCCTTGGCCTCCGGGAGCGCGTCGGCGCGCTCGGTCGCCAGCCGCAGATGGCCCTCGCGCCGGGCGCCACGCCCGCGATGACCGAGCTCGAGCGCAGCCTCCTCGCCTATTGTTCGCCGCGCATCCGCCTCGGCAAGCTGATGGCGACCAGCCCGTGGGAGTCCACCCGGCTCCTGGAGATGGTCCGGACCATGCTCGACGAGGGGAAGCTCGTCGGGATCGTGCCCGCCGCCGAGGCGATGCTCCCGCCGGACGAGGACACCGCCGAAGCGCCCCTTCCGCCCCCCTCGCCGGTGATCGAGCTGGTCGTCGCGCCTCCGCCGTCCGCCCGCGCGCCGCTGGCCGCGAGTCCGATCGCGGATCACTACGCCCCGAGCCCGATCGCGGACGAATACGATCTCGCCGCGTTCCAGGACTACGACACCGTCCGTGAGGCCGGCGCGTTCCTCACCGACACCACCCTGCTCGATCGGGTCAACCTCGACGGAGCGGAGGCCGCGCCCGACACGACGGACACCCTCATCGAGATGGAGGACGCCGACGTCGACGCGCTGAAGTCCGCGGTCTCGCTCAACTTCTCGGGCCCGAAGCTCCACGAGGACGAGATCCACCGCAAGCTCGAGGTCACCAACGACGTGCTGGCGACCATCGCGGCCGCCATCGAGGCCGCCGAAGGGCGGGGTGCCGGCGCGGCGCGGATGCAGCTCCTCGTCGAGGGCACGTCGGTGCCCCTCGCGCCCCTGTTCAAGGGCGTGGACGTGAGCGTCGACGGGCGCCTCCCGGTCGCGCAGATGATGAAGAACCTCCGCAAGCGCCCCGTGGGGGAGCATCGCCGCCTCCTCAACCGGGGGCTCTCCGATCTCATCGAGCGCGCGCTCTCCGCCGCCGACGAGGCGCTCGACGTCGAGGGCTTCGAGGCGATGCTGGAGCAGCTCGCGGGATATCAGCAGCGCCTCGGCGTCTGAGCGGGTGCGCCCCCGCGCGCCGACGGGATCGAGCTGTGCTGGCGGAAGCGTGATGTTCTGGTTGTTGCTGTTCGGCGGTGCGAACGCCCGTGGCGAGGCCCCCGTGGGCATGCCGGGCGACACGAGCGTCGCCGTGCCTGCCGACGGCCTCGGCGACGAGGAAGGGGCCGGCGGTGCGCTCCCCGGAGGCCCGGACCCCGGCGTGCCCCCCGTCGTCGAGGTGCTCGCGCCGACGAACCCCACCCTGTCCGCGGTGGAGCGCGGCCCCGAGCGCTGGACGCCTCCGCGCGAGGTGCTGGCGCGTGCACGGGAGGTCCGCGCCTCGCCCCTCGGCGAGCGGATCGAGCGCGTCAGCCGCGCCTTCCTCGGGCTCCCCTACCTCAACGACGCGGCCGGGGAGGGCCAGGGGATCGACCCGGATCCACCCAGCCGCTACGACGCGTTCGATTGCCTCACGTTCGTGGAGGAGGTGCTCGGCCTCACCCTCGCCGGGGATCCGCTGTACGCCCCCGTCGTCCGGGATGCCCTGCGCTACGCCGGGGTGCCCGCGTACGACCACCGGCGCCACTTCATGGAGGCCCAGTGGATCCCCGACGCGATCCGCAACGGGCTCCTCGAGGACATCACCGCGCGGGTCGGTCGCGCCCGGGTGATCCGCAAGGACGTGACCACGGAGGTCTGGAGGCGGTGGAGGCGCCGCGGGCTCTTCACGCTACCGGACACGGCCCTGCCCGTGGGGGCGTGGTCGCTGAACTACCTCGACCTCGCGGAGGCCGTCGCCGCCGTGCCGCGCATCCCCGCGGGCGCGCTTGTGGTCACGCTACGCGAGGAGCGCGCGTACTCGCCGGTGGTGGTGACGCACATCAGCATGGTCGTCCCACCGCCCGAGGGCGCTCCCCCGGGCGCAGAGGCCCGCATGCGCCACGCCACCCGCATGGGCCTCCGCACCGTGCGCGACGACCGGCTCGGGTGGTACGCCGCGCACCTCCGCGACTACGTCAACTGGCCCTCCCTCGGGATCACCGTGCTCATGCCCCGCGAACAGGGCCCACGCATCTCCGCCCTAAGCTCGCCCGTCCTGCCCGCGCTCTTCCCCATGGCCGAGGGGCCGCTCCCCACGTTCGTCCCGGTTCCCATCCCCCCGTTTCCCGCGCCGCCTGCGGCCGTCCAGGACGCTTCGGCCGGCGCGGTCGAGGTTCCGGCCATCCCCGCCGCGGTCGCGCCGTGAGGGCCGTCCTGTGGGACCTCGACGGCACGCTCGTCGACAGCGCCGCCGACATCGCCGCGGCGGTCGACCGCACGCTCGTGCGTACGGGCCGCCCGCCGCTGGGCGAGCCGGCGGTCCGGCGCTTCATCGGGGACGGCGCGCGAAAGCTCGTCGACCGCTGCGTGGAGGCCGCCGGGGGCACGCCGGCCGAAGGGGATCTCGCCACGTTCCTGGCCGAGTACGGCGCCGCCCTCGTGGTGCGCACCGCCGTGTACGCGGGGCTCGAGGCGCTGCTCGCGGAGGTGCGGGCGCCGATGGCCGTCGTGACGAACAAGCCGGAGGCCTTCTCCCACACGATCCTGGCCCGGCTCGGCCTCGCCCCGTTCTTCCCGGTGGTGATCGGCGGCGACACCCTGCCGGTCCGCAAGCCCCATCCCGCGCCGCTCGTGGAGGCCCTCCGCCGCCTCGGGGCCGACGCGGGCGTGCTCGTCGGGGACGGCCCCGCCGACGTGGGCGCCGCGCGCGCAGCGGGGATGCCGATGATCGGGGTGGGGTGGGGGATCGCCGCGCCCGTGGGGGCGGACCGCGTCGCCTCCACGCCCGACGCGCTCCGGGCCGCGCTCCGCGACGTGGGGATCCGCCTCGACCGCGCGACGTAGGCATCGCCAGCCCGGAGGTCAGGCCCCGAAGGCCGCCCGCACCCGTTCGCCCTCGGCGCCGTGCTCGGCCGCCCAGGCGCGCACCGCTTCGGCGACGAGGCCGCGCGGGTCCTTGCCGTAGGCGCGCAGGCCCTCGTCGACCACGTCGGCGACGGGGGTGCCGTCGGCGAGGCGGCGGCGCACCTCGGGGAGCAGCACCTCGGCGAGGTGCTGCTTGTTCTCGATGGCGACGAGGTCGCTCACCCGCAGCGCCCAGAGCGGCAGCTCGATGCCGACGCGCTCCAGCATCAGGTGGGCGAACGCGAGCGCGAGGTTCTTCGCCTCGGCGGCCACGCGCGGGATCTCCTCGGCGGGGGCGACGCCGGGCCGCCCGACGACCTCGACGTAGATCTTGTTCTTCGGCTCGGTGCCGGACGGGCGGAGGAGGAGCCGCGCGGTGGGCTCCGTGGCGCCGGCCCGCGCGAGGCGGAACACGAGCACGTCCCGGCTCGCGGCGTCGGTTCCGGACTTGATCGGGCCGAGCGGGCCGGTGGGATCGGCGCGATCGAGGCGCTCGACCACACTCCAGTCCCCGACGGTGGTGGGCGGCTGCTCGCGCATGGCGGCCTGGATGCGGTCGATGCGGGCCTTCCCGGCCGCCCCGCGCATCACGGTGCTGACGAGCTCGTTGTGCACGTAGCCCTCGCGCGCCCAGACGGCCTCGAGGGCGTCGGTGAGGGTGCGCCCGTCACGGGCGAGCAGGCTCGCGTACTCGGCGAGGGCGAGGGCCGCCCCGGCGGCGTCCTTGTCGCGGAGCTCGGAGGTGACCAGCACGCCGTGGGACTCCTCGACGCCGACGACGAGATCCTCCGGCCGCCCGGTGACCCCGGCGAAGCGCCCGGTGTCCTCGAGCTGCCCGAGGCCGTCCCCGATGTACTTGAAGCCCACCATGAGGTCGGCCACGACCTGCGCGCCGTGACGCACCGCGACGCGCCGGACGAGGTCGGTCGTGACCTCCGTCTGCATCACGATCGGGTTCTTCCACGTGCCCTGGCTCAGCCGGTACTCGGCCACGAGGACCGCGATCTCGTTGCCGGTGAAGAAGCGGAAGCCGGCGTCGCTCCCCCCACCAAGGCGGGCGCAGAGCCCGATGCGGTCGGCGTCGGGATCGCAGGCCATCACCAGGTCGGCGCCGCGCGCGACCGCGAGGGCCACGGCGCGGTCCATGCTCTGGCGCACCTCGGGGTTGGGGGTGCGGAACGGCACCTCGGGGAACGCGCCGTCGTGCGCGGCCTGGGTCGGCTCCAGCTCGACGGAGAAGCCGGCGGAGCGGAGCACGTCGACCACCGTGGTGTCGCCGGTGCCGTGGAGGCCCGTGAACACGACCTTGGCGCTGCGGGCGTCGGGCCGGAGCGAGGTGGCGACGTTGACGGCGACGTAGGCCGCGTGGATCTCGGGCGCGTAGTCGCGGACGTGCCCGTCGGCGCGGGCCTCCGAGAAGGGCATGGCGCGGACGCGTTCGACGCGGTCGACGTGGTTCGCCATCCGCTCGTCGTTCGGGGGCACCTCCTGGCCGCCGCGCGCGTTGTAGAACTTGCCGCCGTTGTCGTCGGGCGGGTTGTGGGACGCGGAGACGTTGAGCCCGCCGTCGGCGCCGAGGTGGCGGATCGCGAAGGAGAGCTCGGGGGTGGACACGTAGGTGTCGCTCCCCGGTGGGAGGAGCGTGGTGCTGACCCCGTTCGCGGCGTACACACCCGCGGCGATCTCCGCGAAGTCGCGCGAGGAGAGGTCCATGCACGGGTTCGGCAGCGCGGGGTCGTAGACCCCGTTGGCGTCCCGGTACCGGCGCACGTCGTAGGCGATCACGACGTGCAACGGCCCATCCCCCCGGAGCTCGCGCAGGAACGCCACGTGCCCCTGGACGCTGGCGCCGAGGGTCCACGGGTTGAAGCGGTTGGGGCCGACGCCCACGGGGCCGCGCCGCCCGCCGGTGCCGAAGGGGAGCACCTGGTAGAAGGAGTCGAGCAGGAGATCCCAGCGCCCGCGCGCCTCGAGCGAGCGGATCTGCGGATGGTAGGGCGCGAACTCGTCGTTCTCCAGCCAGCGGCGCAGGTTCGTGAGCGCGGCGGCCCGTACGTCGGCACGGACGGGGAGCGCCTCGAAGGCCACTCGGGCGGCGTCGAGGGTCGCGGCGTGGGACATGGTCACTCCTGGGTCGTGCGTGCGGCGGAGACGGCGGGCTTGGTCTGGACGGAGAGATCCCCGCCGGCGAGCCACGCTTCGTAGCTGCCGCCGCTCGTCTGGAGCGCGAGCACCTCGATGCTGGCCTGGGGGAGCCGGAAGTTAGTCACGCAGGTCGGGATCGTCCCGCTCCAGGAGGAAGGAGCCAGGATGTCGTGGATGCGGTTGCGTTCGTCCTTCAGGCGGACCCGCACGAAGTGGGCGTCGGCGTCCACCGTGTAGGCGACGCCGCGGGTCGTGGGCTCCCACGCGTCGACGCTGGGGATGTCCTGGAGGGGCGGCACGACGAGGGCGCCGCCGACCACGTCGGAGGCCACGGCCGCGCTCGTGGCCCCGCCGCTACCGATGCCGCCGACCTGGGCGTAGGCGAGGGCGCTCGTGCCGAGGCTGTCGGCCACGTTCCCCGGGAGAACCGTGGGGACGTCGGCCACGGCGGACGCGCCCCCGGTGCCGAGGCCGGTCACCACGAACCCCTCGTCGAGGCGCTCCTCGGCGACGAGGAGGAAGTACACCTCGTCCCCGTGGAAGCCGAGCGAGAGGGGGGGCAGGGACACGGGGGTGCGCGCGTCGAAGCGCACGATGGGGGCGAGGTCGACGGCGAGGGTGTCGTCGGAGACCGCGACCAGGTCGGCGCGATGACCCCACGACATCGCGCCCATGTTGTCGGCGAGCAGCTTCAGGGCATCCCCCGACCCGGAGAAGCCGGCCGTGGCGTCGGCGATGGGGATGGGCCCGCCGAGGCCCCACGCGGCGACGGGGCCCGCCAGCGCGCGCGCCGCGTAGTCTGGGGCGGCGCCCTCCACGAACAGGTTGGCCGGCGCGTCGACGTCCACGCCGAAGACGGTGATGGCGCGCTCGTCGGCGAAGAGGTCCTCGAGGCGGGTCGCGGCGAGGGAGCCCTGGATCGACGCGGCGGCGAAGCCGACCACCACGTCGGACCACTCGCCGTCGTCGACGCCGGCGAAGTCGACCGCGCCCGCGAGCAGGGCGTCGTTCTCCACGGTGTCCTTCGGGAGGAGGGAGAGCGTGAGCTCGCGCCCCACGACGTCGACGACGGTGAGGGCGTCGTACCGGTCGTCCACCCACACGGAGAAGGTCTGGGGCCCGCCGTCGGGGACCGGAACCACGGCGGTCCCGGCCGCATCGGTAGCCACGGGGTCCGGGGCGGAGCCCGCCACGCTGGCCCCCTCGATCGGAAGTCCGGTCTTGCCGTCGAGCACGACGATGGTGGCCGTGCCGCTCTCCTCCACCTCGACGCGGACGGTGGCCTCCTGGCCCCCGTGCGATACGGTGAGCACGGCGGCGCCTGCGTTGTGGGCGGTGACGAGCCCGGTGTCGTCGACCTGCGCGACATCTCCCGCGTCGGAGCGGAAGACGGGCACGTCGGGACCGGTCGGGAGGTCGACACGCGCGCCGGCGGCGTCGGTGGCGACCACGCGGAGGGAGAAGGTCGCGCCGGGGTGCACACGGATCCGGGAGGGCCACACCTCGAGCGAGAGCCAGGTCGGCGCGCCGGTGTCCGTCGTGTCGCCGCCGGTGTCGGTGTCCACCGCGGTGTCGGCGCCGCTGTCGGTGTCCGGCGCCGTGTCGACGACTGGCGCGGTGTCCACGTAGGCGTAGCCGGTGTCCTCGGGGGACTCCTTCACGTCATCGGGCTGGCAACCGACGAGGAGGAGGGAGAGCAACATGGCGACCTCGAAGCCGGCCACTAAGGGACGGCGAAGCTGGACGCAAACGGCTCGAGGAGCGCGCCGTCGACGCTCTGGCACCCGGCATCGTCGCCCGCGTGGGCCGAGATCCGGTAGGACCAGCCGGTCGGCAGCGTCGTCTCGTGGGTGAGCTGGACGCGGTAGCCCTCGTCCAGGGCGACGACGACGATGTCCACGACGAAGGCGACGGTGTCGTCCTCGTGGACGCCGTCCACCCGCAGGCTCGTGGGCGTGCAGAGCGTGGTGTCGATGGGCTCGGAGAAGCGCAGCTCGGGGATGTGCGCCTCGACGACGTCGGTGGAGCCGTCCTCGGGGGAGACGCCCACGATGGCGAAGCCCGGGCCCGGGGGGGCCTCGACGGGCGCGCAGGCGGCCAGGGAGAGGAGCAGGAGGGGGAGGATGGGCATCACTCCTCGAAGCGTACCGCGAGAAGCCAGGAGTCGGCGCCTTCGGGTGCGAGCGCGCCGTTCGCGACGCAGGGGGTGCCCGGGTCGAGGAGCGGCGTGGTGGTGTAGGGGGTTTCCCCGTCGAGCGGGGCCGGACCTGCGGAGGCGATCAGCGCGCCGTCGACATCGTAGACGTCGACGGTCACCTCGACGGCCGCGCCGGCCCGGATCGCGGGGAAGGGGACCCGGCCGTTGCCCGCGCCGCGCTCCAGCGTGCCGTGATCGGACACGCAGACGCGGAGGACCTCGGCGCCGTCGGGAAGCGGCGCGCCGACGTCGAGCTGGAGGTCGGCCACGTCGTAGGCCTCCCCGGCGCAACCGGACGCCGGAGAGGCCAGGAGAACCACGAGAGAGACCGCCGCGCGCCATCCCTTTCGGTGGAGGGGGCGCGGCGCGCGGATCACTCCGTCTCGACCCAGTCGTAGTGAGCGAGGTTCCACTTCTCGGCGTAGCCGGTGAGGTGCATCCACGCGGGGCCGTAGCGCTGGACCAGCCAGTAGTCGCCCGCGAAGTTGGGGCCGACCATGTTGTCGCCATCGCCGTCGTCGAGGGTGATGTGCGCGCAGTCCTCCCAGTCGAGGCCCCAGTTGACCGGGCAGTCCTCGAAGCCGACGAGGGTGGCGGTGAAGGTGTACCCGTTGGTCTCGGTGACGACCGACTCGTCACGCTTCATCGTGTCGTCGTCATCGGTGACGCGCACGGGCGTGTCGAACGTGATGAAGTCGGACGAGCCGCCGGTGTAGTCGGCGTACGCGTGGATCTTGATGCCGTTGCCGCTCGACGACGACCACTTCACCGCGCCGACGAGCTCGCCGCTGTCGTAGTTCGACCACTCGAAGGTGACGACGTCCTCGTCGTCCACGCGCTCGATGGGCTCGACCTTCGCGACGGCGAGCTGCCACGGGATGTTGTCGTGGTCCTCGTTCACGTACTCGGCCTGGCGCTCGCCATCCATGGGGAAGAAGTCGGACATCCTGGTGCCCGGGAAGTCGACGCCGCTGCCGGTGCAGCCGGCGAGCAGGGCGAGAGGGAAGAGCATGGTAAGCCTCGTGATCGACTGGTTGATAGCACCGTGGAAGGGGGGGTCGCAAATCGCCCCCTGATTCGATACCTTCGGCCGATGTCGGACCTCGTCCTCGCCATCGACCAGGGCACCACCGGGACCACCGCGGTCCTGATGGACGCGCAGAGCCGCATCGTCGCCTCGCGCAACATCGAATTCCTGAACCACTTCCCCGCGCCGGGGCTGGTGGAACACGAGCCCGCGGACATCTGGACGTCCATCGAGCGGGCCGTCACGCTGGCCCTCGCCGGGATCGACCCCGCGCGCATCGCCGCGATCGGCATCACGAACCAGCGCGAGACCAGCCTGTTCTGGAGCGGCAAGACGGGCCGGGCGGCGCACCGCGCGCTGGTCTGGCAGGACCGCCGCACCGCCGCCCGTTGCGAGGCGCTGCGCGCCGACGGGTGGGAGGAGGCGATCCGGGCCCGGACCGGGCTCGTGATCGATCCGTACTTCTCGGGAACGAAGGCCGAATGGATGCTCCAGAACGTACCGGGCGTGCGTCAGGGGGCCTCCTCGGGGGAGCTGCGTTTCGGTACGATCGACAGCTTCGTCGCCTGGAAGCTCACGGGGGAGCATGTCACTGACCCCTCGAACGCGTCCCGCACCCTGCTCTTCGATATCCACCGGATGGAGTGGGACCAGGAGCTGTGCGCCCTCTTCGGCGTGCCCCTGGCGTGCCTGCCCCGCGTGGTCGACAACGCGGGCGTGTTCGGGGTCACCCGGGGCGTCGGCTTCCTGCCCGACGGCATCCCCGTGGCGGGCCTCGCCGGCGATCAGCAGTCGGCCCTGTTCGGGCAGGCGTGCTTCACCCCCGGGATGGCGAAGTGCACCTACGGCACCGGCGCCTTCGTGCTCCTCAACACCGGGGCCGAGGCCGTGGCCTCGGCGAACGGGCTCCTGACCACCGTGGCGTGGCGGCTCGACGGAGTGGCCAGCTACGCGCTCGAAGGCAGCGCGTTCATCGCCGGCGCAGCGGTCCAGTGGCTGCGGGACGGCCTCGGGTTCTTCTCGTCGAGCGCCGAGGTCGAGGCGCTCGCCGCGAGCGTGCCCGACGCGGCGGGCGTCGTGTTCGTGCCCGCGCTCGCGGGGCTGGGGGCGCCGCACTGGCGGCCCGACGCGCGCGGCGTCCTCTCGGGGCTCACGCGCGGCACCACCCGCGCGCACATCGCCCGTGCCGTGCTCGAAGGCGTGGCGCTGCAGATCACCGACATCCTCACCGCCATGGCGGGGGATGCCGGCCGGCCGCTCGCGGAGCTCCGGGTCGACGGCGGTGCCGCGCGCAACGACCTCCTCATGCAGTTCCAGGCCGACGTGCTCGGCGTCTCCTGCGTGCGGCCGACCAACCTCGAGACCACCGCGATGGGCGCGGCCTACCTCGCCGGGCTCGGCGTCGGCTTCTGGCCCTCGCCCGACGCCGTCCGCGCCGCCTGGGTCGAGGATCGCCGCTTCGAGCCGGGGTTCACCCCCGCCGACCGCCGCGCCCGCCTCGACGTGTGGTCCGCCGCGGTGGCCAAGGCGTGATCCTCCTCCTGGTGGGTCGGGCGCTCGCCGCGTGCGACCCGTCCGCGGTCCTCGTCGAGCTGGAGGCCAGCGGTACGCGCGAAGCCTACCTCTGCGTCGCGGGGGCGGAGACGGGCAAGGACCTGCTGCTCGCCGTGATCGCGGACGATCCGGCCGAGGAGCACCCGCGCGCCACCCGCGCGATCGTGTTGTGGCTCCTCGAGCGGAGCGACCGCGCGATGGACCCCGCGGTGATCGCGCGGCTGACGCCCGCCGATCGGCGCCTCCTCGCGGACGGCATCCGCGCGCGTCGCGGGCGTATCTCCCCCTCCCCCGAGCACGCCGCGGTCTTCCAGCAGCTCGCCTGGTACGCGCCGGTGGACCGCTACACCGACGGGCGGCTCCGCCCCGTGGACCGCGCCAACCTCGACCTCGTGGATCCGGTGGTGCGGCCGGCGCCGCCGCCCGTCGAGCCGGTGGCGGCGCCGGTCGCCGTGACGCCGCGCGCGGTCGGGACACCCGCCCGATGGGGCTGTGCGTCGGTGGGAGGGCCCGGTGGCGCCCTCGGGGTCGGCGCCGGCGTGCTCGCGGCGCTGTTCGGCGTGGCGCGGCGCCGCGGGGATTCGCACCCAGGGGCTCGGTGAGGCCCTCCGGCCGATGAGCCCGACCGCCCGCCGCATCGTCACCGCCGCCCTGCTCGTCGGCACGTTCCTCGCCAGCCTCGAGGTGTCCGTGGTCGGCGCGGCGATGCCGACCATCGTCGAGCGCCTCGGCGGCACCGCGCTCTACGCGTGGGCCTTCTCCGCGTACCTGCTCGTGCAGACGCTCACGACGCCGATGTACGGGATGCTCGCGGACCGCGCCGGCCGCCGGACCGCCTACCTCATCGGCATCGTCGCCTTCCTGGCGGGGTCGGTGATCTGCGCGCTCGCGACGAGCATGCCGATGTTCGTCGCGGGGCGCGCCGTGCAGGGCCTGGGCGCGGGGTCGATCCTCCCGTTGACGATGACGCTGTTCGGGGACCTCTGGCCGGTCGACCAGCGCACCCGCCTCCAGGGGCTCTTCTCGCTCGTGTGGGGCGTCTCGTCGGCTCTCGGGCCGCTCGTCGGCGGCGTGCTGACCGACGCGTGGTCGTGGCATGCGATCTTCTGGCTCAACGTGCCGCCGGGCATCGTCGCCGGCGTCGTGATCGCGGTGCTCGTCCCCGCGGAGCTGGGGCGCGGTGCCCTCGTGCAGGCGGGCGGCGGCTTCGCGGCCATCGTCCGCGACCCCACGATCCAGGCCGTCTCCCTCTCCGGCCTCCTGCTGGGCGCCTCGCTCTACGGCATCATCGGGTACCTGCCAGTGTGGGTGCAGGCCGTGCACGGCGGCAGCGCCCTCGACGCCGGCCTGGCGCTCCTGCCGCTCTCCCTCGCCTGGACCCTCGCGAGCAACATCGGCGGGCGCATCGTGGGGCGCCTCGGCTTCCGTGTGCTCGTGCGGGGCGGCACGCTGCTCGTGGCCGTCGGCGGCGTGCTCGCGGCGATCTGGCCCGATGGAGGCGTCGGCTTCGTCCTGTTCGGCCTCGGGATGGGGTTCACCATCGCGTCGTTCACCGTCTCGTCGCAGGAGGCGGCCCCGCCCGGCCTGCGGGGCACCGCCACGTCGCTGGTGTTGTTCAGCCGGAGCATCGGCGCCGCGGTGGGGGTGTCGATCTTCGGGTGGGTGGCGGGGTTCCGGCCGGGGGTCGAGGGGCTCGGCGCCATCCCGGGCCTCGAAGCGGGCGTCGGCACCGTTTTCGTGGCGGTCGCCGCGTGCGCGATCGGGGCGCTCGCGATTGTCTGGGCCCGGTTCCCGCGCTCACCTACCGGCGCGCGCGGAGCCGCTGGACCAGCCACCAGGTGAGCGCCGCGAGGACCACGAGGCTCACGACGACCCGCTGGTGGGCCAGCGCGACCTTCAGCCCCGCTGCGGCGTCCTCGCCGAAGGCCGACCCGAGCCAGAGGGTGAGCGGCACGGTCAGCGCGAGCCCGAGCGCGTCCACGAGCAGGAAGCGCCGCAGCGGGAACGCGAGCGAGCCGCCCACGAAGTAGAGCGGGGCCCGCAACCCGACGGCGAAGCGCGTCAGGAAGAGCATGCGGCTCCCGTGGTGCTCGAACAGGGCGTGGGCGCGCGCGAGCCGCGCCTCTCCGAGCGCGCGACGGACGAGCGGGAGGCGCTCGAGACGCGGGCCGACGAGGGTGCCGAGGCCGAAGGCGATCAGATCCCGCCCGAGCGTGCCCACGAAGCCGGCGACGAGGGCGTCGGTGAGCGTGAGATCCCCGGCGCGGAGCTGCCAACCGGCCACGAGCAGCGCCACGTCCTCGGGCAACGGGACGAGCAGCCCGCTCACCAGGCACGCGAAGAACAGCGCGAGGGGCCCGCTGGCGGACATGCCGCGGCGTGTATCGCGATGAGAACGCGCGGATGGGCGCTCCGGACTAATTGGGGTCATGCGCCGATGGGATCCGACCCTGCCGCTCCGGGCCCTGACCGAGCTCGCGCCCGCGTTCCGGGCGGTCTGGGCGGGTGCGCGGCTCCCCGCGGACGAGGGGCCGGCCGACGCGATCGTCGTGCTCGGCGCCACGGTGCTGCCGGGCGGCGTGGCGTCGGGATCGTTGCGCGCGCGCGCCGAGGGGGCCGCCGCGCTCTGGCACGCCACCGGCACGCCGCGCATCGTCACGACCGGGGCCCACCACCTGAACCCGCCCGGCGAGGCCGTCGTGGCGCGGGCGATCCTCCTCGGGAAGGGCGTGCCGGACGCGATCATCGCGATCGAGGACAAGAGCCGCAACACCCAGGGCAACCTCCTGTTCGCGCGGGGGATCCTGCCACCCGACGTGCGTCGGGTGTGGATCGTCACGGAGCCCTTCCACATGGCGCGGGCCCTCGCCATCGCGCGCGTCGTGGGCTTCGAGCCGCTCGCCTGGCCGGTCGACTCGCCGGCGTGGCGGCGCCCGACGAGCCGGCTCAAGCACCTCGTGCGGGATGGCGTGTCGCTCGCCTTCCACCGTGCGGGGGCGTGACCCGTCGACAGCGCGCGGAATGAGCTGCCGCGTCGGCACGGATCACGATAAGCCTGCCGGTCCGGAGGGTCGATGAGCGTGGACGTGCGGGTGCCCTCGATGGGCGAGTCGGTGAAGACGGCGACCATCGCGCGCTGGCTCAAGAAGCCGGGCGAGTGGGTCAAGGTGGACGAGTCGGTGGTCGAGCTCGACAGCGACAAGGCGAGCCTCGAGCTCCCTTCGCCCGCGGCCGGCCAGCTCGGTGATCAGCTCGCCGCCGAGGGCGACGAGGTCACCGTCGGCCAGGTGATCGCCCAGATCACGCCCGGGCAGGCGCCCGCCGCGAGCGCCCCGGTCGTGACCACGCAGGTCGCGACCCCTCCGGCCGCCCTCGTCGCGGCTCCGGTCGCCGCGCCGCGCCCCGCCGCTCCCGTGGCCGCGCCCGCGC
>JAKFCH010000074.1:0-16671 GCA_036676765.1 Deltaproteobacteria bacterium
CAGGGCCCCCCGCACGACGCTGTTGCCGATCTTGCTGATGGACCGCTGTCCATCGCGCATCCCGGACTGCTTGGGGCGTGGATCGAGCCCACAGTGGGCGACGACCTCGCGCGGGCTCATGTCGTTCGGGAGCATCATCAACTCGGCGACGAGAACCACGCCGCTCTTCTCGGCGATGCCCTTGACCGACGTGAGCACGGCCAGGGCTTGGGTGAGCTCCACATCCTTCGCCACGAGGGCGAGGGCCGCGACGAGGAGCGCGTCGATCCGCTTTCCGAGCGCCTCGATCGACGCCTGGATGTCCTCCAGCACCACGGCCGGGGTCTCGGCGGTCGCCTTGGCGGCCGCCAGGCGGTTCTCCTCGGCCGTCTTGTCGGTGGTCAGGGCAGACGCCCGCCGCGCGACTGCACGGAGCTCCAGGAGCTTGCTCGCCGGCGGCACCCAGGGCGTGAAGGGCATGCACCGCAGGAAGTCCAGCAGCGAGCGCGCGTCGACCTTGTCGGTCTTCGCGCGGCGCATCTGCGCCTCCGCGAACCTGCGCGCCGCCTTGGGGTTGAGCACCATGACCTCGATCCGGGGATGCTTCGCGAGCACCATGCTCACGTCGAGGCTGTAGTTCCCCGTCGCTTCGAGGCAGACGCGGGCGGAGCGTCCGGACTTGGTGATCACCTCCACGAGGCTCTTGTGGCCCTTGGCGTCGTTGGTGAACTCGAGATCCCGCACCTCCCCTTCGGGGTCCTGCACGGCGACCTGGAGCGTCTTCCCGCTGACATCGAACCCGACGAGCAGCTCCTTGATGTCCTTCTTCCCCATGACGTCCTCTCCGGTTAGGACCACACCGGCCCCCGACCCTGTGCCTACCGTCGGCCAACCTTGTGAACGCAGGCTCTCGGGCCTCTGATGCTCCTCGGCTTGTTGACGGTTGAGGGCGGGGGCCACCTCTACAGGACGGGCTCGAGGCCCCAGGGCAGTGGTGGCTCGCGGCTGGTGGGCACCCCCTCGTAGCGCGCAGCCGTCCCTCCGCTCCTCAGGAGGCGAGAGGGGCAGGGCCCCCCTCGCGCTCCCCCGGGAGAGAATCTACAGGACAAGCTCGAAGGCTTCAGGGCGCCGTGCGTCTCCGGGGGAGCCTCCTCAACGTACAAGGGCGGCCGGTCCCGCCCGCCAGGGCGGACGGAGGCCGGAGGCCGACCCCGGAAGGTCCCGACCCCCGGCGACAGCCGGGGGGCGCGCCCGAACCCCGGGTTAGATCCCCCCGATGCCCATCGACCTCCCCGCCGCCCTCGCCCGCCTCGCGGCGCTCGATCCCACGGGCTGGAGCACGGGCCTGTCCGAGGCCAACGCGCGCGCGTGCTGGGCCGCGGCCCTCGATGCGCTCGATCCCGACACGCTCCTCGCGCCGGTGGCCGGCACCCGCCCGGGCGCCGTGCTCGTCGTGTGCAGCGGCAACGTCTACACGGCCCCCCTCCCCTGGCTGCTCCACCTCGTGGCCCGCGGCGTCCGCGTCATCGCCAAGCCCGCCTCCGGCCAGGAGGCCTCGGTGCGCGCGATGGCCGGGGCGATCGGCGCCCCGGGCCTGCTGGAGGTGCGCACGTGGCGCGGCGGCGATCGCGGGGAGGACGACAGCGCCGCCGAGGCCGCCACCCTCGCCGAGGTCGACGGCGTCGTCGCCTTCGGGGGCGCCGCGGCGATGACCGCGATCCGCGCCCGGTTGCCCGAGGGCGTGGTGTGGCTGCCGTTCGGGCCGCGCTTCGGCGTGGGCGTCGTCGACACCCTCTCCGACACCGTGGCCGAGGCCGCCGTCGAGGACGTGGCGCTCTACGACGGCCACGGCTGCATGTCCCCCGCGGCGTACTTCGCGCGCCACGTGGACCTCGACGCCGTCGCCGCCCGGATGGCCGCGGCGGAGGAGCGGTGGCCGCGCGGCGCCGTCGATCCCGCGGACGCCGCCAACACCCGCGCCCGGATCATGCTCGCGCGCGCCGCCGGTCGGAAGGTCGTCGGGGCCGGGTGGGCGGTGCTGGAGCTCCCCGCCGACCACTTCTCGCCCGTCGCCTTGCCACGCGTGCTCGTCGTCCACCCCTTCACCGACGTGGAGGAGGTCCGCGCGGCCGTCGCCCCGTGGCGCGATCGCCTCGGCACCGTGGCCACCGACCTCCCCGGGCTCTACCTCGGCGCCCCGCGTCTGTGCGCGCCCGGCCGCATGCAGCACCCTTCGTGCGGGCGCTTCCACGACGGCGTGGACGTGCTCGGCGCGCTGTGGCGGCAGCGCGTGCCGCGCCCGGACGGCACGGCGTGACGATCTCCGCCGAGGCGCGCGCGCTCCACGACGAGGCCCTGTTCGTCGACCTGCACTGCGATCTGCTGCTCCCCAGCAAGCTCTTCGGCTGGGACTGGCGCAAGCGCCACCCCCCCAACCCGCTCTACGGCGCCCCCCTCTTCGGCCACTGCGACCTCCCGCGCCTCAAGGAGGGCGGCGTCGGCGCGATGGCGCTCGGCGTGGTGATCAACCCGATGCGCGGCCGCTCGGGCCCCGCCGCCATCGACGCCGACCTCGCGCGCATGGCCCGCCACGCGGCGGGGTCGCCCGACGAGCTCGTCGTGTGCGGCACCCTCCAGGCCATCCGCACCGCGCGGGCTCAGGGGCGCATCGCCTGCTTCGCGGGGCTCGAGGGCGCCCACGGCCTCGACGCGCGCCTCGAGGACCTCCCCCGCTTCCGCGCCGCCGGCCTCCGCTACGTCGGCCTCGCGCACTTCACGGCCAACGCCGCGTGCCGCCCGATGGTCGGTTGGGGCGCCGACAACGCCGCGCCGCTCTCCGACTACGGCCGCGCCCTCGTCGACGAGCTCGGCCGCCTCGGCATCCTCGTCGACCTCGCCCACGTCGGCCGCGCCGGGGTGATCGAGGCCGCCGCGCGCGCCCGCGCGCCGGTGATCATCTCGCACACGGCGTGCAGCGCCGTGCACGCGAGCCCGCGCGGCGTCGACGACGGCCTCCTCCGCGCCGTGGCCGACACCGACGGCGTCGTCGGCGTCATCTTCGTGACCCCGTTCATCGGCGGGGGCGGTGTCGGCCGCGTGGTGCGCCACCTCGAGCACATCCGCCGCACCGTCGGCGTGCGCCACGCCGCGATCGGCACCGACTGGGAGGGGTTCGCGCTCTACCCCTCGGACCTCGACTCCGCCGACAAGCTCCCCGTCCTCACCCAGGCGCTCCTCGACGCGGGCTGGCCCCCGGCCGACGTGCACGCCGTCCTCGGCGAGAACTTCCTGCGGGTGTTCGGCGCGGTCTGCGGGTGACGGGCGGCGGCTGATCGAGGGCGGCCCGCGCGCCGACGGCGCGCGGGCCGCGTGCGGGGGCGTCGCCCGCCCCCGCAACGCCCCCTGCTCCTTCCCGGCGCAGGGTAGGATTCGGCATGCTGCTCCTTCTCCTCGCGTGTGGTACCGAGCCGGATACCGACAAGGCGAGCGCGCCCGAGGAGACGACGGACTCCTCCGTGGACACCTCCTCGGGCTGCGTCCCCGAGACAGAGCGCTGCAACTGGCGTGACGACGATTGCGACGGGCTCGTGGACGAGGAAGGCGGGCTCGGCTGGTATCCGGACGCGGACGGGGACGGGTACGGGGACGAGGACGCTGCGGCCACCGAAGCATGTGAGCGGCCCGACGGCTACGTCCGGAGCCACATGGACTGTGACGACGCCGAGGCGGGCGTGAGCCCCGGTGCGACCGAGGTTTGTGGCACCTCGGTCGACGAGAACTGCGACGGGGCGCTGAACAACTACGAGTCCATCGGGTGCACGACATACTACCGCGACGAAGACGGCGACGGGCTCGGAAGCGACGACACGCAGTGCTGGTGCGAGCCATCCGGGTACTACGACACGCTCGTGACCGGGGACTGCGACGACGAGGACCCGATCCGCACCACGGACTGCTCCCTTCCGGGGAGCGTCGTGATCCTCACGGACGAACGCACCATGCCGCTCCGCGCCGCCGCGGACGTGGACGGGGACGGGCGCGTGGACCTCGCCGTCCGGGGCTCCGCTGCCGACGCGCTAGTCACCATCCCCACGAGCGGGTCACCCTCGCTCGCCGAGTCGACCATCGTCACTGTCCCATACTCCGGACGCACCACGAGCCGCAGCGGCTACGAAACGTCCGGCGACATCGACGGGGACGGGCTCGCCGAGATCGTGACCGTCGACATCGTCGAGGAGGAGGCCCTCGACACCGGCTCCGCGGACGAGTCGACCGCTACGGTGTCGCTCTACCATGGGCCCGCTGCCGTCACGGCCGGCGCAGCGGGAGCGGCCTTCCAGGCCGGGCCGTACAACACGTCGTGGGACTGGCTGCTCGCGCCAGCGCGTGTGGTCACTGACGTAGACGGGGACGGCCTAGACGATGTGTTGTTCGCGACCAACTCGAACGGAGCGTGGCTCCTCCCTCCCGAGGCGACCGGTGAGGTGGAGCTCGACAGCCTCACCCCGTTCATCGCCCACGAGGTCTACGACGTGTCGCGATGCGACCTGACGGGCGACGGCCTGGACGAGCTCGTCGCCGTGTCCTACCGGTCGACGACCGTGTACGAGACGCCCCAGCCGCGCGACGCCGCTCTCCAGGAGAGCGACGGCCAGCAACTGGAGCTCCCCACATCGTGGTGGCATGCGACCGGCGACCTGAACGGGGATGGCCACGTGGATGCCATCCTGGCTGTGGACTTGTCGGAAGCGGACGTGTACCTCGGCCCCCTGCTGGGCGAGGCGGCGCCCTCCGCGTGGTCGACGCTCCCGAGCGAGGGCAACGCTCCGTACTTCATCACGAGCCTCGCGATCGCCGACGTCACGGGCGACGGCGACGAGGACGTGGTGTACGCGCTCGCGGACGAGCCCGCCGTCTACGGCGGCCTCTTCGTGTTCGAGCACCTCGCCGGAGGAACGATGACCGCAGCGGATGCGTCGAGCCGCTACGCGGGAGATTCCCTCGGCGACGGCTTCGGCTACGGCCTGGTCGCCCTCCCCGATCGCGACGGCGACGGCGCGGAAGACGTGGCGGTGGGCTCCGACGTAGGCGTGTACGTGTTCCCGATGTTGTGAACCACCCCGCAAGTGTGGGGGGCGTTGCGGGGGGCGCGCCCGCCGCAACGCCCCCCGCACGCGGGGTCGGGCGCGCAGCGCCCGGCACCGCCCCGCTACTCGGGCACGATCTCGCCGACGACCGGCCGGTGGTCGGACACCCGGTAGAGGTTCTCGACCGGCGCGCGGGGAAAGTTGCGCGCGCGCTGGGCGTGGAAGCCGTCGACGAGGTGGAAGTACTCGACGCCGCCGAGCGCGGGCTCGTGATCGAAGGCGAAGGCGCGCGGCTGGGCGACGAAGCGGGCGCCCGGGGAGACGGCGAGGTGGTCGATCACCTCGCGGTCGAGCCACGTGGTCCACGGATCGCCCGGGGGGAGCAGCGGCGCGGGCCACGCCCAGCCCGACAACAACCGGAGGGGGGCGATGGAGGGATCGTCGACTCGGGCGTTGAGATCGCCCGCGAGCACGGTGGGGCCGGGCCGCGTCTGGAGCGGGCCCGACGGACCGATGGGGGCACCGTCCAGCCATCGCGCGAGGTAGGCGGCCTCGCGGTGGCGCAGCGCGACCGAGGGGTCCGTGAGCGGCGCGCCCATGATGCCCGACTTCAAATGGAGGGCCGCGGCGGTGAGGGTGGCACCCCGGCGGTCCCGGAACGTCGCGAGCAGCGGCGGCCGGAGCGCCGGCCCGCCGCCGAGGGCGCCCCACGCCACGAGGTCGACCGTGGCGGGATCCCAGGCGTACACCACCTTCTGGAGCGCGCCGTCGGCGAGCTCGTGGGGGCGCGCGGAGGTGACGAAGGCCTCCCCCTCCCGCACGCGGAGGGCCCGCCCGCCGAACGTGGCCGCCGCCTGGAGCACGCGCTCGAGACGGGGGAGGTCACACACCTCCTGGAGCGCGACCACGTCGGCGTCGAGGCGGGCGAGCACCCGGGCGATCAGCGCGTCGTCGTCCAGGGTGCGATCGACGATGTCCGGGCGGGTGGTGCCGAACCAATAGACGTTGAAGGTCGCAATCCGCATGGTGCCCCTTAACGGAGACGGGCGCTCCGAGGAGCGCCCGTTCACGTGGCGACGACGAAGCGGGAACTACGCCTCGCCGGGCTCGCCGAGGACCAGGCCCCGCAGATCGCGGATGCCGGACTGATCGCGGAGGCGGATGAGGGCCTCGCGCTCGATCTGGCGGACGCGCTCGCGGGACAGGCCCATCTCCTTGCCGACCTCGGAGAGGGTGCGGAACTCGCCGTCCTCGAGGCCGTAGCGACGGGTCAGCACGAAGCGCTGCCGCTCGGAGAGCACGCCGTGGAAGGCCTTGCTCATGCGAGACAGCTCCTGCTGCTGGATGCTCTCGTCGTCGGGAGAGACGGCGTCGTCATCCGAGAGGAAGCGCTCCAGGGGACGGGGGCGCGGGCCGTCGTCCACCGGCTGCTCGAGCGAGATCGTGTTGCCCTGCGACAGGAGGAGCTCGGCGCGCTCCTTGTCGATGCCCACCTCGTCGGCGAGGTCGGCGATGTTGTACTCGATGCCCGCGGCCTCGAAGCGCTTCATCGCCTTGCGCAGGTTGCGGGTCTGCTCGACCGCGCAGCCCGGCAGACGCACGGGGCGACCGGTGTGGTCGATGGCGCGCGTCATCTGCGCGCGCACCCACCAACGGGCGTACGTGGAGAAGCGGATGCCACGGTCCGGGTCGAAGCGCTTGGCGGCGCGGAGGAGGCCGATGTAGCCCTCCTGCACGAGATCCTCTTCGTCCATGAACGGGCCGGCGAGCTTGCGGGCCTCGCCGTGGGCGATGCGCCGCCCGCTCATCGCGAGGCGCCAGCGCAGCTCCTCGGCCTGCTGCCACGCGCCCTGCGCGCGGCGAGCCATCACCTTGAGGCCATCCTCCTTGCGGGCGGCACGGCCGACGGCACGAACGGCCTCCTCGAGGCGGTCCACCGCGCCGGCGCGGGTGCGCTCGGCCCGGTCGGGGCGACGACGGAGGATGTTCTCCGCGGCGTCGATGCCGGCCACGGCCTCGCGCGCGGCCTGCTCGGCCTTGCGGATCTCCCGGGCGATCGCCTTCTCCTCCTCGGCCGTCAGGCGCTCAGAGCGACGGCGGGCACCGTCGGATGCAGAAGAACTCCGGATTCGCAGCGACATATTCACTCCTGACCCTCTGTGCGGCAGGTCCTTGCAGCGTTCGAGCGGTTCGCGTCGTTCGGAATGCGGGAAGACATCAGAATATTCCGAGGATTTTCCGCACGTACCGGCAACGCCGCGCACGTGGATAGGACTCGGGACAACGCGAGCGGACCTTTATAGATCCGATCACGATTCATGATTGTCAAGAACCCGTCAAAGCCTACTGCTCCGCCTTGCCGCTTGAGAAAAACCGCGACCTTTCGAATGACCAACACGGATGCACCGTGCAAGATTTCGTTCCCGCGAATGGATGCGATGGCGCGGGGGCGCCCGGCACCGTTGCCGTACGCTCGGAACACCCGCTGCCGACGGGCCCCTCCCGACAATCCGAGACCACCCGCGCGACCAACCCCTCGCCACGCGGGCGGACGGTGGCCAATACGCGGACGGGCGGAATCCAGGGGGCGCTCCGGAACGGCCCGAGTTCTACGCGAACATGGGCCCGGATGCTACCCTGCACGGCACGATCCGGAGGAAAGGTGCATCGTTCCATGCTCGTTGTTTTGTCACTGTTCGTCGCGGGGTGTGAACCGGCCTCTACCGATGGGGAGCCCGGCGACGAACCGGTCGACGAGGGCACCTGCGTCACCGACGACGACTGTGGCGACCGGTCGATCTGCGAGGACGACGCTTGCCGCGAGGGCGATCGCAACGACACGGTCGAGGCCGCCGAGCCGCTGTTCTGGGAGGAGACGGTCGGCGGCGAGATCAACCCTGCGGGGGATGTCGACTGGTTCGCCGTCGAGGCCGACGGCGGGGAGTTCGTCCGCATCAGCGTCGTGACCGAGGAGCTGGAGGGAGGGCTCGACAGCGTGCTGAGCGTCTACGACAGCGCCGGCCATCGCGTGGTGTGGGAGGACGAGCACCCGGCCGGGAACGTGTCGAGCGCGGACTCGATGTGCTTCGCGTACTTCGCCGAGGCCGGCACCTACTACCTGAAGGTGGAGGACGCGGGCACCTTCTACGGAGAGAGCCCGGTGGGCGGCTCGGGCGAGGCCTACACCCTCGAGCTCACGCGTTGGAATTCGGTCGGCGTCGAGCCGGACAGCGCACAGTCGGTCGGGCTGGACTTCGGTAGTGTCACGACAAACGTGCTTTATTCGATGCCGGTGTTGGTGAGCGAGGCGGGCGACACGGACTGGGCGGCCTTCGATCTGCCCGCGGCGGCCACCCCGATCTACGTCGTGGCGCTCACGCACGCGGAGGAGAGCGACCTGGTCCCGCGGGTGACGATGCGGAACCGGGACGGAGACGACGTCCTCGCGATCACCGAGCCGTCGTCGACCGCCCCGGGCGTGCTCCCGGACCCCGAGGGGACCGCCTACGTGGTCGGCGCGACCGACGCGAGCGGCGGCGGCGGGGCCGACCATTGGACGTGGTTGTTCCTGGTCCTGCGCGATCCCGGGGACGGCTATCCGCGGGGCGTGGAGCCGGACGACACGTTGGAGGAGGCCAACGTGCTCACGCTCACCGACGAGGAGCCCGACTCCGGCGCCTATTGGACCGCGTTCGGCCAGGGGCGCGTCTCGACCGGCTCGGACGTCGACCTCTACGCCTTCGACGTGTCCTTCGAGGGGGCCTACGTGAACGTCTTCGTGGGCGCGCAGGAGTTGGGGAGCCTGCTCGTGCCGCGCATCGAGGTCCTCGACGCCACCGGCGCGACGATCGACGTGGCTGAGTCGACGGTCGGCACCGACGTCGACGCGCTGGACCTCGGGCCCTACGCGAGCGGCCGCCACTACTTCCGCGTGACCGCGGGCGCGGAGAGCACCGGCGACGGGGGCGAAGGGTCGTTCTACCTGTTCGGCCTGTACGTCACGTCGAGCCCGCTGGACTGACCGCGCCGGGCGCTCAGGCGGCGACGGTGACGAGCGAGGCGGCGAGGCGATCGAGCGAGTCGCGCGCGGGAGAAGGCGGCAGGGGCTTCAGCGCGCGGCGCGCCGCCCAGGTCTCCCGGACCATCGCCTCGCGGCCCGCGCCGATCCCGCCGAGCGCGCGAACGCGGTCGTTCAGCTCGGTGGCGAGGGCGGCGTCGTAGCCGACGCCCCCGAGGCGCCGCCACAACGGGTCGATGTCGGGATCCTTCGCGTTGGCCCAGGCCACCGGGAACACCGGCCGCGAGGCCGCCGCGTGGTGCGCGAGCAGCCGGCCGCCCGACGCGGGGTCGAACAGCGCGAGGTCCTCGGCGAGCTTCATGGCGATGCCGACGTGCCGGCCGTAGCGGCCCAGGCCGGTGATCGCCGGCCGGCCCGCGCGCACGAGATGGCCCCCCGCGCGGCACGTGAACGCGAAGAGCGCGCCGCTGTGCTCCTCGGCGAAGAGGAGCGCGTCGGCGACGGTCGCGGGGCGGGTGCGGAGGGCCTCGCCCAGGGCGTGCCCGGCGCCGACGTCACGGAGGAGCTCGAGGGTCTCCCCGAGGATCTCGGGCGCGGGTGCTCGGCGCGCGATCTCGAGCGCCCGGAGCGTGAGGTGGTTGGCGCCCAGGAGCGATCCCGCGCCCCGCAGCACCCGCCGCGCTGCGCGGCGCCGGCGGCCGTCCCGACGGCCGAGGGTCATGTCGTGCAGGCGAATCGCGCCCTGGAGCATCTCCGCGATGGCGGCCACCTCGAAGGCGGCCTGCGGATCGGCGTCCCGCTCCGCGGCGGCGCGCCCCGCGAGGACGACGAGCACCGGGCGCATGCGGGGCATGCCGCCCTCGAACAGGATCTCGGGGGAGAGCCCGGGGGGCAGGCCCTCGCCGTCCACGAGGGCGATGATCGCCTCCTCCAGGCCGCCGAGCGGCCCCCGGAGCTCGCACGCGAGGCGCTCGACCTCGAGGAGGAGCGAGCGCCGGGCCGATCCGGCGGCCCAGACGCGACGCTCGGCGCCGCCCGGGATCTCTCCGGAGGCATCGGCGGCACGCGGACGGAAAGGAGGCATGGGTTCAGCGCCAGACTTGAGCGAGCGGAATGCGACGGCCGCTCCCGAACGCGCGTGAGCTCACGCGCAGCCCGGGGGCCGCCTGCCAGCGCTTGTATTCACTTCGAACGACCATGCGTACCACACGCTCGACGATGTCCCGCGGATGGCCCCGCGCGACGATGTCGTCGGGATCGACGACGCCCTCGACATAGAGGCGCAGGATCGCGTCGAGCTGCTCGTACGGCGGGAGCGAGTCCTGGTCGGTCTGGTCGGGCGCGAGCTCGGCGGAGGGGGGCTTGGTGATCGTGGCGGCGGGGATGACCTCGCTGTCCCGGTTGATCCACCGCGCGAGCCGATACACGTCGGTCTTGAACACGTCGGAGAGCACGGCGAGGCCGCCGTTCATGTCGCCGTAGAGGGTGCAGTAGCCCACGGCCATCTCGGACTTGTTGCCGGTCGTGAGCAGCAGGTGCCCGAACTTGTTGGACAGCGCCATCAGCAGCGTGCCGCGCACGCGCGCCTGGAGGTTCTCCTCGGTGACGTCGGGCGCGACCCCCGCGAACGCCGGCGCCAACGCCTCGAGGAAGCGCTCGTAGACGGGCGTGATGGGGATCTGCTGCCAACGCAGCCCGAGGCGGTCCGCGAGGGCCTCCGCGTCGGTGACCGAGCCGGCCGACGAGAACGGGCCGGGCATGCCGACGGCCAAAATGTTCTCCGGGCCGAGCGCGCGGGCGCCCACCACGGCGACCAGTGCGCTGTCGATGCCGCCGGAGAGGCCGAGGACCGCGGTCTTGAAGCCGCACCGCGCCGCGTAGTCCCGCACGCCCATCGTGAGGGCCTCGAGCACCTCCTCCTCGAAGGGCAGCGCGGTGGGGGCGATGGCCGGACCATCGAGATCGACGACCCAGGAGCCGGTGCGGAACTGGGGGGCCTGGAACAGCAGGCGACCGTCCGCGGCGACGGCGAGGGAGCCGCCGTCGAACAGGAGCTCGTCGTTTCCGCCCACCTGGTTGCAGTACACGAGCGGCGCGCCCGCCACCGCCGCCTTCCGGCGGACGAGGTCGAGCCGCACGCCCCCCTTGGCGGCGTGGAACGGCGAGGACGAGAGGTTCACGACGATGTCGCTGCCGCGCATCCGCTCGACCGGATCGGCGTCGTAGTGGCGCCCCATCCCCGGCTCGTTCCAGATGTCCTCGCAGATCGTCACGCCGATGCGGAGCCCGTCCACGTCCACCGGCCGGGGGTCTGTCGCGGGGACGAAGTAGCGGTGCTCGTCGAACACGTCGTAGGTGGGGAGGAGCGTCTTGTGCCGCACCGCCACGATCTCACCGCGCGCGGCCACCACCGCGCTGTTGCGCACGCCGCGGTCCTCCCACGGGGTGCCGAAGATGGCGATCACGTCGGTGCCGGCGGTGGCGCGGGCCACCTCCTCGGCGGCGAAGCGGCAGGCGCGCACGAGGTCGCCGCGCTCGAGCAGATCGCGCGGCGGATAGCCCGAGAGCATCAGCTCGGAGGCGAGCATGATCCGGGCCCCGGCGGCTTCGGCCTCGAGGATGCCCTCCACGCAGAGGGTCGCGTTCCGTGCCACGTCACCGATGACGGGCGCGGCCTGGAGGATCAGCACCCGCACCGATCAATAGCCGTCGGTGGACTTCCAGGCCGTCGCGTTGAGCACGATCAGGATCGGCGCGCCGAGCGCGAGCCCGAATACGGCCATCGTGAACGAGGGGGTGGGCGCGATGTCACCCACGGCATCCCACCCGGTCTGGGAGAGGTTCAGCGCGATCGGGCCCCAGGGGGTCGCGAAACCGAACAGGAGCGCCACGAGGCCGAATGCGCACAGGGTGCCACCGAGGATCCACAGCAGACTACGAGCCATGACGTTCTCCGCGGCGCGAGGATAACCCGCCGCCCGGACGCGTCCACGCCCGAGCCCACGCACTCCGGACGACGGGGGGGGGGCGGCCCCGGCGCACCCGACCGTTCCGACATAGACTGACCGCAGGAGGCTGCCCATGCGATTCTTCGTGCCCGCGATCTTCGTCCTCGCGCTCGGATGCGGGAACAACGGGGGTTCCGCCACCCCCGCCCAGGCCGCTCCCGCCGCTCCGGCCGCTCCCGCCCCGGCCGCCCCGGCCGCCCCGGCTGCACCGGCCGCCCCGGCCACCGCGTTCACGTGCTGCGCGGACGCCTCCACCTCGAGCGTGGTCGGCGCCTACGTCGACGCCCAGGCCGCCCTCGCCCGGGACGACGACGCGTCCGCCGCGACCTACCTCGCCGCGCTCGCGACGGCCGTGGAGGCCGCCCGCACCGGCGGCTCGGTCGACGCCGAGAGCGGCGCCCTGCTCGCGAGCATCGGGACCGAGACCACCGGCGCGCTCGCCGCGACCGACATCGCGGCCCGGCGTACGTCGCTCAAGAAGATCTCCGCCGCGATCATCCCGTTGGCGAAGAAGCACACGGGCGGGTCCCGCTCCGTCACCGTCGCCTTCTGCCCGATGGCGGACGCGAGCTGGCTCCAGGAAGGCGCCACGATCGCGAACCCCTACTACGGCGCCTCGATGTTGACGTGCGGCTCGTTCAAGTGAACGCGCGCTCCGCCTAGCCATGTCCTCCCCTGTCTGGCTCGTGGGCGTGGCGGGCCGCACCCCCTTCGTGGGCCACCTGCGGGGCGCCCGGGACTTCGGTCTCGTGCGGCTCGCGTGGGCCGCCCGCGTCGCGGGTACCGCGTCGGTCGTCGAGGGCTGGGAGGCCGCGGAGGCCGCGCGCGACGCGCTCGCCGAGCTGCGCGCGGGCGGCGATCCCATCGCGGTGCTCGCCGAGGCGTGCGCCGCGCTCCGCCGCCTCGACGCCCGCTGGCTCGACCGGGGGGACATGAGCGTGCTGCTGGTCGCTCGCGACGCTGGCGGGGCGCGCGCCGCCGGGTCGGGCCTCGGGGGCGTGTACGGGCGCCAGGCCGGCGGCTGGCGGCCGCTCGTCCCCGCGGACCATCCGCTCCTCGGCGAGCCCGGCGCGCCCGACGGGTCGAGCCACCCGGTGCCCGACGCCGAGGTGTGGGTCGGCGTGCCCGCCGGGCTCCCCCTCCCCGCGGGTGACGTGGCCGTCGCCTGCGGCGTGCACGCTTGACCGCCGCCGCCCCGGTTCGGGCATGAGCGGCCTCCTCGACGGCGATCTCGAGGGGCTCGACCTCCGCGTCGAGCTGCCCCGGCTGCTCGCCACGGTGCGGGACGCCGGCGATCGCCCGCTCGAGCCGCTGTTCGCGGCCCTCGCCGCCCGCGATGCCGTGGCCCTCGCCGAGATCGTGTGCGGCTCGCGCGCGCCCGGCGGCGCACACGTGGTCCGCGCCGCGCTCCCCCACGTCGCGGCGCTGGAGGCCACCCTCTCGCCCCGCGGGCTCTACCCGCGCCTGCTCGATCTCGCCGCCGAGGCCGCCCCGGACGTGCTCACCGTGGCCGCGACCCGCCATCCGGCCGCGTCCTGGGTCGTGCCGCTCTCGAAGAAGGCCGAGGTGTTCGCCGTGGGGCTGACCCACCTGATGGCGGCGGCCTCCCACCCCTCCTTCGCGGCGGTGTGCCGCGCGCACGCGGATGCCGGTCACCTCGACGGGCTGGTGTTCGCCGCGGCGGAGACCGGCCGGGCCGAGCCCGCCGCCGCGCTCCTCGGGGTGGACCCTCAGGTGGCGCTGCGGGCCGCCGGCGCCGCGCTCGACCGGGATCCCGCGAGCCCCGTGCTCGCCCACCTCGCCGCGGTCTGGGGCCCCGAGCCCGACGCGCTGATGGTGCGGCTCCTCCCCCTGCTGCGGAGCCGCGCGGCGGCCGAGGCGCTGCTCGCGGCGTGCCGCCATCTGCCGCGGACGGCGACCACGCTACGGGCCGTGCTCCGAGGGATGGTCTAGACGAGGGAGAAGGGGTAGGGTTCGGTCCGCGGAGGCGACGATGGCTTTGGAGCACGCGACCTGGTGTCGCCTGAACGAGTGCATGGCGGGGCTCCTCGCCACGGTCGAGGGCCAGCGGATCGTCGCCCTTCGCGCGGACACCGGGAACGTGACCGGTCGGCACGGCACGTGCGGCCTCTGCACCGCCTCCGCCGGCGCCGCCGAGGACCCCCGTCGCATCCTCCGCCCGAGGAAGCGGGTGAACGGGCGGCTCGAGGAGGTCTCGTGGGAGGTCGCCCTCACCGAGATCGGCGCGAAGCTCAAGGAGATCCGCAAGCAGTCGGGCCCGCGCGCCATCGGGCTCTACGCCGGCGCCCCCGTCGCCCTGGATTCCCGCGGCCTCGCGCGGACGATGGCCACCACCCTCGGCCTCGGCACGCCGAACCTCTACTCGCCGCTCGCCACGCGCGGCGGGCCCTGGCTCCGGGCCATCGAGCTCGTCGTCGGGCACGCGGCGCCGCTCCAGCGGGATGTCGGGCGCGCCCACTACGTGGTCCTCCTCGGCTCGAACCAGGAGGCCGACGGGTGGGGCCCGATGCAGGCCGGGCGCAACCTCGGCGCCGACCTCGCGTTCAGCCGCAAGACCAAGGGCACCAAGGTGGTGGCGGTCGATCCGCGCCGCACGCCCCTCGCCGCCGGCGCCGATCTCCACCTCGCCATCCGCCCCGGCACCGAGCTGTTCTTCGTGCTCGGGATGATCGACGCCATCCTCAAGGGCAACTGGCTCGACGCCCAGTACACCGGGGACTACTGCCTCCCCCTCGATCCGCTCCGCGCCGCCCTCGCGCCGTGGCCCGTCGAGACGTGCGCGGAGATCTGCGGCCTGACCGCCCCCGAGATCAGCGGCGTGGCGCTGAAGTTCTCCCGCTCGGCGATGTCGGTGTGCGCGCCCGGCCACCAGGCCCTCCAGAGCGAGCTCGGCACGCTCACGGCGTGGGCGGTCCTCGTGCTCCACGCCCTCACCGCCAACCTCCTCCGCCCCGGGGGGGTGTTCGACGGCCGCGGCGTGCTCGACGTGCACCCGCTCGCGAAGCAGCTCCCGACGGACGGCGCGCCCCGCACCCGCGTCGGCGGCCTCCCGCTCCTGCTCCTCCAGGCGCCCGCGGCCCTGCTCGCCGACGAGATCCTCACGCCGGGCCACGGCCAGGTGCGCGCGCTCCTCTCCCTCTACGGGGATCCGGCGCGCGAGCTCCCCGGCGGTCCGCGCCTGCGCGAGGCCCTCGGCTCCCTCGATCTGCTCGTCGCGGTCGATCTCGCCGACAACGACACCACCGCGATCGCGGACTGGGTCCTCCCCGCCACCCACCCCTGGGAGCGAGAGGACGTGCACCTGCACGACACCGCCATCCTCCCCTGGCGCACGACCCAGTGGTCCCCGGCGCTCGTGCCCCCCCCGGGCGAGGCCCGGAACCTCGCCGACATCCTCGCCGACCTGTTCAAGAAGGTCGGGCCGACGCTGCGCGGCGGCGAATTCGGCGCCCACCTCCGGGTGCTCGGCAGCTTCGTCGCCACCGCCGATCTCGAGAAGTGGGAGGCCCGCCTCCTCGACACGTCGGGCATCGTCTCCAACGACGATCTCCACGCGGCCCCCCACGGCTGGTTCGGCGGAGACGTCGACCGCGCCACGTGGCGGGTCACCACGCCGTCCGGCCGCTTCGACCTGCTCCCCGAGCCGATCGCCGCGGCGCTCGGGCGCCTCACCGCCCCGTCCGCGCCCGCGGGCCTCGGCCGGTGGCTCCTGACCTCCGGCGCGCGCGACGCCGCGGTCCGCCCCTTCGATCGCGCCGTCGCGATCGACCCCGGGGTCACCCTCCATCCGGCCGCCGGCTTCGCCGAAGGGGCGCGGGTGCGGGTGCGCACCTCCACGGGCGCGGTGGAGGCCACCGTCCACCTCGACGCCTCGCTCCGCGAGGACACCGTCGATCTGCCCGCCGGCTACGCGGTCGACGCGATGGCGCTCATCCCGACCGACCGCCTCGATCCCTTCACGGGAACCCCCGCCGCGAACGGCCTCCCGTGCGTGGTGGAGGGGCTCTGATCCTCCTCGCGCTGCTCGGCTGCCTGCCCGCGGCGCCACCGACGTCGGCCACCGCGGCGGCGGGCATCGCCCCCGTCGAGCCCACCGCGACCCAGGCCTCGCTCGAGGCGAGCGGTGCGCCCGCCCTCCGCGGCACGATGAACGGGGCGTGCGAGGGGCTCGTCCACATCGAGGCCCTCTCGGGGACCCAGGCCCGCCCGCTCGCCGCGGTGGGCGTCACCCCCGGTCCGTACGTGCTGCGCGTGCCTACCGGCGTCGCGCTCGAGCTGCGCTGGGGGTGCGACCCCGACGGGGACGGCGCCGTGCCCGCCGACGCGACCGCGACAGCCTGGCTCGGAGCCACCGCGGTGGACGTGCCGCTCGACCTCTACGTGCCCGATCCGGCGCGCGCCGCCCGGCTCGCGCTCGTCACGCCCGCCTCTGAACGTGTGGCCGCGTCGTTCGCTCCGTCGGGCGCACCGCCGCCCGGGGCACCGCCGCCCGGGGCCCTTCAGCAGCCGGGGGCCCTTCAGCAGCCCGGGGCAGCGCCGCCGCCGGGCAGCGCCCCCG
>JAKFCH010000075.1:0-11964 GCA_036676765.1 Deltaproteobacteria bacterium
CAACGGGGGGCGCCGCCGCGGGGGACGCCGCCGCGGCGGAGCGCGGCGCCACGGACGGCGGCGGTGGGGTCGAGGGGAGGAGCGCGTTCGCGGGGGGCGCGAGCGCGGGAGAGGCCGACACGGGAGCGGCCGGCGCGGGTGAGGACGGCGCGGGAGGGGCCGGCGCGGGAGGGGCCGGCATGGGAGGAGCCAGCGCCACGAGGGCGTCCGGGACGATCCCGCCGAGCGCGAGCGCCGTGGCCGTGTCGAGCGGCTCGTCGGTGGCGCCGTCGTCGACCGGCGAGGCCAGGCCCCGCTCCCCTCGGGGCGGGTGGGGCACCTCCGCCAACACGGCCTCGAAGCCCCCCCCGCTCCGATCCTCGGGACGGACCGGCATCGACGACGGGGCCGCGATCTCCGCCACCTTCCCGACCTTCAAGGCGCCACCACCATCGGCGACGCCATCCGCGTCGCGAGCGCGGCCGCGCGCGTGGCCGGGAGCGCCGCGAGGAGCTTCCCCGCCTTCTGACGGTTCATCCGGTCGAGCACGTCCACCGCGAGCGGCGCCTCCAGCGCGCCGAACATCCCCGCGATCGCCGACGCGCGGTTGGCCTCCACCATCGTGACGAGCGCGTCCACGCGGGCCTCGCGGCGCGCGTCGGTACGGTCGAGATCCGCGGCGAGGAGGGCCCGGAGCGCGGTGAGCTCGGTGAGCCGCGTGTCGAGCTTCGCCTGCGCGTCGCGGAGGCCCTGCTCGCGCCCCACGAGGGCGTGCTCGCGCTCGTCGAGGGCCCGGGCCCGGCGTTCGAGGGCCGAGGCGAGGGCGTGCACGCCGGGGTCCGCCTGCACGAACGGAACGAACGGAGGAGCCGCCGCCGCCGGCGCGACCGGCGAGCCCTCGGCCGCCTCGGTCACCGACGAGGTCGCCGCGTAGAGCCCGACGGCGAGCACCACCGCGCTCGACACGACCCCGAAACGACGGGCGTTCCCACGGCCGGTCATGCGACCCTCCGCGTGCGCGACGCCACCTCGTCCAGGATGCGCCCCTCGATCCGGCGCGCCTCCTCCGCGGCGACGGCGTCGCGCGCCGCGATCACGTTGGCGAGGCCGAGCTCGTCCTGCACGGACCGGCGATGGCGCCCGGCGGCGAGGTCCGCGTCGCGTTGCCGCTGTGCCAGCCGCGCGCCCTCGCGCCGGCCGGTGAGCTCGGCCTGGAGCCGGAACGCCGACCACGTCGCGAGATCGGCGACGTTGCCGCCGTCGGTGGCGTCCCGGGCGCGGGCGATCCCCGCCGCGAGCGCGTCGACGCGCCCGCGTTGGAGGTCCCGCTCGGCCTCGGCCTGGCGGAGGGTGACGGCGGCCTCGCGCCGCTGGTGGGTACGAAGGCGTTGGAGCTGGTGCAGGGCGCGTGTCATCGAGGTCCCTATCGGTCGTCCGAGCGAGGACTTCAGCCCCAGCTTCGACAATCGCGCGGCGACGAGCGCGCCGACGCCTACGCCAGCAGCCGCTCCATCCCCGCGATCGTCCCCGCGAGCCCGCCCGCCTCGTCGGTGCGCTGCCGCAGCCACGCGCGGATCGGCTCGATGCGCGCGATCGCCTGGTCCACCTCGGCGTTCGCACCCGCGCGGTACACGCCGAGGCGCACGAGCTCCTCGTTCTCGGCCCACGTGGCGAGGAGGCGCCGCAGCCGGATGGCGAGATCGCCGTGGGCGCGCGTCGTGACCGACGGCATGACGCGGCTCACGCTCTGGAGCACGTCCACCGCGGGGAACTGCCCCTGCGACGCGACGCGGCGCGAGAGCACCACGTGCCCGTCGACGATGCCGCGGACGGCGTCACCGATGGGGTCCTGCATGTCGTCGCCGTCCACGAGCACGGCGTAGAGCGCGGTGACGCTCCCGGCGCCCACCCCCGGCCCCGCGCGCTCGAGCAGCCGCGGCAGGAGGCCGAACACCGACGGGGTGTAGCCCTTGGTGGTGGGCGGCTCGCCCGCCGCGAGCCCGATCTGGCGCTGCGCCATCGCGAGGCGGGTGACGCTGTCCATGAACAGCATCACGTCGTTGCCCTGGTCGCGGAGCCAGTCGGCGATGGTCGCCGCCACGAACGCGCCGCGCACCTGGAGCACCGGCGAGCGGTCCGAGGTCACGACGACGACCACCGACCGCGCCAGCCCCTCGGGGCCGAGCACGTCTTCGAGGAACTCGCGCACCTCGCGGCCGCGCTCGCCGATGAGGGCGATGACGTTCACGTCGGCCGCCGACCGCCGCGCGATCATGCCGAGCAGCGTGCTCTTGCCCACGCCAGAGCCCGCCATGAGGCCGACGCGCTGGCCGCGTCCGAAGGTGAGCAGGCCGTCGAGCACGCGCACGCCGGTCTCCAGCGGGGTGCGGATCACGCTGCGCCGGAACGGGTCCGGCGGCGGCGCGTGCAGGGCGCGGCGCGTGAGCGGGCCGAGCGGGCCCTTGCCGTCGATGGGCTCGCCGAAGCCGTCGAGCACGCGCCCGCGGAGCCCCTCCCCCACCGACACCGTCGGCATGTCGCCGACCGTCTCCACCCGCGCGCCGTAGCGGATGCCGTCGACCGATCCGAAGGGCATGAGCAGCGCGAGGTGGCCGCGAAAGCCGACCGTCTCGGCGGGCCCCGCGCCCTCGACGTGGCACACCTCGCCGACGCGCGCGCCGGGCAGCTCGGCCTCCAACAACGTCCCCACCAGCTTCACGACGCGCCCGCTCCGGCGCCGCACCGGCACGTCGCGTAGCGCGCGCCCGAGGGCGTCGAGGCCGAGGGCGGTCATTCGTCGAGCCGCCAGCGCTCGATGACCGCGGACACCGCGACGGTCGCGCTCTCCAGGCTCGCGTCGAGGCGGCCGGCGGGGCCGACACACACGCAGCCCGCCTCGATGCCGAAGTCCTCGACCACCTCGATCCCGGGGAGCCGCTCACGCAGCGTGTCCGCGTCGAGCGGCGACACGTGCACGACGAGCGACTCGCGCCCGAGGCAGCCGGCGGCCTCGTCCACGAGGGCGGCGAGCAGCGCGGGATCGGCGTGCAGGGCGTCACCCGCGATGCGACGCGCGGCCGCGAGGATCACCGCCGCGGCGCCCGTGCGCACCTCGGCCACCAGCGAGACGTGCGCCGCTTCGAGCGCGCGCCCCGCGGCCTCCAACGTGGCGGTCGCGGCTTCGAGCCGCTCGGTCTCCGCGCGCATCGCCGCCCGTTGGGCATCGAGGGCGACGAGGGCCGCGGCGTGCTCGGCCACGCGGGCCTCCTCGCGCAGGTCGGGCTCGGGCAGCAGGGGCGGCTCCGGCTCGGCGAGCTCCTCGGGCACGGCGAACACGTCGTCGGGCTCGGGCTCGGGGATCGGCGCACGATCCACGTCGCGCCGCGACGCGACCGGCGGCGGACGCGAGATCCCCGTGGTCCACGGGCGCTCCGAGAGCGTGGCGGCGTGGCCGAGCGGGCGCCACGAGGCGCCGCGGGGGGCGAAGGGCTCGAACGGGATGAACTGGCTCACGGCTCACTCCACCGCGTCGTCGGCATCGCCGAAGTCGAGGAAGATGGTCCCGTCCTCCGCGAGCTGGCGCGCCACCGCGACCACGCGGTCCTGCGACTCGCGGAGCTGCGCGCGCCGGGCGGGCCCGCCGATCTCGATCTCTTCGAGCAGGTCGGCCGCGGCACGGCTGGAGAGGTTCTGGAGGAACTGCTCGCGCATCGCCACCGAGGCGCCCTTGAGCGCGATGACGAGGTCCGACCGCTCCACCGCGCGCAGGAGCGCCTGGATGCCGCGCGAGTCGAGTCGTTCGAGGTCGTCGAACGACACCATGCGGCGCTGGAGGTCGGCGGCGAGCCCCTCCTCGAGCGCGCGGACGCCGTCGAGGACCCGTGCGTTCTTGACGCGGGACATGCGACCGAGGATGCGGGCCGTGCGCTCGACACCCCCGACCGGCAGCGGATCCTCGATGCCTTCGAGGGCTCGACGCAGGGCGGCCTCGACGTCGTCGGCCAGCTCCGGGGCTACCGACTCGGCCTGGGCCATGCGGATGGCGAGGTCGGCCTGGTCCTCCATCGGCGTGCACGCGAGCACGCGCGCCGCGTTCTCGGTGCCCATGTGGAGGAGCGCGATGGCCCGCACCTGGGGGTGCTCGTCGGCGAGCACGCTCGCGACCGCGCGGGCGGGGCAGGTGCGAATGAAGGCCTCGAAGTCGTCGGCGCCGATGCGGCGGAGGGCGGCGCCGATGCGCGCGCGCCGATCCTCGTCGACGAGGCCCGGCAGCACGTTGCGGGCGAAGGCGCGGCCGCTCGTCGGGAGCACGCTCACCTGGCGGAGCTGGTCCACGAAGTCGGTCACGACCGCCTCCACGTCCTCCTCGTCGGCGTCGCCCATCGCGGCGATGGTCGTGGCGATGCGCTCCACCTCGTCGTCGGAGAGCCCCCGGAGGAGCGCCCGGGCGGCGTCGCGGTCGAGGTACATCACGAGCACGGCCGCCTTCTGCAGGCCGGTCAGGGCCCGGCGGACGGAGGGGTGCGGCCCGACGAGGTCGGGTACGGCGCGGAGGGCGACGGCGGGCATGGGGGGCTCCTGGACCTACGCGTTCTTGAGCCAGCGACGTACGACCTCGGCCGAGGGCTCGGCCTCCTGGCGTACGAGGTCCGACAGGTCGCGGGGCTGGTGGGGTTGGAGGCGGGAGAGGTGGAGGCGGAGGCGCCCGGCGAGGTCGATGGGGGGCGCGTCGTCCTCTTCCTCGTCGTCCACGACGAGGAGGGGGGCCGGCACGATCTCCGGCACCGGCGCTTCGACGACCGGCGGCGGCGGGCGCACCGCGTTGACGAGCGGGCGCACGACGAACACGAAGAGCAGCACGAGCGCGAGCGCGGCGACGCCCGCATCGGCGAGCGGCGCCAGGGCGGCCGCGGAGGCGGTGGTCGCGTCGACCGCCACGTCGGGGGCCGAGAAGGGAAGGAAGCTCACGACCACCTCGTCCGCGCGTTTTTCGGTGGTGCCGAGGGCCGCGCGGACGGCGCTCTCGAGCTGGGCCTTCAACTGCGCCTCGTCGCCGCCGGCGGCGGCGCGGGTGACCGCCGCGCTGTCGATGATGACGGAGGCCGAGAGCCGGCGGATGGCGCCGGGCGGGGTCGTGGTCGTCGTGACCGACGAGGTGAACTGGTACGTGGTCTGCGTCGTCTCGCGGGAGCGCGAGCCCCCGGCGGAGGACGCGCTGGTCGGCGGCCGCTCGGGCACGTTGCTGTCGGTGCCGGGCACCCCGCCCGACGCGGCGCCGGCGCGGGTGTCCACCTCGGTCTCGATCCGCTCCGTCGCGGCCACCGCGGAGAGCGGGTCGACGGCGTTGATCGTCTGCGACACCTCGGCGCTCTCGAGCTCGACGTTCACGGTGACCGCGGCCGCGTCGGGGCGGCCGAGGAGCTGGGCGAGCGCCGTGCGCACGCCGCTGGCGAGGGCGGCCTCCCGCGCGCTGGCGGAGGTGGCGAGCTCGGCGTCCGCGCCGCCGGTCCCCGCGCCGCCCCACAACGTGCGGCCGGTGCTCGCGTCGACGACGGTGATGTCCTCGACCTGCATGCCCGCCACCGCGTGCGACACGAGCTGGGCGATGCTGCGCGCGGTCCGGGCGTCGAGGGTGACGCCCGCGTCGGGGCGGAGCGTGACCGCCGCCGTGGGTCGCGACACCTCGCGCAGGAACGCCGAGGGCTCGGGGAGATCGAGGTGAACCGTGCTCGACGCCACGCCGGTGATGCCGCCGATCGTGCGCATGAGCTCGCCCTGGATCATCCGCTGCCGGTGGAGCTGCTCCTGGAACGGCGTGACCCACGGGTCGATCTTCTCGAGCCCTTCGAGGCCGACGATCCCGCCGTCCCCGGCGGCGGCCCGGCGCGCGTCGATCTCCTGCTCCGCCGGCACCTTCACGGTGAGGCCGTCGATCCGGTACGGCAGGCCGGCCTCGGAGAGCGAGCGGGTGACGGCGCCGAGCTCGTCGGCATCCGACGCCCGGGTGAGCACCACGTACGTCGGCACGCTCGCCCACACGCCGACCGCCACCACCGCCGCGATCGAGAGGGCCAGGGCCACCCACAACACGCGACGGCGCGCCGGCTCGAGGCCGTCGTGGAAGGTCCGTAGCTGAGCGAGCAGGTCCGGCACCGTCGGGCATCCGTTGCGACCTCCGCTCCTTCGGTCGCCCCGCGTCGGAGTTGAGGACTATTTCTCCGATCCCGTCGCCACGGTCTGCGAGTAGAGTGGCCGCCCTCCGGAGCCACCCGTGCGCACCCTCCTGTCGCTGTCCCTCGTCTCGTTCGTGTTCACCGCATGCCGCCAGGACGAGGTCAAGGGCGAGGACACCGACGTGGACACCGTCGAGGTCATCGACGCCGACGGCGACGGGTGGGACGTGGAGTCCGACTGCGACGACGCCAATTCGGACATCAACGACGGCGCCGTCGAGATCTGCGACGGCCTGGACAACAACTGCGACGGCGGGATCGACGAGGGGGTCGAGCCCGCCACGTGGTACGCCGACGCCGACGCCGACGGGTACGGCGATCCCACGAGCGCCACCACCGCGTGCGACGCGCCCGCGGGCGCCATCGCCGAGGCCGGCGACTGCGACGACACCGACGCCGCCTGGCACCCCGGCGCGGCCGAGGACGACTGCACCGACCCGAACGACTACAACTGCGACGGCTCGGTCGGGTACGTCGACGCCGACGGCGACGGCTTCGCCGCGTGCGCCGAGTGTGACGACACGGCCGCCGCGGTGAACCCCGCCGCCGTGGAGGTGTGCAACGGTGCCGACGACGATTGCGACGGCGCCATCGACGACGCCGACGCGAGCCTCGACACCACCGGCGCCTCCGCCTGGTACGTCGACGCCGACGCCGACGGCTACGGGGACGACGCGGCCGCCACCCTCGCGTGCGACGCGCCCGTCGGCTCCGTCGCCGAGGCGGGCGACTGCGACGACACCGACGCCGCCTGGAACCCCGGGATCGCCGAGGACGACTGCACCGACCCGAACGACTACAACTGCGACGGCTCGGTCGGCTACGCGGACGCCGACGGCGACGGCTTCGCCGCGTGCGCCGAGTGTGACGACACCGTCGCCGCGGTGAACCCCGCCGCAACCGAGGTGTGCAACGGCGCGGACGACGACTGCGACGGCGCGACCGACGACGCCGACGACAGCCTCGACCCCTCCAGCGCCCCGAGCTGGTACGCCGACGCGGACGCCGACACCTTCGGCGACCCCGGCGCGAACGTCGTCGCCTGCGTCCAGCCCGAGGGCACCGTGGCCGACGCGACCGACTGTGACGACACCGCGGCCGCCGTGAACCCCGCCGCCGCCGAGGTGTGCAACCGCATCGACGACGACTGCGACGGTGCTGTCGACGACGCCGATCCGGGCCTCGACACCACCTCCGCCGCCACCTGGTACACCGACGCCGACGGCGACACCTACGGCGCGCCCGACGCGTCCTCCCTCGCGTGCCTCCAACCCGACGGCGCGGTGAGCGACGCCACCGACTGTGACGACGCCGTCGCCGCCGTGAACCCCGGCGCCACCGAGGTCTGCAACGGCACCGACGACGACTGCGACGGCGCCGTCGACGACGCCGATCCGAGCCTCGACACCTCCACCGCCACCGCCTGGTACACCGACGCCGACGGCGACACCTACGGAGACGCCGCGTCCTCCGCCGTCGCGTGCACCGCCCCCACGGGCGCGGTCGCCGACGCCACCGACTGCGACGACGCCGCCGCCGCGGTGAACCCCGGCGCCACCGAGGTGTGCAACCGCGCGGACGACGACTGCGACGGGGCCGTCGATCCCGGCCTCCTGGGCTCCGGCGCGACGTGCGCGGCCGCCTCGTGCGACGCCGTCCTCACCGACGGCAGCTCCACGGGTGACGGCACCTACTTCCTCGAGGGGGCGAGCGGCGCGGTGTTCGCCGCGTGGTGCGACATGACCACCGACGGCGGCGGGTGGACGCTCGTGGGCTCCGTCGTCAACGACATCTACACGACCGGCACCCACGTCCGGAGCTGGGGCTCCTACGACGCGTGGACCGACGCCACCCTCTTCGGCAGCGCCGACGCCCGCCGGACCGCCGACTACAAGGGCGAGGGGTGGTCGGACATCGCCGGGGACGACGTCCTCGTCGTGACCGACGAGTACGCCTTCGCGTTCGAGAACGTAGTCGGCGAGCAGCCGTTCGCGGCGCACGTCGCGGCCGAGTACACGAGCAGCTGCAACACGAATTTCCTCGCGTCGGGCGCCGACTGGTACGACGGGCTCACGGCCGAGCAGGCCCGGGCGTTCTCGTGGGTCGTCCGGCCGCTCGACACCAACGCGGCCTGCTTCCCCACCGGCAACGAGACCGCCATCATCGGCGTCCAGCTCACCGAGTGCTGCTGGACCCCCGGCATGGGCAACACCCCCGCCGGCTACGCCACCTGGGACGACTACGACCTCTCGCTCCTCCAGGCCGACCGCCTCGCCGTGCAGAGCTGCACCGCGGGCGTGTACCCGTGCAACGACAACGGCGTGCAGTTCACGAACGCGAGCAGCGGCTACACCTACGAGACGAAGGTCGTCTACGCGGAGACGTACGTGCGGTGACGCCTCTACGGCCCGTAGAGGTGGGTGAGCGCGACCACGTCGAGGCTCTCGATCGCATCGAAGCTGCAGGCGCAGCCCGACACGCCCAGGCCGCGGCAGTGGCTCATGACGCTGCATCCGACCGAGCCGGCGGTCTGCTCCCCCAACCCGAGCAGGTGACCGAGCTCGTGGACGAGCGTGTTGTGGAGCGGCTTGTCGGCGGTCCCGTCGGCGGAGTCGACGTCGATCACGTCGGTGTCGTCCAGGACCCAGTCGTAGACGATGACCTGGCCCGCGTCCGTGCGGACCCGCGGGGAGAAGGTCACGTCGCCGCCGACGAGGCAGGCCTCCTCGGTCTCCGTGGTGAGGGGATCGTCTCCCTGGGTGACCGCCATGCGGGCGGGCGTGCGCCCGATCTCGTCGGTGGGCGGCTCGAGGAAGATGTCGACGAGCTCGTCACCGGCGCCACACTCCCGATCGCAGCCGTGCGGGGCGCCGAAGCAGCACCGCAGGTTGTCGTCGCCCATCACGAGCTCGATGTCGGCGACGCCGTTCCAGAAGCCGATCGCCTCGCGGGCCATGGCGCGCACCTCCGCCGGGTTGACGGACCCGACGGCGAAGGAGCCGGCGTCGAGGTTTACCGTGACCACGCGATCGGGCTTCCACGCCCAGTTGAGGGCATCGACCTCGCCGAGCGGCGTCACCGTGTTCAGGAGGACGAATTCCTCGAACCCCGCGACGACGCCCGGGCGGGCGCCCTTGCAGGGGTGGGACACCTTCGCGGTGTCGGCGGTCTCCGCTTCGTGCGGAACGAAGCAACCCGCGAGGAGGGCGAGCAGCGGGGCGATCCGAATGGACATCACACTTCCGGGTGCGGGGGGCATGAGGCGAGCACGCCCGCATGCGTTCAGATCGGCATGTTCCAGATCGTCTGCCACGCCTCCACGGCCTTGTCGCGGACGCTCCCCATGGCGCGCAGGGAGATGTTGGCCTCCTCCAGCGCGATCATCGTGCCGTGCAGGTCGACGGACTGGCCCGTCGCGACGCCACGGAGCTTGTCGTCCGCGGAGACCTGGGCGCCGTCGACCGCGCGCACCGCCGAGGCGAGCGCCTCGGAGAAGCCGCCCCCGCCGTCGTGGACGCTCTCCCTGATCGCGGCCGGCCCGCCGGCCCCCTGGACCGCGCCGACGATGCCGCGCATGGTCGTGGAGGCGATCATCTCCCGATCTCGAGCGCGCGCCGCGCCATGTCGCGCGTGGCCTCGACCACCGAGGTGTTGGCCTCGTAGGTGCGGTTGGTCGTCATCAAATCCACCATCTCCTGGAGCACGTTGATGTCGGGGTAGGCGACGTAGCCCTCGGCGTCCGCGTCGGGATGGCCGGGGTCGTAGGTGCGCACGGCGGGGCGGCCGTCCGAGCGCAGGTCCGTGACGACGACCTCGGACGCCGCGCGTTCGAGCGCGCTGCCGAAGGGATCGATCTCGCGCGACTCGAACACCGGCACCTGGCGCTGGTACGGGCCGCCGGCTTCGGTCCGGGTCGTGCGGGCGTTCGCCATGTTCGAGGCGATCGTCGTGAGACGGAGGCGTTCGGCGGAGAGCCCCGACGCGGCGACCTGGAAGGTGTCGAGCAGATCGGCCATCAGCCCCTCCCGTCGCTGGCGGCGAACCGCAGCATGGCGAGCCGGCGGCTCATGCCGACGGACAGGGCGTCGTAGACCACGGAGTTGGCGGTCATCCGCACGGCCTCGCGCTCGGGGGAGACCGAGTTGCCGTCCAGGGTGCCGGGGGCCGCCTCGAGCGAGCGGATCTCCATCTGCGGGGCGGGGGCGCCGCGCTCGGCGGCGGCCATCACGTCGCCGAGGAGCTCGTCGAAGGGGATCTCCTTCGCGAGGTAGCCGGGCGTGTCGGCGTTCGCGAGGTTGCTCGCGGTGAGCATGTGCTGCTCCTTGCGGAGATCGAGCACGCGCCCGAGGCCGTCCGAGAACCCGTCGGCGAGGCGGAATCCAGTCATGTCAGGTTCCTTCGGTGGGAGGTGCGAGGCGTGCGCGCAGGGCGAGCTCCGCGGCATCGTCGGCGGCGATGCGCCGCCACGTGCCCTCGGGCGGGCTGCCCGCGAGGGTCGACGCCCACGCGGACGTGTCGGGATCGGCGAGGAGCGTCGCCGCCTGGACCGCGGCGGTGCGGGCCTCGTCGACGCGCCCGACGGCGGTGAGGCAGACGGCGCGCGCGGTGGCGACGCGACCGGGCGAGAGGTCGCCGGGCAGGGCGTCGCCGGGGAGGTCGAGGGGCGCGGGCACGGTCGCGTCGGAGGGCGCATACACGCCCCCGCACCGCCCCGCCTCGGCGTCCGCGAGGGCGACGCGGAGTCCGGCCTCGCGGGCGGCCTCGGGTGGCGCGAGGACCGCGGCCCACACGGCCCGGGCGCCCTCGGCGTCGCCGCGCTCGGCGTACACGCGGCCGCGGAGGATCGCGGCGCGGGCGTCGAAATTGGCGCCGAAGACGGGGTCCGGGGGGCGGGTGGCGAGAAAATCGAGCGTGTCGAGCGCCTCGGTGGGCCGCCCGGTGCGGCGGTAGATCTCGGCGATGGCGAGGACGGTGGCGCGATCGTCGAGCCCCCGGCGCCCCTCGATCGCGGCGACGAGGCCGAGCGTCTCGAGCGCCTCGTCGTCGAGGCCCGCGCGCATCCACGCCGCCGCGACCGCCGCGAGGGGGGCCGGATCGGTGAGCCGCGCGGCGAGGGCGGGGCGCCACGCGGCGAGGTGGGTGGTGAGGGCGTCGACGTCGCGGCCGGCGGCGAGGAGATCGCCCACGGCGCGCGACCAGACGGCGAGGAGGCGGGCGCCCGGCGCGCCGTCGAGGAGGCCGCGGCGGCGGTCCACGAGGGCGCCGAACGCGCGGAGGGCGAGCTCGTCGTCGCCGAGGCGGTCGCCCACCTGGCCGAGCAGGAACAGGGCCTCCGCGGCCTCGGCGTCGTCGAAGGAGGCGGCGGCGCGCTCGAGCGCCGGCACCATCGCGGGCCACGCCGTCGGCGACTCACGCACGAGGGCGACGAGCCGCGTCCGCGAACGGACGAGCCCGCTCCCCGGAAGCCCGGCGAGCGCGGCGTCGGCGCCCTCGGCATCCCCGCCCAACAGCCGCGCGTCCGCCAGCAGCAGGCGCGCCATCGCGCCACGCTCGCCGGTGGACGCGACGGCGCGTTGCAGCACCGGCGCGGCCTCGGTCCAGCACCCGGCGCGGAGGAGCAGGGCGCCCGCGAGGAGCGACGGCTCGGGGGCGTCGACGCGCGCCGCGAGGGCCCGGCCGACGGCCCCGGGGGCGGGCTCGCCCGAGAGGAGCGCCACGGTCCCGAGGACGGTGAGCACGGCCGCCTCGGGCG
>JAKFCH010000076.1:0-33832 GCA_036676765.1 Deltaproteobacteria bacterium
CGTCTGGCTACCGGACCGGTGGCGGGTGGACACCGAGCTGGCGGAGGACGAGCGGGCGAAGGACTTCGGGGGGTAGGGCGCCCGCCCCCGCCCGCCCTACTCCCGGTCCCGCCGCGCCTTCCGCGCCGCCATGTGGATGCGCTTCCAGCGGTCGCGCGACGCGGCCTCGGCGAGCGGATCACCCCGGCGCGCCTCGTAGGCGAGCTCGCGGCGCAGCTTCCGCCACGCGTCCAACCGCGCCACCGGCAGCGCGCCCGCCGCCACGGCCGCCAGGACCGCGCACCCGGGCTCGGTCGCATGCGCGCAGTCGCGCCACGGGCAGCCCTCCGCCAGCGCCTCGACCTCGGGGAACGCGCCGTCCACCGCGTCGGCCTCGAGCGGTCCGACCTGGCGGGTGCCCGGGTTGTCGATCACCCAGGCGCCGCCCGGCAGCCGGAGGAGGTGCCGGGCCGTCGTCGTGTGGCGGCCCCGCTCGTCGTCCCGCACCGCGCGGGTGGCCTGCGTGGTGCCCGCCATCCGGTTGAGCAGCGTGGACTTGCCGACGCCCGAGGAGCCCAGGAGCGCGGCCGTGCGGCCCTCTCCGAGGTGGGCGAGCAGGGCCTCGCGGCCCCGGTCGTCCAGCGCGCTCACCGGCACGATCGGCGCGTCGGTGACGGCGCGCGCGAGGGCGACGGCGGCCTCGACGTCCCCGGTGTCGGCCTTGGTGAGGACGACCACGGGGTCGGCGCCGCAGTCGGCGGCCACGGCGAGCCACCGCTCGAGGCGCCGCGCGGACAGATCGCGGCCGAGGGCCGTGCAGATCAGCGCCACGTCGACGTTCGCGGCCACGACCTGGGCGCCGCCCGCGGGATCGCGGCGGCGCAGGACGTTGCGCCGCTCGAACCGGCGGGTCGCGACGAAGGGATCGCCCGCGCGGGCCCACACCCAGTCGCCGACCACCGGCGGATCGTGGCGGAGCGGGCCGTCGAGGATGGCGGCGCGCTCACCGCCGGGGGTGAGGAGCCGGACGTGGCCGTGGGCGGTGAAGGCGACGCGCCCGACGGGCGGGGTGTCGGAGAGGTCGGAGAGGTCGAGCTGAGCCAGGAAGTGCGGGCCGAAGCCCAACGTGAACAGGTGATGCAAGGGAGTGCCGTGCGGATCGGGTCCGCGATGAGAGGGCCCCGCTCGCATCCCGATGGTGCGAGCCCGGGCGGGCACACGTCCAGCCTTCCGCGGACGTGCGGCTCATGGGGGAGCGTGCCCCCGGCCCGACCTCGAACGCCCGGTCCTTAGACCGGAGCGCTGGAGGTGGACCCGATCGCGGCTTCGACCTGCATCAAACCACCTGCGCGGAGGCTAACCACGCGCCTCGGGGTGGGCGAGGCCCGCGGCAGCGCGGCCTAATCCTTCATCCACGCGAGCATCGCCCGGTCCGTCTCCCCGTCCCGCCGCCGCAACGCGTCGCGCACGCCGGCGAGATCCTCGGGCCGGCGGTTCTGCCCGAGCTTCAGCTTGCCGGTGAGGTCCTCGACGCGGATCGCGAAGCCCACGATCACGTCGAGCATCTCGGCGAGGTCGCTCGACGGCACCTCGTTCATGCGCCACGGCCGCGGCCCCGCCTCGTGCACCGCCGCGAGCCGCGCGAGGAGCTTCAGGAGCTCTGCCGGCGCGAGCTCGCTCGCCACGCCCCGCGCGTGGACGGTCACGTAGTTCCACGTCGGCACGTCGGCGCGCGACGCATACCAGGTCGGCGAGACGTAGCCATGCGGCCCGTGGAACACCGCGGTCAGCCGCCCGCCGGCGAGCAGCGACGCGAGCGGGTTGCGACGGGCCACGTGCCCGAGGAGCACGCCGCGGTCGGCGTCCACGAGCAATGGCACGTGGGCGATCTCGGGCGCGCCGTCGGGATGCACGCCCACCACGGTGGCGAAGGGGTACGCCGCGGCGATGGCGTAGAGCCGGGTAGAGTCGCCCTCGGCGAAGGCTGCGGGGACGTACATGGGGGGCTCCCGATGCGCAGGGGTTCGTGCGCCCCCTTCTACCACCGCGGCTCGGAGTCCCGTCCGCTACCCGAACCCGCCGCGGGCGATCACGTCGCGGTACCACCGCGCGCTGTCCTTCGGCACCCGCGCCTGGGTGGCGTAGTCCACCCACACGAGGCCGAAGCGCTGGGCGTAGCCCCACGCCCACTCGAAGTTGTCCAGCAACGACCACGCGAAGTATCCATCCACCGGCGCGCCCTCGGCCCGCGCGGCGGCGACCGCGACGAGGTGCTGCTCCAGGTACCGGACGCGGCGGGTGTCGATCACGCGCCCGTCGGCGCCGGGGCCGTCGAACGTGGCGGCGCCGTTCTCGGTGATGAACAGCGGCGTCGGCGGGTAGTCGGTCGCGATGCGCACGAGCAGGGCGCGGAGGCTCTCGGGGTGCACCTCCCAGCCGATGTCGGTTCGGGCCTCGGGCTCGGGCGGCTCGACCACGCGCGGGAGGTTGCCGGCCTCGGGCCCGCGCGCGATCTCCCGCGTGTAGTAGTTCACGCCGAGGAAGTCCGTCGCGACGGCGATGATGTCGAGATCCCCGGGGCGGACCTCCGCGAGCGCGTCGAGGCCCTCGGCGGCGTGGTCGGCCACCACGTCGGCGGGGTAGCCGCGCCCGCTCACGGGGTCGAGGAACCAGCGGTTGAACGTGCCGTCGAAGCGCCGCGCGGCGTCGGCGTCGAGATCCGAGGGCGAGGCGGGCGTCGCGGGCGTGAAGTTCAGCGTGATGCCGACCTTGGCGCCGGGGCTGTTCGCGCGCACCACGGGCACCGCGAGGCCGTGCGACAGGAGGAGGTGGTGGGCCGCCGCGAGCGCGGCCGCGGGGTCTCGGCGGCCGGGGGCGTGCTCGCCGGTGAGGTAGCCGAGCGTGCTTGCGCACCAGGGCTCGTTGTGGGTGATCCAGTGCTTCACGCGGTCCCCGAGGCGCCGGGTGACGGCGTCCGCGTACGGCACGAACGCCTCCGCGGTGCGGCGCGCGGGCCACCCGCCGAGGTCCTCGAGCGGCTGCGGGAGGTCCCAGTGGTAGAGCGTGGCCCAGGGGGTGATGCCCGCGGCGAGCAGGGCGTCCACGAGGCGCTCGTAGAAGTCGAGCCCGCGCGGCTCGACGGGGCCGGTGCCGCCGGGGATCACGCGCGGCCACGCGATGGAGAAGCGGTACGCCCGCAGCCCCAGCGACCGCATCAGCGCGATGTCCTCGGGGTAGCGGTGGTAGTGGTCGCACGCGACCTCCCCGGTGGTGCCGTCCTTGATGGCCCCGGGCGTGGCGCAGAACGTGTCCCAGATCGACGGGCCGCGGCCGTCCTCGGTGGTGGCCCCCTCGATCTGGTAGGCCGACGTGGCGGCCCCCCACACGAAGTCGCTCGGGAAGGTGTACTTCATGTCGAATCCACGAGGTGACAACGGGTGAAGCGCCCCGGGCCTCCGTCACCGGAAGTGGAGCGCAGCACGGGAAGGGAGTCACGGCAACGGTCGACGACCAGGGGGCAACGCGCGGCGAACGGGCACCCGGGGCCGGGGTCGACGCACGCGGCGTGGCCGGGGCGCGCGGGGAGGGGCGCGCGGAGGTCGCCCGGGCGGGCGGCGGCGACGAGGAGCTGCGTGTAGGGGTGCCGGGGGTCCGCGAGCACCTCCTCGGTGGGCCCCGACTCCACGATCATCCCCGCGTAGAGCACGATCACGCGGTCCGCGGCGGCGCGGGCGGCGCCGAGATCGTGGGTGATGAACAGGCACGCGAGGCCGCGCGCGGCCCGCTGCTGGGCGAACAACTCGAGGATCCCGGCGCGGAGCGACACGTCGAGCATCGAGGTGGGCTCGTCGGCCACGAGCAGGTCGGGCTCCACCGCGAGCGCGCGCGCGATCGCGACGCGCTGCCGCTGGCCGCCGGAGAGCGAGCGGGCGGGCCGGTCGGCGAGGTCCGCGGGCAGCCCGACGGTCTCGAGCAGGGCACGGGCGCGGGCGGGTGCGTCCGCCGCGTGGCCGTGCAGGACCAGGGGGCGCTCCAGGTGGTGCCCGATCGTGTGCGCTGGGTTCAGGGACGCGAACGGGTCCTGGAACACCATCTGCACGCGCCGCCGATAGGCCCGGGTGGGCCGCGGCTCGGTCTTCTGGAGGTCCCGCCCGTCGAGCAGGAGCGCGCCGCCGTCGGGATCGTCGAGCCGCACGACCAGCCGCGCGAGCGTGCTCTTCCCGCTCCCGGACTCGCCCACGAGCGCCACGCTCTCGCCCTTCTCGATAGTGAACGACACGTCGTGAAGCGCGCGCAGCGTCCGCCGCGGCCCCAGCGGCCCGCCGACCGGAAAGGCCCGGGAGAGGCCGCGGGCTTCGAAGAGGGGAGCTGCTGCGGACGGGGTCATCGGGGGGCTCGTTGAGTGGGGGTTTTCATCGGGCGCGACCGTGGCGCGGACGCCACGGTCGGTCCCTTCCGGGCTCGGCGCGAGGCGCCTCGGTCGGCGCGCGCGGCGCGCGCCGGACCGGCCGCTGCGCGGCCGCCCTGCAGGCACCTCGCGCTTGGGAGGGAGAGGGGACATCGACCTGTCGACCTGTCGACCTGTCGACCTGTCGACCTGTCGACCTGTCGATCGGTCGACCCGTCGACCTGTCGACCTCTCGACCTGACGACGTCTCGACCTGACGACCTGTCGACCTGTCGATCGGTCGACCTGTCGACCCGTCGATCGGTCGACCCGTCGATCGGTCGATCGGTCGATCGGTCGATCGGTCGATCGGTCGATCGGTCGATCGGTCGATCGGTCGATCGTTTGGCGTTCCGCGCCAGCCATGCGGAGGGCGCGCGCCGCAGGCGCGCGGTCCCGGCGGCCGCTCGGGGCCGCCGGACCGAGGCCGCAGGCCGAGCCCGGAGCACGGCGACGGCGCCGACAGGCGCCGGGGCGCCCGGATGACCATGCTCATGCCGATGACCATGCCGATGACCATGTCCATGTCCATGCCTCTCCGCCTCCGCCTCCGACTCCGATTCCGCCCCCGCCTCCGACTTCGATCCGGTCTCCCTCACCGAACCGGCAACCCCGGCGCCGCGTGACACGCCGTGTGCCATCCGGTGCCGATGGGGAGGAGGGCCGGGACCTCGGTCGTGCAGCGCGGCGCGGCGAGGGGGCAGCGGGGTGCGTAGCGACAGCCCGGGAGGGGGTGGCGCGGGTCGGGGGGGGCGCCGGGGATGCCCGCGAGGGGGCGGCGGGGGCCGGTCAGGGGCGGCATCGCGCGCAGGAGGCCGCGCGTGTAGGGGTGCGCCGGGTTCTCGCGCATGGCGCGCGCGGGGCCGATCTCGGCGAGACGGCCGGCGTAGAGGACCCCGACGCGGTCGGCCAGATCGAAGAGCAGCGGCAGATCGTGGGTGATGAACAGGACCGCGAAGCCGAGGGCGTCCCGGAGCTGGAGCACGCGCTGGAGCAGCTCGCGCTGGACGACCACGTCGAGGGCGGTGGTGGGCTCGTCCATCAGCACGAGCTTGGGCTTGAGCGCGAGCGCCAAGGCGATGTTGACGCGCTGGCGCTGGCCGCCCGAGAGCTGGTGGGGCCACCGATCGAGCTGCTCCTCGCCGAGGCCGACGAGCGCGAGGAGCTCCTCGGCGCGGAGCCGCGCGGCGCGGCGGTCGGGGAAGGGCGGGTGCGCGCGGACCGTGTCCACGATCTGCTCCGCGATGGTGAGCACCGGGTTGAGCGCCTCGAGCGCGTTCTGCAGGACGATGGAGGCGGTGCCCCACCGCAGCTTGGCGAGGCCGTTCGCGCCGAGCGCGAGCACCTCCTGGCCGTCGATCCACACCTCGCCGCCGGTGATGACCGCGGGCGGGCGGAGGATGCGCAGGAGCGCGTGCGCGACCGTCGACTTGCCGCTCCCCGACTCGCCGGCGAGCCCGAGCACCTCGCCCGGCCGCACGTCGAAGGACACGCCGTCGACGGCGCACACGTCGCCGTCGGGCCCGCGGTACCGGACCTCGAGATCGCGCACGGCCAGCACCGGCGCGGGGTGGGGGGCGCTCATGCGATCTCCTGGGTCACGTCGTCCGTGGCGTCGGCGCGCGGCTTGCGGCGGGTCACGGGCCGAACTTGCGGCCGCTCGACCGGCGTGTCGACCGGGGCGCCCGTCGCGTTCGAGCCCTCCCCGAGGCCCGCGTTGATGAGGGCGAGCGCGAGGCCGACGGCCGCCACGCCCGCGCCCGTCGGCACGAAGGTCCACCAGGAGCGCGTCAGCAGGGCGCCGTCGTTGGCCGCCCAGTAGAGGTTGGTGCCCCACGTGACCGCGCCGGGATCGCCGAGGCCGAGGAACTCGAGCCCGACCTGGGCGCCGATGTTGTAGATGGTCGCGCCCACGAGCGAGGCCGCGAGCAGCGGCCGCAGGTTGGGCAAGAGCTCCACGAGCACGATGCGGAGCGGCGACTCGCCGGCGAGCTGCGCGGCGGCCACCCAGTCGCGGCGCCGCATCTGGAGCACCTCGACGCGGATCACGCGCGCGTTCCACGCCCACCCGGTGCACACCAGCACGGCGACGAGGCTCGTCGGACCCGGCGGCAGCCACGTGGCGAGCAGGACCGCGAGCGGCAGGCCGGGCAGCACGAGGGTGACGTTCGTCACGAGCGAGAGCGCGTCGTCGACCCAGCCGCCCGCGTAGCCGGCGACCGCCCCGATCGTGGCGCCGACGAGCACGGCGAGGAACCCCGCGGTGAACCCCACCGCGAGCGTCACCCGCGCGCCGGCCAACGTCTGCGCGAGCACGTCCTGGCCCTGCCCGGTGGTGCCGAGCAGGTGGGTCCACGACGGGGGCGAGAGCGGCGCCGACAACGGCGCGGTCGGGTCGACGGTGAACAGCGGCCCCACGAGGGCGAGCAGCGTGATGCCGGCGAGCAGGGCGAGGCCGACGCGGGCCCGCCGGTCGTCCGGGAGTCGGGCGGCGAGCCGGGTGGCGAGGCCGCGGAGGCGCGGGTGCTTCGTCGGCTTCGCCGGGCTGCGTTTCACGTGGAACGGAAGGAGGCTCATGCGGTCCTCGTGCGCGGGTCGACGACCAGGGTGAGGAGGTCCACGATCGCGTTGGCGGCGAGCACCGCGAGGGTGATGGCCAGCACGAGCCCCTGGAGCAGCGGGTAGTCCTGGGCGCGCACGGCCTGGACCAGCAGCCAGCCTTCGCCCGGATAGGAGAACACCACCTCGGTGAGCAGGGCACCGCTCACGACGAAGCCGAGCGCCATGCCGAAACCGGTGAGGTGCGGTAAGAGCGCGTTGCGGAGCACGTAGGCGGAGAGCACCCGCCCCGTCGGGAGGCCGCGCGCCCGCGCGAGCAGGACGTGGTCCGCCGCGAGGACCGCCCGCGCCGAGTTCCGCATGCCGAGCATCCAGCCCCCGACGCTCGCAGCCACCAGCGTCAGCGCCGGGAGCGCGGCGTGGCGGATCACGCCCCATCCGAATTCCAACGTCGGCGCCGGGGCGATCGACGTGTCCCACGCGTGGCGCAGGGGGAACCACCCGAGGCCGAACCCGAACACGTGGAGCGCCACCATCGCGAGCCAGAAGTACGGGAACGCCCCGAGCAGCATGAGCGCGGGCCCGACGACGGTGTCGAGCCACTTGCCGCGCCAGGCGGCCGCGAGGCCGAGCGCCGCGCCCAGCGAGAAGCTGATCACGACGGAGACCCCGGCGAGCAGCACCGTCCAGCCGAGCGCGCTCCCGATGAGGTCGGCCACGGGCGTCGGGAAGCGCGACACGGACACGCCGAGATCGCCCTGGGTGAGCCCCACGAGGTAGTCGAGGTATTGCCGCCAGAGCGGCGCGTCGCTCACGCCGAGCGCCTCGCGGAGGGCGGCGGTGGCCTCGGGGCCGGCCTTGCCCTGGAGGCGCGCGAGCAGGGCGGCGGCGGGGTCGCCGGGCACGAGGCGCGGCAGCGCGAAGCCGAGGGTGATCGCGGCCCACGCCGCCACGACGTAGAGCCCGAGCCGGCGGGCGAGCCAGACGAGCGCGCTCATCGGGGCTCCAGCGCGGTGAGGACGAGCAGCGTCTCGGGCGGGCGGTTCGGGGAGAGGGTCACCCAGGGGTCCTCGGGAGTGGGAAAGCCGTCGAAGAGCCGCGTGTTCGCCACGCCCCACGAGGGGCCGGGGAACAGCGGGATGGCGGGGAGCTCGGCCGCGAAGGTCGCCTGGAGCTGGTCGAACAGAGGTGCGAGCGCCTCGGGGTCCGACGTGGCCTCCACCTCCGCGAGGAGGCGGTCCGCCGTCGGCGAGGTGTAGCGGTGCCAGTTGCCGCCCGACGCCTCGCCGATCGGGTGCGCGGAGCCGCTCCCCATCAGGTCGCGGTAGCCGCTGTAGGGGGTCGCGCCCTGCGTGGACCACCCGATGGTGAGCGCGAAGTCGCCGCGCTGCACGCGGTCGAGCCACCCGGAGAAGTCCACGGGGCGCACCCGTACGGACACGCCGACCTCGCCGAGGTCGCGGGCGACGAGCTGCGCGGCGCGGATCCAGTCGGACCAGCCGGCCACCACGAGCAGATCGACGGTCAGCGGCCCGTCGGGGCCGGTGCGGACCCCGTCGGCGAGGGGCAGCCCCGCCGCGTCGAGGAGGCGCGCGGCGGCCTGGGGATCGTAGCGGGTCCACGGCGCGGAAAGCGCCGGGTCGCGGTACGTCGCGAGGGCGTCGGAGAGCCCGGTGGCGTCGGTGGGCCGGGTCAACCCCTCCATCGCCACGGTCACGAGCCGCTCGCGGTCGATCGCGTGGGAGAGGGCCTCGCGCACCCGGAGGTCGTCGAAGGGGGCCACCGTCGTGTTCGCGTACAGGAACACGGTCGCCTCGACGGCGGGCGACCACGCGAGGTGGTGGGCGCGGTCGCGGTCGACGAAGGTGCGCTCGACCGCGGGCACGAAGTTGCCGGCCCAGTCGACCTCCCCGTTCACGAGGGCGAGGTTGGCGGCGTCGTTCCCGGCGAACGCGGGGAAGCGGAGCGTCGGCACCGCGGGCTTGCCCGGCTGCCAGTAGCGCGGGTTGCGGCCGAGCTCCCACACCTGGGAGGTGAACGTCGTCACCTCGGTGTACGGCCCGGTCCCGACGGGCGCGGGGTTGTCCCACGCGAACGGGTCCGCCACCGCCTCCCAGACGTGGCGCGGCACGATCGGCGCCTCCGCGACGTCCTCGAGGCCGGGCGAGAACGGGCGGGCGAGCCGGAACACCACCTCGTCGCCCTCGGCCTCCACCGAGGCGAGCCAGCCCCACACGCCGAGCGAGTCGAGCGCGGGGTGGGTCTTGAGGAGCGCGAAGGTGAACACGACGTCGTCGGCGGAGAACGCCGTCCCATCGGACCACGCGACCCCCTCGCGCACGTGGAAGCGCAGCACGCGGCCGTCCTCCTCCCACGCCCACGTGTCCGCGAGCCACGGCACCCACGTGCCCGCGACCCGGTTGTGGACGAGCAGCGGCTCGTAGATGCCGCCGCGCGTCGGCCACCGCGACGCCCCGTTCGGCAGGAACGGGTTGAAGTTGCGGGTCCAGGCGGCCTGGGTCTCCTGCGCGATGACCACGGCGTCGGAGCCGCGGTCGTGCACGGGGTCGGCGCAGGCGGGGAGGGCGGCGAGGGGCGCGAGGGCCGTCAGCGCGAGCGCGACGCGTCGTGTACGGCGGAGCACGCGGTGCCTCCACAATGTTGACAGGATGGGACTCATCGCGCGTTCAACGCACGGCGGCGAGGCCTATTCCACGGGGGCGCACGGGTGGGGGCGCACCGGGGGGGAGGCGGGCCGACGTTCGGGACGCCGGCGCACCCGTCCCATACGGGCGCGACTCCGCCGAAGACGGCGGAGCCGGGTGTCTTTCGGGGTCGGCCTCCGGCCTCCGTCGTCCCGCCGCGCGCGGGCCGACCGGGCGCGGGTGCGGATCCTCGATCGGCCTTGGGCCCCGGACGCCGAGCGCCCGCGCCCGCCCTTCAGCCCCCCTCGCGCTCCCCGGCGTCCAACCCGCCGCGCAGGCCGAGCCGTGTGGCGGTCCCTACAGCCCCTCCAGCAGCCACACCGCCCACGAGTCGCCCGCGTCCGCGAGGCGGTCCCGGTAGCCCTGAACCGCGACCCGGCCGTCGTCGAGGACCATGGGTCGGCCACCGAAGTAGTCGCCTTCGGCCGCCCCGTAGACCCGGGTGTCCGCCTCACGCACGTCCAGCGTGCCGGCAGGCATCCCGTGGAAGACGTAGACCGCGCCGCGCTTGGGCTCCGTGCCGTGCGACTCGGGCCAGTACGTGTCGGTGATCACGATGTCGCCGACGCCGTCCGCGCCGACGTCACCGCCCACGACGGAGAGCGCGCTGTCGCTCGACTCCTCGGCCTCGGACCCGATGCTCGCCACGGCGAGCGCCTCGACCGCGCCGCTCGACCAGGCCCCGGCCACGATCCAGACCTGCTCGCCCCGGAAGGCGACGTCGTCCCGCCCGTCCCCGTCCACGTCTCCGAGTGGCTCCGGGGTGAAGTGCCCGGTGATCTTCGCCGCGGCCGCGTCGTCCTCGGGGAGCGCGGTCCCAAGCGGGCCGAGGTGGAGCACGGCCCAGAACGCGTCGTAGTCCGAGGACTGGACCGAGAGGTCCACGATGCCGTCGCCGTCGACATCACCGACGGTCCGCACGTCGGAGTGCCGGGAGAAGGCGAACGCGTGCGTCGCCGACACCCAGGTGGTGACGCCCGTGGCGTCCAGCTGCCACGCGGCGGTCTCCCCACCGTACCCGGGGGAGGTGCCCACGTTGAAGAGGAGCTCGGCGGCGCCGTCGCCGTCGAGGTCGTCGAGGACCAGCGACTCGAGCGCGGAGGAGCCTTCGAGCGACGCCAGGGTCGTGGTCCAGGCGGGGGCCGGACCGTCCGCGAGGGGGCCGAGGTACACGACGAGCGAAGGGGTGTAGCGGAAGAACTCGTCGTAGGGGTGGTCGGAGTTCGGCACGTACTCGGCCACGATCTGCACGAGGTCCGCCCAGCCGTCCCCGTTCAGATCGCCCAGGACCGAGTCGGAGAGGGGGTGCCCCTGCGTCGTCACGGAGCCCGACACGCTCTCGGCGAGCACGGCGTCGCCGGCGTCGGGGATGCGCACCGCCAGGACGTTGGCACCGTGTCCGACCGCGAGCTCGGCCCCCGCGTCCACGGCGAGGTCCCCGAGCCCGAACAGGTACGGCCAGACCTCGCCGGACTCCTCGAGCACGCGCGCCCCGGTGGCGTCGACCACGGCGCCTTCCTCGAAGGCGGTGTCCTCCTCGGCGGCGGTGTCGGTGTCCTCGGCGGGCTCGGTGTCCTCGGCGGGCTCGGTGTCCTCGGAGGGCCCGGTGTCCCCGGAGGGCCCGGTGTCCGCCGCCGTGTTCACGTCGGCCTTCCTGGGCGCTTCGAGCGCGCAGCCGACGAGCAGGCAGGGAAGCAGCAGCGACCGCATCGGTTTCGCCTATCGCAGGCCGAGCCGGGTGCCGAGCCGATGGAGGTTCGCCCGGTTGGTGCCGAGGCGCCGCGCCGCCTCCGCCCAGCTGCCGCCCGATGCCGCCAGCGTGTCGGCGACGAGGCGGCGGGTGAAGCCGTCCACGGCGTCGCGCAGGGGCAGGTCGGGCGCGAGGCCGACGGCCGCGGACTCCGGGAGGTCGGTCGGGGGAGGCGGCGCGGGCGAGGCCGTGTCGAGGCCGAGATCCTCGGCCTGCAGCGTCACGTCCTCCCGGCGCCCCCGGGCCGACCGCAGCGCCGCGCGCAGGATGAGGTGCTCGAGCTCCCGCACGTTGCCGGGCCAGTCGTAGGCGACGAGCGCGGCGCGGGCGGAGTCACCGAGGCGCACGTTGCGGAGGCCGAGGCGCAGGCGCGCCGCGTCGAGGAAGTACCCGGCGAGGAGCGGCACGTCCGCGCGCCGCTCGCGGAGGGGCGGCACGTGCAGCGGGTAGACGGAGAGGCGGTGGTAGAGGTCGGCCCGGAAGCGCTTGGCGCGCACCTCGGCGGGGAGATCCCGGTTGGTGGCCGCGAGTACGCGCACGTCGACCCGGAGCGGCCGGTCGGAGCCGACGCGCTGGATCTCGCCGCTCTGGAGCGCGCGCAGGAGCTTCGGCTGGACCGCGGGCGGCAGCTCGCCGATCTCGTCGAGGAACAGGGTGCCCCCGTCGGCGACCTCGAACTTGCCCGCCCGGGCCTCGTTCGCGCCGGTGAACGCGCCGCGCACGTGCCCGAACAGCTCGCTCTCGGCGATGGTCTCGGGCAGGGCCGCGCAGTTGACGTGGATCATGGGGGCGCTCCGGCGGGAGGACGCGGCGTGGAGCGCGTGCGCCACCACCTCCTTGCCCACCCCGGTCTCCCCGGTGATCAGCACGGTCAGGTCCGAGGTCGCCACCAGCGCCACCTCGTCGCGCAGCCGCTGGGTCGGCTCGCTGGCACCCAGGATCTCGCCGCCGCGCTGCCGGGCGTCGCGCAGGAGCTGCCGCGCGAGGAGCCCCTGCCGCGAGGCCACGCCCTCGAGGGTCTCGATGAGGCCGGCGGTGCGCATGGCCGCGCCGGCGAGCCCCGCGAAGGTCGCGAGGGAGGAGTCGTCCACGTCGTCGAAGGCCGCGGGGTCCAGCGCATCGAACGTCAGGACACCCACGACCTCCCCCTCCACGCTCAACGAGCACCCCATGCACGCGTGGACCCGGGAGAGGTCCGTACCCGAGCTCAAGTGCCCGTCGAACGGGTCCGGGAGGCGGCTCCCGGTGAAGCGGAGCGGGCCCGGCGCGCGGAGGAGCGCGTCGAGGCGCGGGTGCTCGGCGGGGACGAAGCGCCGGCCCACGGTCTCGGGGCGCATGCCGTCGACCGCGACGGGCACGAGCACGCCGCCGACGAGGCGCAACAGCGCCGAGGCGTCGCACGGGACGACCTTCCGGACCGCCGTGAGGAGGCGGCGGTAGCGATCCTCCGCGGCGAGGTTGGCGCAGAGGTCCGTGGCGATGTCGAGGAGGGGGCCGAGGGTGTCCATGTCGTCAAAGCGGTAACACGTGTCGTCGTTTCGATGACGGGTGCGCGTCGTCGAAGCGACGACGTCCCACGTGCCAACGCGGGTTTCGGCGGTGGCATGCGGCGTGCATTCCTCTCCCGCGAACGGGAACCCCCATGAGCTCTTTCGAGATCGTCGAATCGACCGCGCCGGACGGCGCCCCCACGGTGGACTGGAACGCGGTGCCGCTGCGCGCCGTCGTCAACCACCTCGAGGTCCACTACCACCGCTCGATCGAGCGGGAGCTGCCGCGCCTCCGGGGGATCCTCCGGAAGGTGGCCGTCGTCCACGGGGCCCTGCACGGCGAGCGTTTCGCCGCGCTGGAGGAGACGGTGGACGCCCTCCGGGACGAGGTGGAGCCGCACCTGAAGAAGGAGGCGGACATCCTCTTCCCGTGGATCCGGTCGGGGCGGGGGGAGACCGCCTCCGCCGTCGTGAAGGTGCTCGCCGAGGAGCACGCGTCCGTGGCCGCGCTGCTGGGGGAGATGCGCGCGATCACCGACGGGTACGTGGCCCCGGAGGAGGCGTGCTCCACGTGGCGGTCGCTCTGGGAGGGCCTGCACGCGCTGGAGCGGGACCTGCTCGCGCACATCCGGCTCGAGGACGACGTGCTGTTCCCGCGGGCGCTCGCGTGAGCCCGGGCCTCCCCGCCGCCGAGGCGCAGGCGTCCGGACCCCAGCGCGCCGTCCCCACCGAGGAGAGCGTCCGCGCCTCGCTCTTCGGGGTGGACGACCCCGAGGTGGGCGTCGACATCGTCAACCTCGGACTCCTTCGCGGCTGGACGGAGGAGGGCGACCAGCTCCACCTCCGCATCACCGCGACCTCTCCGGCCTGCCCCGTCGGGCCGCACATCGTAGACATGGCCCGGGAGGCGCTCGCCATCGCGTTCCCGGACCATGACTGCTCGGCGGAGCTCGTCTGGGAACCCCCCTGGAGCCCCGCCGACATGACGGATCGTGCCCGTGAATGGCTCGGGTACGACACCTCCACCCACGACCGCTCCACCCACGACCGCTGAGGATCAACGACATGGAAGACACCCTCCTCGACATCCGCGCCATCGAGCCGCGCAACCGCCACCCCCTCATCTTCCGGACCTACGAGGCCCTCGCGGGCGGCAGCAGCTTCGTGCTCGTCAACGACCACGACCCGAAGCCCCTCTTCTACCAGTTCCAGGCCGAGTACCCGGGAAAGTTCGGCTGGGACTACCTGGAGAGCGGCCCCCAGGTGTGGAAGGTCCGCGTCTCCCGGTCGGCGTGACCGCGTGACCGCCTCCAGCGCCCCGACGGTCCGCGCCCGCCCGACTTCGGGCGCGCGTCCGCCCCGGCCGGCGCTGGAGCGCCTCGTCTTCCTCGCGCCCGGCCTCCTGGCGTTCGTGCTCGGCCTCTGGGGCGGGCTCGGGCGCATCGGCTGGGCCGTCGCGACGCCCCCCGAGCTCGTCGGGGCCCACGGCCCCCTGATGGTCGCGGGTTTTCTCGGCACCGTCGTGGCCGTCGAGCGCGCCGTGGCCCTCGCCCGCCCCTGGGGCTGGATCGGCCCCGGCCTTTCCGCCGCGGGCGGGCTGCTCCTCGCCGCCGGCGTGCCCGAAGGGGCGTACCCGTTGGCGGCCGGTGCTGTCGGCCTCGTGGCGGTGTTCCTCGCGCTCTCGCGCCGGGAGCCCGTCCTCCACATGGCGATCATGACCCTGGGCGCCGGGTGTTTCGCCGTCGGCACCGCGGCGTGGGCGGGCGGCGCCTCGGTCCCCGCGGTCGTCGCGTGGTGGCAGGGCTTTCTCGTCCTCACCATCGCGGGGGAGCGTCTCGAGCTCTCCCGGCTGCTCGCGCTGCCGGCGTCCGCGCGCCGCGCGCTCGTGGCGATCCTCGCCGTGGCGCTCGTGGCCGTCCCCGCCGCCTCCCTCTGGCCCGAGCCGGGCGTCCGCGCGCTGGGCGCGGTCTGGCTGGCGCTCGCGGTCTGGCTCGGGCGGCACGACATCGCGCGTCGGACCGTCCGCAAGCCGGGGCTCACCCGCTTCGTCGCCGTCTGCCTCCTCGCCGGGTACGCGTGGCTCGGCGTGGCCGGCGTGACGCTGCTCGCGTGGGGTCCCCAGGTGGCCGGGCTCCGCTACGACGCGCAGCTCCACGCGCTCTTCGTCGGTTTTGTGCTCTCGATGGTGCTCGGGCACGCCCCCATCGTCTTCCCGGCGGTCCTGCGCGTCCCGATCCCCTTCCACCCCTTCGCCTGGGTGCCCCTCGCCCTGCTCCACGCGTCGCTCGCGCTACGCGTCGGCGGCGATGTCACCGGCCACCTGGACGCGCGGGTCGCCGGGGGGCTCTGGGGTGCCGTGGCCCTGGCCCTGTTCCTCGTGTCCACGGCGGCGTCCGCGATCCGGGCGGCGGTGGGCCGGCTCGGGCGCCTCTACTCGTAGTACACGAGCCAGCTCGCGACGTCGGCACGCCCGCCGAAGCCCTGGCCCGAGTTGTAGGGGACCGGCACGTAGACCTCCCCCTCGAACAACCCGCGGTAGGCGATGGTGTTCTCCCCGCCGAAGTCTACCGCCGAGGTGAGGTCCGCCGACCACGGATCCACGTGGCGCCCGGGGCACCAGCCGCCGCGACCGAGCACCCACGTGCCGTACTGGCCCGACACCGTGCCGCTCGACACCTCGTCGGCGCACCCGTAGCTCGTCCCCGCGATCGGGAACTCCTGCATCACCGTGAGCGAGTCGTTCACGGTGAACTCGTGCTGGTGGTTGCAGAACTCGGCGCAGTTCTCGGTGTCCTGGCCGTAGCCGTGCCCGGTGATGAGGGTCCAGACGCCCACGCTCGTCGTGCCGCTCGGCGGCGTGAACGTGATCGGCTCGCGGCCGTCGTTGTAGGCCGCGTTCCACTCCCCGCCGCTCCAGAGGTACTCGAGCCCGACCGGGCGCACGCCCTTGCCCTGGTTGGACAGGCGCAGATCGAGGGTGATGAACGGGGCGTTCGCGCTGTTCACGCGGACGACGTGGGTGCCGCCCTCCTGGAGCCGCGCCAGGAACGGCGTCGCGTCGACCACCCACCGCCCGGGACGCGCGTACGCGGTGATGAAGCGCCCGATCTCCTCGCACGTGCCCGACTCGTCGACGTCGGTGGTGCCGGGATCGTCGTTGTCGCAGAGGTAGGCGTAGGCGAGGTAGTCCCACTCGCCGCACCCGCTGGCGTCGGGGTGCCCGCTGCAGATGAAGCTCATGTCCAGCTCGAGCGTGTCGAAGCCCGCCATCGTCGCGGCGTCGGGGAACTCCACGGAAGCCACGCGCACGTCGGTGTAGTCGAAGGGGCGGAGCACGGTCGCCCCGTCCGCGTCGAGCCGATCCTGGAGGTTGGCGCCGTAGTCGAACCACTCGGCCTCGTACACGAGGAACGACGGCGGCGCGCTCGCCCACCCCGTGACCGGATCGCCCAGGTAGCCGAGCTCGCGCACCATCCCGAAGCGGTCGATGCCCCAGTTCACGCCGTAGGTGGAGTTGAGCGTCCCGATCCACGCGGCGCCCTCGGCGTTCTTCGGGTTGTCGGTCACGTACACGACGTGCTCGGTCCAGAACGCCTGCGCGGCCGCGTCGTCGATGCGGGAGATCGCCTCGTCGATGGTGGCCTTCAGGTCGGTCAGCGCGAGCTCGCGGTCGGCCGCGCGGAAGGTGTCGATCGACAGCAGGTAGTACACGGACTGGGGCGAGGACTCGAGCCACTCGCGCACGTCCCCGGTGCGGGTGAGGTTCGGGTAGTCCGCCGCGGGGTCGTAGTTGATCGCGATCACCGAGTCGCAGCCGGTGAACGCCTCGCTCCACACGAACGTGCCGCCGCCGAGCGTGTTCAACGTGAAGTCGGGGGCGACGGTGTCGAACTCGCCGTCCGCGCCCGAGCCGTCCCACTCTCGCCGGGTGAGGCCCCGGAGCGCGCACGTGTCCTCCTCGATCGCGGTGTCGTCGGGCCCGGCGTCGGTGTCCCGGCCGGAGTCGAGGGTGTCGTCGGGGCCGGTGCACGCGAGGAGGAGGAACAGCATCCCGCGAGGATAGCGCCAAACGACCCCGCGCGGGCGGCCGGTTTGCGGGTGCGGCGGCGCCCTCGTCGCCCGGCTCGCCACGGACGAGCCCGGCGTTTAGGGGAGGGGCTGCATGCACCTGCTCGCCCGGCTCCTGCTCCCCGTCCTGGCGCTCTCGGGTCCGCTCGTGGCGCCCGCCCACGCCGGGGAGGGCGCCGCCTCCACGGCCGTCACGCCGCGTCCGATCGCCGGGCACCCGGTGCTCGAGCTGCGTGGCGGCGTCGACACCACCGCGCTCGGGCGCGACGACGCGCCGCTCCCCACCCTCTGCGCCGAGGTCACCCCCCTCGACCGGCTCTCCGTCGAGGCCTGCGGCAACGGCGCCGGCGTGCTCCACCAGCAGGACGTGCCCGACACCATGCACCTCCGCATGCGCTACGCCCCCGTCCGCGTGCGGCGGGGCGCCGGCGAGGCCGCCCTCGTCGTCGGCGCGGGCATGACCGAGGTGACCAACGGCGCCGACGAGCCCGGCTTCCGCTTCGGGGCCGCCACCTCCGCCGACCAGGTCGAGGCCGCCGGGGCCGAGCTCTCCACCGGGGTGAAGGCGCGCTGGTGGCCCCATCCGCGGGCCTACGTCACCTTCGAGATCGGTGGCGGCGCGGCGTGGATCCCCGCGGCGCCCACGGTCGTGGGCACGAGCGGTCCGATCGTCGGCTTCGGCGCGGTGACGGTCGGCGCCGGCTTCTGAGCGACGATGCATCCGTTCTCGTCACGGCGGGTCGTCGTCCCGGGGGCCTCCGCGTTAGCGCGTCGCGCCCAGGAGCCCGCCATGGCCACCATCCTCGTCGTCGGCAGCCACCCCGTCGTCACCCGCCACGCCACCGAGGCCCTCCGCGCCGAGGGGTGGCTCGCCATCTCGGCCGTCGGGCCACGGGCGGGCCTGCGCGCCATCGCCGAGCACGAGGTCGACGCCATGGTGGTCAAGGGGGCCACCGCGCTCGCCGAGCGCGATCGGCTCGCGTCCCGGCTCCACGAGCGCAACCAGTGGGCACCCGTCGTGTTCCCCGAGGGCCTGGACGATGTCGTGGCGGCCGTCGAGCGCGCCTTCGGTGGCGACGCCCACTAGCCGCCCGGGCGTTCAGCCCCGCGTTGCCCAGACCCCGGCGATCCATGCCTCCACGTCCTCGGATGCGGTGGGGATGTGCGCCGAGAGGTTCTCGCAGCCCTCCGCGGTGACGACGACGTCGTCCTCGATGCGCACCCCGATGCCGCGGTACTCCTCGGCCACCGTGAGGTCGTCGGGCTGGAAGTAGAGGCCCGGCTCGATGGTGAGCACCATGCCGACCTCGAGCTTGCCGAACTTGTAGGACTCCTGCCGGGCCTTCGCGCAGTCGTGCACGTCGATCCCGAGCATGTGGCTCACGTTGTGGAGCGTCCAGCGCTTGTAGAGCTGGCGGTCGTCCCGCAGGGCCTCCTCCGGCGTGACCGTCAGGATGCCGAGCGCGTGGAGCCCCTCCGCGAGCACACCCATCGCCGCGCGGTTCGGCTCCAGGAAGTCGTTCCCCGGCCGTACCGCCGCGAGCGCCGCCTGCTGGGCGCGCCAGACGAGGTCGTAGATGCGGCGCTGCGGGGCGGTGAACCGGCCCGAGACCGGCAGCGTGCGGGTGATGTCGGCGGTGTAGAGGCAATGGCCCTCCACGCCCGCGTCGAGGAGCAGGAGCTCCCCTTGCGTGAGCGGGCCGTCGTTGCGGGTCCAGTGCAGGACGCACGCGTGGGAGCCGCAGGCGGCGATGGTGCCGTAGCCCACGTCGTTGCCCTCCACGCGCGCGCGGAGCCCGAACACGCCCTCGACCCACCGCTCGGTCGGGGCGGCGCGGAGGGTGTGGATCACGTCCTCGAAGCCCCGCTTCGTCGCGTCGATCGACACGCGGAGCTCCTCGATCTCGGTGCGGTCCTTCACGAGCCGCGCCTCGGAGAGCCACGTCGCCAGCTCGGCGTCCGGGGTCGCCCCCTCGGTCGCTTCGGGCGGGGGGACCACGGCGTCGACCTTCGGCGCGAAGCCGCGCAGCACCCGCCGGGGCCCCACGGCCTCGGTGAGCGCGGCAGAAAGCTCGGCAAGGGGCCGGCAGGCGTCCACGCCGAAGCGGGCGAGGCTGCCCTCGAGCCCCAGCCGGGCGCCCACCCAGAGCTCGCCCTTCTGCCGGTCGGTGAAGAACGCGGCGCTGTCCCGGTTGCCGGGCTCGACGTACAGCACGGTGTCGTGGCCGCCGCCGGCCCGCGGCTCCAGGACCAACACGGTGTCGGCCTCGTGGCAGCCGGTGAGCCAGAAGAAGTCGCTCCCGGGACGGAACCGGAAGTGGGTGTCGTTCGCGCGCACCTGCTCGTGGCCGGTGGGGATCACGAGGGTCTCGCCGGGAAACCGCGCGGAGAGCGCGGCGCGGCGGGCCGCGTGGGCGGCGGCGTGCTTGACGGGCTCCCAGCCGGTCCGCGCGCGGGGGCCCCAGCCCTGGAGCATGAAGTCCAGCAGCGCGGGGGGCGTGCCCGTGTCGTGCGAGGCCGCCGGCGTCGGCGTGACCGGGGCATCCGTGGGTGCTTCGGCGGAACGGGAGGCGTCGTTGGCGGTGCTCATGCACGCCGATTATCCCGGCGCCCCGCCGCCCGCGGACGGTCGGCGGCGGGTGCCCTGCAGGCTCGGCCGGAGGCCTCGGTCCGCCGCGCGGAGGACCGCCCGGCGGGACCGTCCGGCGCGGACGCCGGCCGCCTTCCGGTCCCCCTGACGCGACGGAATCGCCTACACTCCCCCGTATGTTCGTGCCCGCCCTCGTGTTCGTCGCAGGCGCCCTCCTCTCCTGGCTCTCGTACGTCGACCGCACCTCCGCGGTCGCGATCGCGGTGGTCGAGATGGAGTCCCAGTTCGGGTTCCCGGTCGGGCCGCTGTTCATGACCGCCGGGGCGGTGCTCGCCATCGCCCGGGTGTGGCACCGGCACGCGAAGGTGCCCGCGCCCGCCCGCCCGCTCACCCGGGACGCCGCGCGTACCCAGGCTCCGCGGCCCTCGGCTCCCGGGCAGCCCGCCGCGCCCGGGGGCCGGTCCATCGAGGACCCGGGATCCAACTGGCTCACCACCGTGCGGGCGAGCGCGCGCGGGGTCTCGGACGACCCGATGGGCAGGGTACGCTTCGACGCGGCCCAGGGCGTCCCGATCGCCCTCGTGCTCACCGCCGTCACGCGCGAGCAGGCGCGGCGCCGGGTGAGCGCCTACGCGGCCTGGCTCGCGACGATCCCCACGCCGCCGACCGCGCGGGTGCACGTGGTGTCGAGCCCCGACCTCGAGGGGCCGCTGCACGGGGTCTTCCGGGGCGAGCTCGCGAAGCACTTCCCCGCCGAGGCGTTCCACGTCACCTCCACCCACGAGGGCGCGGACGCCCTGTTCACGTGGCCGGACCCCCGGTGGAGCGCGTGATCGTGCGCCCGCCCGGCAAGGAGGAGACCGAGCCGCGGGAGGGCACGGCGGCGGGCCCGCACGCGCGATACGATCGCGGGACCTCGCGGGAGCCCGCCATCCCCTCGCTGCTCCACCTCGGCACCGCCAACGCCGCGACCCTCCGCGATCTGCAGGGCCGCGCCGGGGCGCTCCGGCGTGGCGAACACACGGCGGTCCGAACGATCGCGCCCGTCGCGCTCCTCGTCGGCGAGCCCGCGCCGTATGTGCGCGCCGCGGTCGAGGCCGGCGCTGCTCTGCTCGGGCTGCGGGTGCTCACCTACGGCCCGGATGAGGTGGCGCGCCTCGGCGATCCGGGCGTCGCCGGAGAGAGGCTCGGCGCCCTCCACCCCGCCATCCTCGGCGCGGGGCTCCCGGCGGAGGTCCTCGCCGCCATGGCCGATCGTTCGCCGTCCCCCGTGGTGGACGCCGGCGGCGCCGGCGGCGATCCGGCGGGCGCCCTCGCGGATCTCCTCGTCCTCGAGCGGGCCCTCGGGGGCCTCGAAGGGAAGAAGCTCGCCTGGGTGGGCGATTCGTGCGGCCTGCTGCACGATCTGCTCGTCGCCGGCTGCACCCTCGGCCTCTCGGTGTCCGTGGCGCATCCGGTCGGGTTCGCCCCGGACGTCGAGCGGGTCACCTGGGCGCGGGAGCGGGCCGGGCTCACCCGGGCGGCCGTGCACGTCACGACGGACCTCGCGGAGGCCGTCCAGGACGCCCACGCCATCTACACCGACCCCTGCCCCGAGGGCGCGGCCGAACGTTTCCGCGGGTACGCCGTCCAGCGCCATGTCCTCCGCGGCGCGCGGGGCGGCTGCGTGTTCCTCCATCGGGCGCCCGAGCGGCGCGGCGCGGAGCTCTCCGCGTCGTTCACCGAGGACACGAATTGGCTCGCCCTGGAACAGGCGCGCACCCGTGCGTATGCATGGGCAGCGGTGCTCGGGTTCTTGCTTCAGCCGGATCCGCTCCGATCCGTGTTAACGGGAGCACAGTGAGTGTTGCCGGAATGAGCCTTCCCTCCGTCCGTATCTACGAGGTCGCCCCGCGCGACGGCCTGCAGAACGAGGCCGCGGTGGTCCCCACCGCCGACAAGGCCGAGCTGATCGCTCGTCTTGCCGAGGCCGGGCTCATGGACATCGAGGTCACGAGCTTCGTCCGTCCGCGCTGGATCCCCCAGCTGGCCGACGCCGCCGAGCTCGTCGGGATGCTCCCGCGCGTCCACGCGGCGCGGTTCTGGGGCCTCGTGCCGAACCGGGTGGGCCTCGAGCGCGCCCTGGAGAGCGGCATCGGCGGCATCGCCACGTTCCTCTCCGCGAGCGAGACCCACAACAAGAAGAACGTCAACCGCACCATCCGCGAGAGCCTCGCCGGCATCGAGGAGGTGCTGTCGGTCGCCAAGGAGGAGGGGCTGCGCACCCGCGGCTACATCTCGTGCGTGTTCGGCTGCCCCTACGAGGGGGAGGTGGCCGCGGAGGCCTCGCTGGACATCGCGCGGCGCCTGCTCGCCGCCGGCGCCGACGAGATCGTGCTGGGGGACACCACGGGCATGGGCACGCCGCTCCAGGTCGAGCGGATCATCGCGCTCCTGGTGGAGGGTGGGGTTCCCCTCGATCGGATGGCCGTCCACTTCCACGACACGCGCGGCACCGCCCTCGCCAACGCGCTCACCGCGTGGCGGGTCGGCATCGGCACGTTCGACGCGTCGGTGTCCGGCCTCGGGGGCTGCCCCTACGCGCCGGGCGCTGCGGGCAACCTCGCCACCGAGGACCTCGTCTACATGTTCGAGCAGATGGGCGTCCACACCGGCGTCGACCTCGAGGCGCTGGCGGACGTGGGGGTCTACGCCTCCACGCTGCTCGGCCGCGAGCTCCCCGGCCGCTACCACCAGTACCACAGGGGTGCGCGCCTCCGGGCCGCGTCGCGGGCGGCCAGTCGCTGAACGATGTCGCGCTCCTTCCTCAAGATCGTCGCCGGGGCCCGCCAGGGCCTCAACGTCCCGCTCCCCGCGCGTGAGCCGCTCGTCGTCGGCCGCAAGGAGGGGGATCTCCTGCTGGACGATCCGCTGGTCAGCGGTCGCCACTGCCAGATCTTCGCCCGCGGCGCGGACTACGTGCTGCAGGATCTCGGCAGCACCAACGGCACGATGGTCGACGGTCGGCTCGTGCGCGAGATCGTGCTCAAGCCCGGCAACGAGGTCGCCATCGGCGGCACGCGGCTCATCCTGTTCACCGGCGCGACCGAGGCGAACGCCGCGGACGAGCCCGATCCCGCCGCCGCGAAGGACACCCCCCAGAACCAGCTCGAGATCGCGTGGCTGCTCGACGAGGAGCTGGTCGAGCTCGCCGGCAGCGGGGAGCGCACCCGCTCCACCGCCGACGTCATCGGCCAGGATCTCCGGCTCCCGCCCGGCCTCAACGCCCTCGTCGAGGTGGTCGCGGGGCAGGACACCGGCAAGGTGTTCCGGTTCACCCGGGGGAACGTCAACGTCGGCCGCCGCGCGGGGGAAGTCCCGCTCTCCGACGGCGAGGTGTCACGGCGGCACTCGGTCATCGAGGTGTTCGGCCGCGAGATGATCTTCCTGCGCGATCTCGGCAGCACGAACGGCACCTACCACAACGGTCGGCGGGTCACGGTCGGGCGGCTCCGCAGCGGGGACACCATCGGCATCGGCAAGACCGTGCTCAAGCTGCAGGTCACCCGGTAGCGTTCGGGCGGGCCCATCGGCAACGGAGCCGTCGGCGATCCGCCCGGCGACCACGCCTCCGCAGCGGCCGCGTCCGCGCGGTCCGGCTGCCCCCGCATCGACGACCGTCCGTTACCGCCCGGCCCACCGCTTCCAGGCCGCGCGCTCCTCGTCGGAGGTGCGGCCCTCGCGGTACGAGAACCCGGCGGTCTTCTCCAGCCCGGCGATGGCGGCGGTCACGACCTCGGTGTCCGCGTCGTCCAGCGCGCGCGCAAGGAAGGGCGAGGCGGCGTCGGTGCCGATGGCGCCCATCGCCTCCACGAGGTGGCGTCGGAACCAGAGGGAGGTGCCGCGGTAGTGGTTGGTCGGGTCCTTCAGGGCGCGCTCGAGGTCACCCAAGGTGGACGGGTCCTTGAGGCGCGCAAGGGCGTCGGCCGCGGCCGCGCGCACGAGCAGGGCCGGATCGGAGAGCCGGGCGGCGGCGTACCCGGAGAGGGTGCGATCGCCACGGTCACCGATGGCCCCGAGCGCGGCCATCCGCGCGGAGGCGTCCTTGGCCGCGAGGAAATGCAGGAGCGCCACGCGCCCCTCGTCGGTCTGGATGGGCCCGAGCGCGCGGATCGCGACCCATCGGTGGGGCTTCGGGGTCTCGGCGGCATCGCCCAGCCGCGTCAGCTCGGCGACGCTCGTCGGGACCGCCACACGCGCGAACGCGGCCTGTCGCAGCTCGGTCGGCAGGTCGGTGTCGGCGGCCGTCGCGAGGTCCTCGGGGACACCCGCGAGGGCGCGCCCCAGGAAGACCGACGCGAGCAGGGCCACCCACACGTCAGAATTCGTAGGCGATGCGCGACTGCACCGTCCAGTAGTTCCCGACTTCCTGCCCGGCGCTGTTCACGTAGTATCCGAGACCGGCGCTCTTCAACGGCAACCGATCGGTGACGTGTGCGTAACCGCCTTCGAGCGTGAAGTTGACGTGATCGTGGAAGCGGTGCTTCAGGGCGAGGTCGGCCTCCCAGCCCAGCGTGGGGGAGGTCGCGTTGGTCTGCACGCACTCCACCTCGTCGCCCTCGGCGCAGCGGATTCGCACGCCGTCGGGCTTGTCGGGCCACGCGGTGAGGAACCCGCCGATGATCTCCCAGTTCTTGAGCGGGCGCACCCGCACCGTCGGGAAGATGTACCGGCTGTTGTAGACGCCGCCGTTGCTCCAGAGGCCCCGGGCCTCCTCGCCCCAGGTCTCGGCGGTCACGCGGGCGAGGATCTCCTCGTACAGGATGAGGCCGACGTTGTAGTCCGGCGCGAGCGGGCGGCCGGAGAAGTGCTCGTCGGTCACCTTGTCGTCCCCCGAGGCGTAGCCGTGCTCGAACGTCGCGGTCCAGAGCTCGGTCTGGTAGCCGCCCTTCGCCACGTAGCCCCAGATGTCCGCCTTCTTGTAGAGCGGATCGGCGGCGTCGGGATCGCCGGTCTGGAGGGTGATCGCCCGGGTCTCGCCGCCGATGTGGAGCACCTCGCCCTCGAGGAACACGCCGGCCACCTCGGCCTTGAGATAGGCGTCGAGGATGAGGACGTTCGACTCGGTCTCGGTCTGGAGGCGGTTGACCGCGTACGCGCCGACCGTGAGATCCCCGACCTGGTCGCCCGGGAGCTTGATGCCCTCGCCGGCGTACCGGATGACGTAGACCATCTCCCACACGTCGTCTTCGGTGTCGGCCCACCACCCGTCGTTGCGGCGGTCGGCGTCGCGCTCCTCGGAGTAGCCGTGGTCCTCCGTGGGCTCGCAGCCCTCGGTGGGGGTGGCGGGGTCACAGCTGTAGCCGTAGTACTGGATGAGGGGCTCCTCGACGAGCCGGTCCACGCCGACGGCGACGATGAGCGGGATGTTCGTGTCGCGCTTCTTGAGGATGGTCTGCGCGATGGCGATCGGCCGGGTGGCGAAGATGGCGCGGTCGTAGGTCGCGCCGTACTTGTTCTCGCCGAAGGTGTCGTCGAAGCCGTTGCCCTCGTTGGCGAGCAGGCCCATGCCCCAGTGGGAGCCCTGGCGCCCGACCCGGAGCAGGCCGACGGGCACCTTGAACTCCATCCACGCCCGCTTCACCTGGATGGGCACGATCTGCGTGCCCTCGATGGTGTTGAGGGAGGGATCGCCCGCGAACAGCGCGGTGCTCGCCATCGAGGCGTTGTCACCCCACACCACGCCGTCGAGCGCGTCCGCCATCATGACGAACTTGGCGCGGTCCTCGAAGTTCAGCTCCGGCTGCAGGCGCACCCGGTGCGTCATGTAGGTGCCGGCCTTCTCCTGACCCTGGTACAGGTCCCCGAAGACGTTGGCGCGCACCCGGTAGTAACCGTCGAGCTTGAACTTCCAATTGTCGGGGGCGTCCGCGAGCGCGGGGCTGGCGAGGCCGAGGAGGAGGCCGGCCGCGATCATGCCCCGCACTCGGCGAGGCAGCTGCCCGGGTACCAGATGCCGTCGGAGATGCCGGTGTAGATGTTGGAGATGTTGACCGAGCCGGCCGAGATCTGCAGCACGGTCGCGCCCATCTCCACGTACGCGGCGCCGTCCCAGCCCCACTGCTCGACGGTCCAGGTGCCCGCCGGGATGTTGATGACGACCCAGAGCCCGTTCGTGTTCGTGTGGGGCTGCGACTCGATGTCGGTCGGGAGGCTCGTGCCGCCGCTCTCGCTGAAGTAGAAGACATCGCCCGAGGGGGGGATGTTGCCGCTCCCGTCGTGGATGAAGATCTGCGCGTACTGGACGGGGTTCACGTCACAGTCGTAGGCGGTGCCGGCGATGATGCCGGTCGTCTCGTCCCACTCCACGCCGATGAGCGAGGGGATAAGGCGGGAGGTGGCCTCGCTGACGGAGTTGAAGATCTCGTCCGAGCTGCCGCCGGCGGCGTAGCCGAAGACCTGGTGCACCTCGAACGTGTCCTTGGTCTCCTCCCATTCGGCCGGGGTGGAGGTGCCGTAGGCGCTCGGCTTGCAGGACTCGGCCTGGGTGAAGGTGAACCGCCCGTCGCCGTCGGCCGTGGTGGACTCGGTGGCGGTCCCGCTGATGCTGTCGTTGTTCCAGAGCTGGACGGACGCGTCGGGGACGGCGTTGTCGGTCTGGAAGTCCGCCACCGTGCCGTTCACGGTGATGGGCGCGATGCAGCTGGGAGCGACGTCCTGGACCTTCCCGGCGATGCACTCGTCCGTGTTGCCGACCCAGGGGGTGGTGACGTTGACGAAGTCCTCGAACGTACGCTCGTCCGAGGTGCCGGTGTCGTCGATGCCGTCCTTGTCGTCGGTGGTCCCGCCGGAGGGAGGGCAGGCGGACAGGAGGAGGGCGAGGAAGGGAAGGGCAGCGCGCATGGGGCCTCGGGGAAACCCGCCCCGTTTACCGGAAACCGCTCGCTCGTGTCAAGCGCACGTCGTCGGGTGCGAGATCACAATTCGAGGCCGGCACGCACGTCGGGAACCGGGTTCAGGCTGTCGAGCTCGGTGGCGAGGGCGACCGCCTGCTCGTCGGTTACCGTCGGTAGTACCGGTCGAAGCACGAGGTAGAGATCGCCGGGGGCCTTGCGATCCTGGACCCCCCGACCGGTCACGCGCAGCCGACGCCCATTCCCGGATCCCGGCGGAACCTTCACGCGGACCCGCCCGGTGGGCGTCGGAACCTCGACGGCGGCGCCCCCGATGGCCTCCGCCAGGCGCACCGGGAGGTCCATCTCGAGGTCCTTGCCGGTGCGTCGGAGGAGCGGGTGGTCCTGCACCTTGATGGTGAGCAGGAAGTCGCCCGGGGGGGCGCCGGCGCTGCCCTCGCCCCCCTGCCCGCGGAGGCGCAACGTCTGTCCGGACTCCACCCCGGCGGGGATTCGCACGTTGAGGGTGGTGAGCTCGCGCACCCGTCCGGTCCCGCCACAGGTGTCGCACTCGTCGGCGTAGACCACGCCGGCGCCGCCGCACTCCTCGCACTGGACCAGCGCGTTGAGGCCGAACTGACGGAGGGGGCGCCGCCCGGCGCCGCCGCAGGCCGCGCAGGACCGCCGGCCGGTGCCCCCCTCGCCGTGGCAGGTCGGACAGGGGCCGGGACGGCGGACCTGGAGCGGGATCTCGGCGCCGCGCACGGCATCCATGAAGGGGATGGTGACGTGACCCTCCACGTCGGGGCCGGCCCGCTGAGTGCGCCCCCCCGCGGCGCGCGGCCCCCCGCCGCCGCCACGGGTGAACAGGCCCGAGAACAGGTCCTCGAAGCCGAAGCCCCCCCCCGCGCCGCCGGGGAACGGGTAGCCCTGCCCGGCGCCGCCCGCGCCCGGCGGAGGGAAGCCCCCGCCCATGTTCTTGTAGGCCCGGGCCTGGTCGGCGTCGAAGCCGGTCCGGAGCGAGACCTCGCCGAACTCGTCGTAGAGCGAACGTTTCTGTTCGTCCCCGAGCACCTCGTAGGCGGCGGTGATCTCCTTGAACCGTTCGGTCGCGCCCGCGTCCTTGTTCACGTCCGGATGGAACTTCCGGGCGAGGGTCTTGAACGCTTTCTTGATGGAAGCCTGGTCCGCCTCCTTCGAGACGCCCAAGACCGAGTAGAGATCCTTCATGGTGTGTGCGGGCCCCGCGCAAAGCTAGGCGCGCGTCGTCTCCGCGTCCAGCGCAGGACGAGGAACATGGACGCGTGCGGAGACCGCATGGTACCGTCACGGCGCGTCTGCCCATGGAGGAGCCGGATGCTTCGTGCCGTCGTTCCCTTGACCCTCGTACTCGCGCTCTGGGGGTGCTCCAACGTGCATCCTCCCGAGTTCGGAAAAGACGGCTCCGGCGATGTCTCCGATACGGACACCGATACCGACGCCGACTCCGACACGGACGCCGACACGGATACCGACACCGACACGGACACCGACACGGGCGGGAGCGCGGACGGGTTCGACGAGCCGGGCGACATCGTGGCCTTCGAGGACGAGGAGGGTGTGGTCGAGGTCGAGCTGACCGACGCGTCGGGCGAGTCGAACCAGGGCCAGGAATTCTACCTCGTGGTCATGAACACCGCCGCCGCCGACGCGGGGTATCGGGTTCGTTATTACGACGCCGAACAGGTCCGCCCCGAGCGTCCGGGCGTCCCGTCCGTTCGCCCCCCGCCCGTCGGGGCCCGGCCGTTCGCGGCCGCGCCGCTGCCCGTGGCCTCGCCGCCGCCCCCGCCGCCCCTCGACGTGACCGACATCGGCACCACGCGCGACGAGTTCCTCGTTCGCGACCACCTCTCGGACGCCAGCCACTACGCCACCGTCTCGGCGACCTTGTGGGCGCTGGGCGACAACGTGGAGATCTGGGTCGACGACGACGTTCCCATCGACTGGGATCGCGACTGTGACGGCATCATCGACGTGCGGGACGCGTTCGAGGCCTACGGCTTCGACAACTGCGACCTCGCCGACGTCGCCGACATCATCGACACGAACATCATCCCGAACGTGCGTGGCCTCTACGGGGACGAGTCCGACATCAACGGCGACGGCCGGGTGAGCGTCGTGATCACGCCCGTCCTCAACGCGATCACGCTCACCAGCGAGGACGACGACGACCACTCGCGCGTCCTCTCCTCCTACGCCGAGCCGCAGGTCGACCTCGCGGAGTTCGACTACCGGGAGAACCCGGGGAGCGACATGCAGGAGGTCCTGTACGTCTTCGCGCCCGATCCGTACGGCTTCTTCAACCCGAACACGGCCCCCACGGTGGAGGCCTACACCGGCTACCAGCTGTCGGCCGAGGTGGCGCGCTCGTTCACGTCGCTCATCAGCTACAACCAGCACTATCTCCTCGAAGGCGGAGAGGTCGAGGCCGACTGGGTGAACGACATCCTCGGCACGTTCGCCGCCGAGTACTGCGGCTTCGGCGCGAACTACCACCAGGACGCCTGGGAGTACCTCGACGCGCCGCACCGCTACTCGCTCGCGAGCAGCGGCGTCCCCGGGAGCCTCGCCACGCTCTCCCGCGGCGCGCAGTACCTGTTCGGCCTCTGGCTCTACGAGCAGGCGGAGGCGTCCTCGGCCGGCTCCGGCGCGGACATGCTCGCTGCGGTGATGCAGACGGGCGCCAGTGGCGTCGACTCGATCGAGGGCGCCGCGGCGGCCTACGGCACGAGCTTCGACGCGCTCGCGCTCGGCTGGCAGGTGGCGCTCGCCACCTCCGGCGTCACCGGCTCGGGCGGCGCGGAGCTGGTCGACCCCGCCACGTGGGCGCCCTACCCCGCCGCGGCGCTCATCTCGGCGCCTCCGTCCGCTCCGGGCGGTCGGTACGGCGCCAACGGCTACCAGTACGGCCTCAACGTGAACGGGCTCAACCGGGCGTTCCAGGGCGGCACGACGGACACGCCGGTGGAGATCACCGACGGGCTGGTGAAGCTCGAGAACACCGACGCCTACATCTACACGCCAGGCTACGAGTTCATCGGCTGGATGAAGGGCAACTACGCGGCCCAGGTCGTCCGCCTCTCCGGCATCACCTACGACGAAGCGCTGGTGCAGCTGCAGGCCACGAGCCCCGGCCTCATCGGCACGGTCATCCGGTGGAACGATCCGGCGACACCCGACCTCGCCGTGGAGAACATCTTCTCCGCGACGGACGCCAACGCCGTGGCCCTGCCCGTGTTGCCCGCCGACGGCTCCGCCATCCACGCGGTCGGTCAGCTCTCGGAGCCCGGCTCGGCCGTGTCCATCGGGGAGGACGGTGACGAGACCATCGACGTCCCCGACACCGACCGGTGGCTCCTCGACCTCACGGACCGCCCGGAGACCGAGTCGGTCAACGTCGTCGTGTGGCTCGACCGGCACTTCGCCGGCACCAACGGGTCGATGGGTCCGGAGGATCCGTGGATCGCGGTGGCGCCGCGCGAATTCGTCCCGGAGCCGACCGTGGAGGGGACCCGGCGCGGCGAGAGCTGCGCGGGCGGCGTGGGCTTCTCCTACCCGACCTCGCTGCTCGAGCACCTGGCGGCCCAACTCTTCCTCTCGTCGACGATGTACGACGGCGAGGAGAGCGACTTCGACGCCTGCGGGGACCAATCGCTGACCCCCACGACGTGCGAGACCGACTGGGACCGCGACAACGTGGCCGACGCCGACGAGCCTCTCCCCTCCACGTTCCTCGGCCAGGCCCGGGTGATGGAGTGCACGCTCAACGGAAACGTGGCCCCGTTCGACTGGACCTACGACGCCTCGTGGCTCGACCTCGACGAGCTCGACGAGGACGACATGCCCCAGTTCAACTACAGCGCCAACGCCGGCGGCCGCTCGGGCGTCGATCGGGAGGAGGCCTACGTCGACGTGGTCCTCGGTGGCGGGCGCGAGTACCTCGTGATCGTGGGGGCGGCTGGGAGCGCCACGGGCACCTACGAGCTGAGCGTGCGGCAGGTCGACTGACGCTCGTGCCGCGTCGTGATATCCACGCCGGATGATCGGCTGGATGGGGCTCCTCGCGGCAATCGCACGGGCGGACGAGTACTACCTCGAAGCCGCGCCGGTCACGGACCGGGCGGCGGCCACGCGGGTGGAGCAGGTGGCCGAGGCCGCCGGCTTCGAACCGCGGGTGGTCCGGCGCTTCCGCCTCGGGAAAGGCTGGGAATTCGTGGTGATCATCGAGTCCTTCCCAGGAGAGGCGGAGGCGGCGGTGGCCGCGGTGCGCCTCGAACGGGACCTGGGCGAGAAGTTCTCGGCCTGGCGCGTCGACGCGGGCGAAAAGCCCGTCGCCGTCAGCCTCGCGGCCCCATCGGCCGTCGCGGCCGAGGTGGGGGCAGGGGCGTGGATCGCGCGGGCCCGTAGCGCCCACGGGGGCCCCACGGGCGGGTCCGCTGCCCTGGCGCGCGCGGGGGCGATCCACTTCACGTTCAGTCGCACGCTGGACCTGGGCGGTAAGGTCGTGACGGTCGATCACGACTACTGGCGCGAGGGCGCCTCCCGACGGCTCGTGGTCGGCACGGCGGGCCAGGGGCAGGACAGCCTCTCGGTCGCCACCTCATCCGGCGCGTGGATTCGCGCTGGCGGCCTGGTCCAGGGCAGGGACATCGGCATCACCATCGGCATGGTCGACGCGTTCGCGCCCGAGGCGGTGTTGACCGTGGCGCTCGAAGCCGCCCGGCTCCTCGAGGGGTCGGAGGTGGGAGCGTTCCGAGCGTTGGAGGGCGCGGAATCGGGCCTCCGCTTCGGTACCGGCGGGGACGAATCCGAGCCCGGCCTGGCCTGGATCGACCTCGATCCGTCCACCGCGCAGCTCCTGCGGGTCCGGTACGTGTCGGATGCAGGCCCGATCACCTTCGAGCTCTCCGGCTGGCGTCGGGTCGCGACGGGCGTGCTGATCCCCGCCGTCGTGCGCGTCGAGCGGGCCGACGGGCGGCAGGAGACCCTCCGGGTCGAGGGTCTGGACCTTCTCGAGCGCGCACCCGCGTCCACTTTCGACAAGCCCGCGTAGATCCGTGAACGCCCCGCCCTGGGCTCCGTGGGAGCCCACCGCAACCGATCGAAAAGCGCGAGAATGGGGATCCGAACCTTGACGGTTCGAGAGGCCGCGATAAATGCGCCGGTGCCGGGGTGGTGCCCCGTCTGACGGCCTCGCCGGCAGGCAGGTCCGCCACGGATGCTCGGTCCGGTCACGTCGCTGGCGTGGCTCAATTGGCAGAGCAGCTGCCTTGTAAGCAGCAGGTTGCGGGTTCAAGTCCCGCCGCCAGCTCCAACATCGCTCATACGATTCTTTGGGGAGATGCCCGAGTGGCCAATGGGAGCGGGCTGTAAACCCGCCGGCTTACGCCTACAGAGGTTCAAATCCTCTTCTCCCCACCATTACATAGACCCCCGCCTGCCAAGGCGGGGGTCCCGCTTCACGCGGGAGTAGCTCAGTTGGTAGAGCATCAGCCTTCCAAGCTGAGGGTCGCGGGTTCGAGTCCCGTCGCCCGCTCGCTCGCGTAGCTCAGTTGGTAGAGCACATCCTTGGTAAGGATGAGGTCACCGGTTCAATCCCGGTCGCGAGCTCTGAGGGAACAGCAGGTTGATGGTTGATGGATGATGGATGATGAGCGGCGATGACGGCGGAGCATCGATCATCGATCCTCCATCCTCGATTCTCCATCATCGCACTGGCACTTGACGAACACCGGGGACGGGACACATGGCGAAGGCGAAATTCGACCGGACGAAGCCGCACGTGAACGTGGGCACGATCGGGCACGTGGACCACGGGAAGACGACGACGACGGCGGCGCTGACGAAGATCTCGGCGGACAAGGGGTACGGGACGAAGTACGTGCCGTACGACGAGGTGGCGAAGGCGTCGGAGTCGCAGGGGCGTCGCGACTCGACGAAGATCCTGACGATCGCGACGAGCCACGTCGAGTACGAGACGGCGAACCGGCACTACGCGCACGTGGACTGCCCGGGGCACGCGGACTACGTGAAGAACATGATCACGGGCGCCGCGCAGATGGACGGGGCGATCCTGGTGGTGAGCGCGGTGGACGGGCCGATGCCGCAGACGCGGGAGCACATCCTGCTGGCGCGGCAGGTGAACGTGCCGAAGGTGCTGGTGTTCCTGAACAAGTGCGACCTGGTGGATGACGCGGAGCTGCTGGACCTGGTGGAGCTGGAGGTGCGCGAGCTGTTGACGCAGTACCAGTTCGACGGGGACAACGCGCCGGTGATCCGCGGGAGCGCGATGAAGGCGATCGAGGGCGACCCGGCGTGGATCGAGAAGATCCAGGAGCTGTACGACGCGCTCGACACGTACATCCCGGAGCCGGTGCGCGAGACGGACAAGCCGTTCCTGATGCCGGTCGAGGACGTGTTCTCGATCACGGGGCGCGGGACGGTGGCGACGGGGCGCATCGAGCGGGGCCGGGTGAAGGTGGGCGAGGAGGTCCAGCTGGTGGGCTTCAACGCGGAGAAGAAGGCGGTGGTGACGGGCGTCGAGATGTTCCGCAAGCTGCTGGACGAGGGGACGGCGGGGGACAACGTCGGGCTGTTGCTGCGCGGGATCGAGAAGGAAGCGATCGAGCGCGGGATGGTGCTGGCGAAGCCGAACTCGGTGCAGCCGCACACGACGTTCGAGGCCGAGGTGTACGTGCTGCGGAAGGAAGAGGGGGGGCGGCACACGCCGTTCTTCAAGGGGTACCGGCCGCAGTTCTACTTCCGGACGACGGACGTGACGGGCAGCGTGGAGTTGCCGGCGGGGGTGGAGATGGTGATGCCGGGCGACAACATCCAGATGACGATCGAGCTGATCATCCCGGTGGCGATGGACGAGGGGCTGCGGTTCGCGATCCGCGAGGGCGGCCGCACGGTGGGCGCCGGCGTGGTGACGAAGATCCTGAAGTAGGGGCGAAGCTCGCTTCGCCCGTTGATGGCTGATGGTTGATGGTTGATGGTTGATGGTGGACGCGGCAGTGGTGGCGCACGATGCGCCGTCATGATGAGCAACGAAGAGAGGACACGCGATGGCAGGTAAGATCCGGATTCGCCTGAAGGCGTTCGACCACGTGGTGCTGGACCAGGCCGCGGCGGACATCGTGCGCACGGCGGAGAAGACCGGTGCGCAGGTGTCGGGACCGATCCCGCTTCCGGTGAAGACCGAGCGGTGGACGGTGCTGCGCTCGCCGCACGTCGACAAGAAGAGCCGTGAGCAGTTCGAGCTGCGGACGCACAAGCGCCTGCTCGACATTCACGACTCACGGCCCCAGACGATGGACGCGCTGACGAAGCT
>JAKFCH010000077.1:0-3490 GCA_036676765.1 Deltaproteobacteria bacterium
CGTTTGTGTCGGGTTTTCGGGGCCAAAGTCGGGCCGGACCGGCACGTTCAACGGCTCCCGAACGGACAAACGCCCGCTATTCGAACCCCGCGCACACTCCGACCCGACACGATCGGCCTCACGGCCTGCCGTGAGCCCGATCGTGTCGGGTCCCGTCGCGCCGCCGCTCCGGGTAGGCTCGCCGCCGAACCGCGCGGCCCCGGCCGCGCGCCCTCCGCGCACCTCGCGCCGCTACAACCGGATCTTGTACGCGTTCCCGATCGTGCCCTTCTTCTTCGCTTCGTTCGCGGCCTTGGCCTTGGCCTGCCACTCCTTGAAGATCTCGTTGGCGGGCTCGAACGAGAGCGCGAAGTTGATCTGCATCAGGGCGCCGTTGAAGTCCTCGTCGTTCCAGCACTGGAGGCCCATCTTCCAGTACTTCTCGCCCTTGGGCGTGCGCGCGGCCTTGGTGGGGTCGTTCTTCGCGGCGGCCTCGGCTTCGGCCTCCTTGCGCGCGGTGTCGTCGAGCCGCAGGGCGCCCTGGCGGCGGTCCGCGTCGTAGCGCGCGCGCGCGTCGGGATCGCGGAGCGTTCGGTGGGCGTCGGCCACCGCCTTGAACACCTCGTTGGCCTGCGTCCGGAACTCCGGCGTGGCGCCCACGGTGTGCCGGTCGGGGTGCAGCCGGCGGCTCTCGTTGCGGTAGGCGACGTCGACGTCCTGCTGCGCGCAGTCGGGCGCGACCTGCAGCAACTGGTAGCAGTCGAGCTCGGGGAGGAGCTCGTGCAGGGTCTCGATCTCGGTGCGTGGGCGGAGGCGGGGGTCCATCGCGGGAGACTATCGCGCGGCGCGTCCGAGCGGGAAGGCGCCGAGAACCGCGCCCGGGGCCCCCGGTGGGTCCTCCCTACGGGCTGCCCCCCCACCGGACCCGGGCGCACGGCGCCTTCCCGCCCGACGCGCCGCTCGTCTCCCGCTCCGGGTTCAGAACCCCAGATCGTCGAACCGCGTCCGCTTCACCTCGTCCGCCGTGAGCGCCACCCGCGACTCGATGCGGATCGACTGCTCGCGGCCGAGCTTGTCGTCGACCGCGCGCACGTGCACGATGCCGTCCGCGTCGATCTCGAAGGTGACGCGCACCCGCACCTGCCCGCGTACGAGCGGCGGGAGGCCGTCGAGCACGAACTCGCCGAGCAGCTCGTTCTCCGCGGCGACGCGACTCTCGCCCTGGTACACCGACACGCGCACCTCGGTCTGGTCGTCGTGCGCGGTGAGGAACACCTTCGAGGTCTCGACGGGCACCGTCGTGTTGCGGGGGATGACCACCTCGCAGTAGCCGCCGATCGTGCGCACGGAGAGCGACTGGGGCGTCACGTCGAGCAGCACGGAGGTCGCGACCGGGTTCTCGGCCGTGAGCATGTGCGCCTGGATCGCGGCGCCGACCGCCACCACCTCGTCGGGGTTGATGGTGACGTTCGGCTCCTTGCCGAAGTACTGCTTCACCGCCTCGCGCACCATCGGCACGCGGGTCATGCCGCCGACGCACAACACGTGATCGATCTGGCGCGCGTTCATGCTGGCGGCGCGGAGCGCCTCGTCGACCACCACGAAGCTCTTCTGGACGAGCGGCATCACCCAGGCGGCGTACTGGAAGCGGTCGACCTTCGTGCGGAACTCGAAGTCGTGCCCGTCGGCCGTGCGGTAGAGCGCCGGCACGTGCACCTCCACCTCGTCGGACTCGGTGAGCGCGATCTTGCAGCGCTCGGCGGCATCCCGGAGCTTGAGGAGCACCGTGCGGTTCTCGGCGAGCGAGAGGCCGACCTGGCGCTCGAACGCGGCGAGGAACTGGTCGGCGGTCGCAAGATCGAAGTCGTCGCCGCCGAGGAACGTGTCCCCCGCGGTGGCGATGACCTCGAAGAAGTCGTCGTCGATGCGGAGGACCGACACGTCGAACGTGCCGCCGCCGAGGTCGTAGACCGCGACGTGCTGCCGCTTGTTCTGTTGGAACCCGTAGGCGAGCGCCGCGGCGGTCGGCTCGTTGATGATGCGCAGGCACTCGAGCCCGGCGATCGTCGCGGCGTCGCGGGTGGCCTGGCGTTGGTTGTCGTTGAAGTAGGCGGGCACGGTGATGACGGCCTTGTCCACGGTCTCGCCGATGGCCGCCTCGGCGAGCTTCTTCATGTGCACGAGCACGTGGGAGGAGACCTCCTGCGGGCTGTAGAGCCGCCCGTGCACGCGGATGCGCACATCCCCCGCATCCCCCTCGGCGATCCCGTAGGCGGCGATCGCCTTCATCCGCTGCGCCTCCATCGAGCCGTAGCGCCGCCCGATGAGCCGCTTGGCGGAGAGCACGGTGCTCTCGGGCGCGTAGAGGAGCTGCTTGCGCGCGCGGTGCCCCACGGCGACGGTCCGGGCGTGCCCGAACGCGACGACGGACGGCTGGGTACGGCGCCCCTCCACGTCGGCGAACACGATGGTCTCGCCGTTGCGTACCATCGCCACGCAGGAGTTCGAGGTCCCCAGGTCGATGCCCACCGCTGCGCCCATGACGAACCTCCGCGGGCAGTCTACCGCATCGGGACGGTGGCGCCGGGCGCGTCCGGGCGCGGACGCCCGGCCGGTGCCCTCTCGGCTCGCGGCGGAGCCGCTCGGTCGGCGCGCCCCACCTCCCGGTGGGCCACGCCGGACCGCGCCTCCCTCCGGTCGGCGCGCCGCCGGGCCCCTCGCGCGGGGACGACCCGCGCCCCTACCCCTCGATCGGCACCAGGATCTCGTTGCGCGGCAGGGCCGAGAGCGCCCACGGCGCGTCGTACTGGGCGAGCACGAGCTCTCCGGTCACGAAGCGGCCGTTCACCTCGAGGAGGCGCCGGAGCTCGGCCTTGGCCGCGGCGACCGACGCGGGGGTGAGCCGGCCCGCCACCGCCATGGCCGCCCACCGCCCCGACGGGATCTCTACGAGCGAGATGCGTGGGTCGAGCGGCGTCGGCAGATCCGCCGCCTTCCGCCACTGCAGCGGCAGGGTGAACGACACGATCGCGTTCGCGCCGCGGTCGATGTGCCCGACGGGGCGCGTCATCTCGATGCAGACGGACGCGCCGTCGGCGGAGCGGTTGCCGCCGAAGATGTACTTGGAGAGGATGCGGAAGCCCTCGCCCGCGCTCTCCGGGAAGGCCCCGCGCACGACCACGCGCGCCTGGACGAGGCGGCCGTAGACCCGCACCTCGAAGTCCGGCAGCCGCTCCACGATGGCGTAGTCGGGCTCCTCGACGCCGCGCTCGACCTTGCGGCGGATCTCGCTGGACTCTTCGACGTAGGCGGCCACTTCCATTCTCGCTCCGGCGCACGGGGGTGGAGAGTACCGGCCCGGATGCCTTGGGGTCAAGGATCCAGGTCGGTCCGGCAGAATCGCCGTCCCTTCCAGCTCTTTTACCCCTCTTACACCTCCCCCCGGGGGTGGCGGACCCGCGGGTGTACGTGAGATGTAAGCGTAAGAGCGGCGCCCCCGCGGCCGGCGCCC
>JAKFCH010000078.1:0-33911 GCA_036676765.1 Deltaproteobacteria bacterium
CAGCTGCCCGGAGCGCGGCCGGTGCGCCCGCTCGGGGGCGCTCCGGCCGGTCCCGGCGCCTCGCCGGACCGAGCGCAGCGAAGCGCGGAGGGCAGCGACGGCGACGCCGTCCGCGGCGGCGCCGGGCCGCCCCTCCGTCGAACATGGGATGCGTCGCTACTTGCCTCGGGCCGAAAAATCTCGTAAACGGGCCGGCATGGGCGCTCAATGGAAACAGAAGGGTCGTGAGGAGTCCGGCGCGCGTCGTGGCGCGCTGTTCACCCGCTTGTCGAAGGAGATCATCGTCGCCGCCAAGAGCGGGGATCCTTCGCCGGAGTCCAACGCGCGGCTGCGGGCCGCCCTGGAGAACGCGCGAAAGAACTCCATGCCGCGCGACACCATCGACCGCGCCCTGAAGAAGGGCCGCGGCGAGACGGATGAAAATATCATCTACGAGACCGTCACCTACGAGGGCTTCTGCCCGCACCAGGTGCCGATCATGGTCGAGTGCCTCACGGAGAACCGCAACCGCACCGCGGGCGACGTGCGGGTGTTGTTCCGCAAGGGCCAGCTCGGCGGCGCGGGCAGCGTGGCGTGGATGTTCGACCGGCGCGGGATCATCGAGGCGTCCCACCCGTCGGGCATGGACCCCGAGGAGGCCGCGATCGAGGCCGGCGCGCAGGAGGTCAAGCCCGCCGAGGACGGCGCGGAGTTCATCTGCGACCCCCCCGACGTCGACACCGTGAGCCGCGCGCTCCAGGCCATGGGCTGGGTCGTGAGCACCGCCGAGCTCGGCTGGGTGCCGAAGTCGATGGTCGAGCTCACGGAGGAGCAGGCCAAGGACGTCGGCAACTTCGTCAACGGGTTCGACGAGAACGACGACGTGCACCGCATCTACGTGGCGCTGGAGTAGGGCCTCGCGGCCCGGTCAGTCGCTCTTCAGCCGCGTGATGCACGCCTGGTAGCGACGGTCGACGTTCTGGGCGAACCACGCCGTGGTCTTGTTGCCCTGGAGCTTGATGGAGTCGAGCGTCACCTCGGGGAGACGGGCGTATGCGGCCTTCTTCCCGGTCTTCGTCTCGTAGAGCGCGCGGATGGCCTTCCAGGTCTCGGTCTCCTCGAAGGCCCGGGACTTCTCCTTCCCGAGATCACGCCGGATGCGGCCCTCCGAGAGGTCGAGCCTGTTCGCGGTCGCGACGGCCTGCACCGTGGTGAGCGTCTTCGACGGCTCCGACGCGGGCCGCCCCGCCTCGTTGTAGCGGAGCAGATCCCCGTCGAGCGCGAGCTTCGTGCCCGCGAGCGTCGCGACCTGCTCCTGGAACGCGGCGTTCCGGCTCGCGTAGAGCCCGGCGTTATAATCGGCGAACCGGTAGAGCGGCTTGTCGTAGCCGGCGTCCCAGTCGAGGAGGCGAACCACCCCGTGGTGGAGGCAGCCTTCGCGCGTGTAGAGCGTGTCGCGCACGAGCGCGGGGTCGGTGCCGTGCGTGCGGGCGTGGTCCTCGGCGAAGTCGACCTTCACCTGCAGGCAGCCCGCCGTGGTGATCGGGTTCAGGTCGTCGAGATCGAGGCCCACGAATTGCGCGGCCTCCTCGGCCGTGCGCAGCGGCGCGGGGAGCCGCGAGCGATGGAAGCCCACGAACTCGCGGAACACGCGGTCGACGTCCCGCTCGGTCTTGGCCGACTTCAGCCGCTCGTAGAACGATCTCGTCTGCCCGGTGGCCTTCGCGTCGAGCACGGCGCGCAGCCCCTCGCCGAACGCCCAGCCGGGGATCTTGCCCATGGCCGCCTGCTTCTCGGCGATCCACGCGTCGATCATCCCGCCGATGCCCGGCACCGCGGGGTCGGGCGCGTAGCCGCTCTCCTGCTCCAGGGCGGCCACCACCGCGCACGTGTTCCCGTTCGTCGCGGGGATGTCGTGCGTCGTGAGCACCGCGTGGAGGTCCCGGGCCCAGCCGGCGCGGTCCTTCACCCGGTCGGACGGGAACGCGCGCGCCATGCCGACCACGTCGATCGGCCGCTCCTCGAAGGGGAGCACGGGCGCCGGGGTGGGGGGGAACAGGTGGCCGCACGCCGCGAGGAGGAGGAGGAGCATGACGTTGGCGAACACGTAGCCGGGCGTGGGGCGTCCAGTCGGGGCGCTGGGGTCGGGGGGCCGGGGGGGCGCGCCCGGGGCGGACGCGGGGCGGCTTTGGGCGGCGGGGCTGGTGGGGGTGTGGCGGGGCGGGCGGCGTTTGTGTTCAACGGGCCCCCGGGACGGGGAAGCGCGCCCCGCGGGGACCCAAGCGGGGGTGAACGAGACCGCGATCGACCCATGCGGCACCGAACGAGACAGCCGACCCCGCTCCCTGGCCACCGTGCCGCCGCCGTCACGGTGCAATGCCTGTTTTCAGGGAGCGGTCGGCTCTGACCACCGCGCCCCAGGCCGGAGATGCCTCCCACTGTCTCGTTCGGTGCCGCATGCCTCGGGACCAGTCGCGTTCGGGGCGGCTTGCCCCCGCCGGCGCGGCCCGGCGCCTCGCGGCGGCCGCCCCCGCCGACGCGGCCGGTCGAGGTTCAACGGCCGAATCACCGCGCGAGCGTCTCGAACAACTTCCGGACCGGTGCCGGCCCTCGGAAGCCCGTGATGGTCTCGATCACCGCGCCTGCGCGGTAGATCACGAGCGTCGGCACGTGCGTCACGCGCAGGGCCACCGCGAGATCGGGGTCGGTGTCCAGGTCGACCTTGGCCACCTTCACGCGGCCCGCGTACTCCGCGGCCAGGTCGTCGAGCAGCGGGTCGAGCAGCTTGCAGGGCCCGCACCAGGGCGCGCCGAAGTCGACGATCACGGGCGCCTCGCTCTGAAGCACCTCCACGGGGAAGTTGGCCACGGTCACATGGACGGCGTTCTTCATCACTCGCTCCTCGGCGCCGGTGTTGGAGGCGCCCTTGCCGGGGAGAGCCGTCGGGCGGGCGGAGTGTGACCGGGTTTCGCGCGGCACCCGGGCCGCCCCGCGGCGCCTCGGCTCGCCGAAGGCCATCCCTCCCCGATGCACGTTGTACGTCGGAGATCCACGCGCTTGCACGCCCCGACCAGGACCGATAGGGCCGTCCGGATGAAGAAGTCCTCCCAACCCCGCATGAGCTTCGCGGAGGCGATGTCCGCGCTCGAAGCGTCCGGATCCGAGCAGACCCGGAAGACCTATGGCCGCCACGGCATCACCGGGCCGATGTTCGGCGTCAGCTTCGCGACCTTGAAGGCCCTGCGGAAGCGCATCGGCGTCGATCACGAGCTGGCCACGGCGCTGTGGGACACCGGAAACTACGACGCGCGCAACCTCGCCGCGAAGGTCGCCGATCCTGCCCGGATGACGGCCGACGAGCTCGATCGGTGGGCGCGTGGAACGGAGACGACGCGGGCCTGTACGTCCTACGTCGCGATGCTCGCCGCCGAGGGGCCGCACGCCGCCGAAAAGGCCGCCCAGTGGATCGGCGCCGCCGCCCCTTCCGAGCGCTCCGCCGGTTGGGCGCTCCTCGGCCAGCTCGCGCACGGGGAGGAGCCCACGCCCGACGCCTGGTTCGAGGCCCGCCTCGCCGCGATCGAGCGCACGATCCACACCGCGCCGAACGACGAGCGCGACAGCATGATCCGGGCCCTCATCAACGTCGGCTGCCGCAACGAGGCGCTGCGGCAGCGCGCGCTCGAGTCGGCACGGCGCATCGGCGGGGTCGACGTCGATCACGGGGACACCGCGTGCGTGACCCCCGACGCCGTGGTGCAGATCGAGAAGGCGTGGGCGCACTCCACCGCGAAGGGCTTCGAGTCGCCGGCGGCGCACGAGCGGACCCGCGAGCTGTTGCGGCTGCGCTGCTGATCATCCGAGCGGAATCGCCGCCCGGAGCAACCGACGCGCCCGCGAGAGCCGCTTCCGCACCGCCGCCGCGGAGAGGCCCGTGTGGGCCGCAATCTCGGGGCCGGTCCAGTCCTCGGCGTCGGCGAGCAGCAACAGGGCGCGATCGGCAGGGCTCAAGGCCTCCATCCCGGTGAGCAGGGCGCGGAGCGCCTCCTGCCGCGCGGCCGCCCCGTCGGGGTCGGCGTCGGGGGCCTCCAGGTCGACGTCGATCGAGTGGAGCGCCGGATCGTTCTTCCGGCCGCGGCAGCGGCGGTGGCACGCGTGGGCCACCATCCGCGCCACCCATGCTTCGGGCGGGCCGTCGCCGCGCCATCCGTCGGGGTGCTCGCCGACCGCGAGCATCGCGTCCTGCACGGCGTCCTGGGCGTCCTCGGCCGTCCGGCAGTGGCGGCGCCCCACGGCGAGGAGCCGCTCGCCGTGACAGCGGGTGAGGTGCTCGAGCGCGCCGATGTCCCCGTCGCGCAAGAGGGCGGCGAGTCGGCCGGGTGCGCAGGACGGCGGCTCGGTGCACATGGACGACCGTTTAGCCGGGCGTCGGGCGCGCCGCCCACCGACCCGGCGACCGATACTCGCCGACGCACCGCGACGATCCGCCGGGTGTGTAGATCCGGCCGGGGAGGGGACATGTTGCAGATGTTGCTGCTGGTCGCGATGGAGGTCCACGCCGCGGGACAGGGAGACGACCCGGGCGAGCGAGCGGCGGTCGCCACCCTGGAGAGCCGGTCGGGGAGCGCGGTGACGGGAACGGTGACCCTCACCGAGACGCCCCGCCCCGGCACCCCCGACGAGGCCGCGCGCTTCAAGTCCGGGCCCTCCGAGCTCCGCGTGCAGATCGAGCTCGCGGGCGCCACGCCGGGCGAGCACGCCGTGCACATCCACGAGACCGGCGACTGCTCGGCCCCCGACGCGAGCTCCGCCGGCGACCACTTCAGCCCCCACGGTCAACCCCACGGCCGCCCCGACGCGCCGTTCGACGCGAAGCACCCCGGCGACCTCGGCAACGTCATGGTGGCCGCCGACGGCCAGGGCCGCCGCGAGCTGGTGATCCGCTCCGCGACGCTCGGGCCGGGCGAGGTCTCCATCGACGGCCTCGCGGTGGTCGTGCACGCGAAGCCCGACCTGTTCACGCAGCCCTCCGGCGACGCCGGGGATCGCGTCGCCTGCGGGATCATCGAGGCGCGGTCGCCCTGAGTCCGTCGCCGGGCCACCCCACCGGCCACACCCCACCGGCCGCGCCCCCCGGGCGCCCGCGGCGACCCCCCGGGGCCCGAGCCCCTCCCGAAGCCCCCGAGCCGCCCCGATCGGGAGCTACCGCGTGACCCGGATCGTCACCGGCGGCACGTCGTACTCGCGCGACACGCCGCAGGTGGTGGCGCCCTCGCACGTCGTGACGGCGGGCTGCACGGCGGCGGTGCCGAACACGGCGATGGTCACGTCGCCCTCCAGGCCCTCGGGCACCACGAACGAGAGCGAGCCCGGCGCGAAGGTGATGGCCGTGCGCTTGATCACGGCGCGCTTGTCGCCGGCCTTCAGCTCGAGGCCGACATCCCCCTTGGGGGCCACCGTGTCGGTCGCGGGGGTCCAGGTGAGCGTGACGGTGTCGCCGGGCTTCACCTCGGTCGGGGAAGCCACGACGGTCCGCGGCGCGAACAGATTCTCGATGACGACGCGGAAGGTGGTCTCGCCGTCGGTGACGCGGAGCTCGTTGGTCGGCCCCGACACGATGTCCTTCGGGTCGAGGCTGAACTCGAACACGGAGCAGTCGCGATCGTAGGGCATCGCGCCGCCGACGCGGCCGGTGAGCCGGGTCATGGGCTTGCCGTCGAGCGTGGCCGCGAGCGTCGGGATGGGGTGGCACGGGCCGACGAGCTGCGGGTGCACGAAGAGCTGCACCACCTCGGGCCCGCCGGGCACCGAGCCCGTGTTGAGCTGCACGACCGGGCTGTAGATGTCGGTGAGCTTGTGGACCTCGGGCGGCGGCTCCTCGCCGCACGCGGCCAGGAGCGCGAGGCCCACCAAGGCGATCAGACGGCTCATGCGAGGCGGGCCGGGGTGGGAACATCACCCTCGCGCCAGTGCGGCGGCATCGTCGCGTCGTAGCCGGGGATCGCCTCGACGAGCGCGCCCCACCGCACGATCGCGGGCCAGCGGGCGCCGAAGGGCCAGATCCCGAGGTCGAGCGGGGCGGCCGCGGGGCGGGAGGAGGCGCGCACGAGCTGCTGGATGCCGCAGAACCAGGTGAGGTCGGCGGCGGAGAGGGTGCCGCCCACCAGGGGGCCGTCGGCCACGCGCGTGGCGAGCAGGTCGAGCTCGGTGATCAGCGTGGGGAGGGCCTCGCGGACCTTCGCCTCGCCGTCCACGTCGGTGGCCAGCGTGCCGAACAGGATCGGCCGCGCGACCGCGCCGATCGTGGGGCTGCCGTGCGACTCGTACTCCATCACGAGGCGCCACACGTCCCCGGTCTCGGCGGCGGTGCGCCCGAACAGCGGCGGCTCGGGGTACGCGCGGTCGAGGTAGGCGAGGATCGCGAGCGACTCGTTGAGCACGACATCCCCGTCCTTCAACGTCGGGACCTTTCCGCGCGGGTTGAGCGCGAGGAATTCCGGCGTGCGCGTGTCGCGCTGGCTGAACGAGAGGAGATGCGAGGTGTAGGGGAGGTTCTTCAGCGCGAGAGCGAGCTGCACGCGCCAGGCGGGCGTGCTCCCACTTCCCCAGTAGAGCTCGATGGACATGGCGACACTCCGGTCGGCCAGGGGATAACCGGGTTCACCCATGTCCGACCCCTCCGTACTCTCCTCCGATGGTGACCTCGTCGCCGTCTCGAAGCCAACTGGTTGGGTGGTGCACGCCGCCATGCCCGACGAACGCTACGATCTGCGCGCGTGGCTCGCCTCGCAGCCGAAGCTGCCGAAGGGCCTCGAGCCCCTCCACCGCCTCGATCGCGACACGTCCGGCGTCGTGCTCTACGCAGCCTCGCCCGCCACCCGCGCCACCGTGGGCCGGTACTTCATGGACGGCACCGTCCAGAAGTCGTACCTCGCGCTCGTGCAGGGCCACGCCCACAAGAAGGGCGTCATCCGCGCGCCGCTCACCCCGGACGACGGCGGCGCCCCCCAGGACGCCGTCACGCGCTACCGCCTCGAGGAGCCGCTCGGCGCGTTCTCGCTGCTGCGCGTCACCCCCGAGACCGGCCGCAAGCACCAGATCCGTCGCCACCTCCACGGTCTCGGCCTCTCCATCGTGGGGGACGAGCGCTACACCCCCCGCAAGAAGCTGCGCATCCCGGCCTACCCCGGCCGCATGTTCCTCCACGCGGCGCGCATCGAGCTCCCCGACGGGCGGGCGTTCGAGGCGCCCCTGCCCGACGAGCTGGAGAGGTGTGTCGTCGCCTTGCGGAACCGCCCGGCACGGCCGGTGGTGATGGACGGGGATCCGTTCTAAAGGTCGGTCAGTTCGCCCCGAGCTTGTTCGCGAGCGCGGTGAGCTGCTGCGCGCGGCCCGTGGCCTCCTCGGCGAGGTCGCGGAACCCGATCGCGCGCGCGGCGTCCGCCCGCTCCTTCGCCCGGCCGGCCAGCGCCACGAGCCCTGCCTGGATCTCGGCGAGCGCGTCGGGGCCTTGCTCCGCGAGGTCGCGCAGGGCGGCGGCCTCCTGCATGAGCGCCTCCTGGGAGGCCAGCTCGGCGACGAAGATCTCCTGGCGTGCCTTCAGATCGAGCGCGAGGGTGTGGAGGGACTGGCCGTTCTCCATGGCGCGGTCGTGGCCGGCCTGGAGACGCGACGCGAGCTCGGAGAGCCGGGTCTGCATCCGCGTGTAGATGGCCGCCGCGCGCTCCAGCTCCCGGGCGGCCCGCTCGAGGTTCTTGCGGGTGTCGAGGCGGACCTTGGCCGTGTCGGCCACGGCCTCCTCGAAGGCGCGGAGGTCGGTCTCGAGGGCGGTGGCGGCGCCGGTCAGGGGGCCGGACTTGGGAGCGGTGGGCGGCATCCGGGGGCCCTAACTGATCCGACGGGTGGGTCGTGCCCCACGACTCGCCGGCGCCGATCGCGAGGCCGCGCGGGGTGCTCGCGGGGGCACACCCAGGGCCTCCGCCACCGCCCGGAGCCCGCGGATCGCCTCCGCCGTCGTGTTCTGCCGCGGGGCGATCAGGAGCTCGTCGGCGCCCGTCGCGCGCTGGAGGGCGACGAGCTCGTCCGCGCACTGGGCGGGCGTGCCGATGATGGTCTGCTCGTAGCCGAAGAGGCGTTGATACACCTCGTGATACATTCGGGCTTCGGCCGATGTATCAGCGCACAACACGCTCACGGCGAGCGCGGTGACCGGCGCGGGCAGCTCCGGACGGGGCTCGAACGTGTCTCGATAGCGGTCGAAGATGTCGGGCGACATCGGGACCGAGGTGTGGAAGCTCGAGCTGGCGAGGCCCGCGCCGAGCGAGGCGGCGAGCCCGGCCTTGGCGGGGCTGTTCCCGGAGATCCACACCGGGGGCGGCGCGCCGTCGGCGGGGAGGGGTACCAGGTCCGTCTCGCGGCGGAGGATCGCCAGGAACGTGCGGATGCGCGTGTCGAGGGTGGCGTCGTCGTCGGGGAGCCCACCCCCGAGCGCGGCGGCCGCCGCCGAGGGCGCGCGCGCCGAGGCGATGCCGAAGTCGATCCGCCCCGGAAACAGCGCTTCGAGCAGCATCGCCGTGTGCGCGACGGCGAGCGGCGTGTAGTAGCGGAGGAGCACGCCGGAGGGCCCGACGCGCAAGGTGGGGGTCACCGCCGCGACCATCGCGGCCATCATCGACGGGTTGGCGTGGGGCGCGCCCTCGTCGTGATGCTCGGTGACCCAGAAGCGACCGTACCCGAGCGGGTCGACCGCCGCGGCGACCTCGAGGGTGCCGTGGACATCGAGCGCGCCGAGATCGAGGACGCCGACCGGAAAGAGCGAGGACATCGGGCGGTCTAACCGGCGGCCCCCTCGGGGGTGCGGCTCACGCCCCGCTCACGATCCATGGAAACTCGGCTACCTCCGCGCTGATCGTGTGGTCGAACCGGAACGCCCGCACGGATCGAGTGATGCAGACGCCGAGGGCGTCGTCGCCGGTGGTGTTGGCGACGAGGTGGGACTCGGTCACCCGGCCGTCGATGATGGTCCAGCCGGCCGACACCTTGCCGTTCACGCTGGGGTTGGCGCGGAGCGACTGCTCCAGGCACGTCTGGATCCGGCCCTGCGAGCGCTTCACGACGCTCGCGATCGCGTCGCGGTCGGCCGTGGCGCTCGTCTCCGGAACGCCCTCCGTGACGAGCGGGCGGGGCTCCGAGCGGTTCCCCAACAGCTCGAGCGCCCGCGTGTCGAGCCCCGCGATCGGCTCGACGGGCGGGGGCTCCACCGGCACGCGGGAGGGTGGGATCGCGTCCGACCGGGCTGGCGCGGGGAGCTCGGCCGGCTCTGAGATGGGCGCGGGGGCGCACGCGGAGAGGAGGAGCGGGAGGAGGAGTCGCATGGGACCTGGGGGCTCGGCACCTTTGGACACCGTGGGGGGCTTCGGGTTCCCGGCCCAGCGGCGCCGGAGGGGCGCCGCCTCGGCAGGCCGCGGGGCCCCGAACCGCGCGTCTTCGCGCGGGATGGGCGCGGCCGTGCGTCGGCGGCTCGGCGCCGACCGAGCGCGAGCGAGCCCGGAGGAGACGCGGCCGTGCGCTCGGGCACGGCGGGCCCCTACCGACACATCACCCCGCCGATACATCACCCGACCCGCGCCGCCGCGATGACCCCCGAGAGCCGGTGCACCGCCGCGCGCAGGCCGTACTCGTCGACGTTCGAGTAGGACAGGCGCACCGCGCCGGGCTCGCCGCCGTGCACGAAGTAGGGATCGGCGGGCTCGTAGGCCACGCCGGCCCGGAGCGCCTCGGGGAGGAGGGCGCGCGCATCGAGGCCGTCCGGCAGGTGGAAGAGGAGCGAGAAGCCGGCCGCGGGGGTGGTCCACCGCCCGCCGGGGAAGGTGGCGTGGAGCGCGTCCAGCAGCACGTCGCGGCGGTGGCGATACAAGTTGACACATCGCTGGATGTGTCGATCGAGGGGGTGCTGGTCGAGCCACCGGGAGAGCACGCGCTGGGTGAGGGTGGCGGTCTCCAGGTCGTGCGCCTGCTTGAGGTGCGTCGCCTCGCGGATGAGCGCGGCGGGCCCGGCGACAAAACCGATGCGCAGCCCCGGCGCGAGCACCTTGGAGTAGCTCCCGAGGTGGACGATGCGGTCGAGGTGGCGCCCGAAGGCGCGCAGGGGCGGCGGGCGCGGGCCGGCGCCGAAGTGGAGGGCGCCGTAGGCGTCGTCGTCGATCACCCAGGCGTCATGGCGCTCTGCAAGGGCGAGCACGTGCTTCCGCTCGGCGACGGTCAACACGCCGCCGGTGGGGTTGTGGCCCGTGGGGACGAGGTAGAGGACGCGGGCGCCGCCGTAGCCGAGGGCGTGCTCGAGGGCGTCCAGGTCGAGGCCGCGGTCGGTCCGCGGCACGGGAAACCACGCGGGGCGACGCAGATCGAAGGCCTGGAGCGCGGAGACGTAGGTGGGGGTCTCGACGGCGAGCGGGGCGCCCTCGGGGAGGAGGAGCCGCGCGAGGATCTGGAGGCCCTGCTGGGCGCCGCTGGTGACGAGGATGGAGTCCGTGCCCATCGGCACGCCGCTCACGGCGAGCCACGCGGCGATGTGCTCCCGGAGGCGATCGTGGCCCTCGGGCCAGCCGTATTGCAGCGCTGCGGCGCCGTCGTCCTGCATGACGGTGGCCATCGCGCCGTCCATCTCGCTCGCAGGGAACAGCTCGTCCGCCGGCACGCCACCCGCGAGGGTGACGATCCGCTCGGTCACGACGGCGTCCTTGAGCTGCCGCTCCACCTCGGCCGGCTGCCGATGCCACACGTCCGCCCGGGGGTCCTTCACCGATCGAGCGTAATCACGGTGCGCGTAGCGGAAGGTTTCGAGGTGTATCGGGGTGTGGCGAATCGGGGAGGGCGCCTGCCCCTACGCGGCACGAGCCCTACGCGGCGTCCGTCCGGAGCGCCCGACGCATGCCGGCGACCAGGTCGGTCCGGTGGGTGATCGTCGCGACCTTCAGCGCGTTCGCGATCGCGCGGGCGGTGCTCCGGCCGTGCGCCTTGATGCACAGCCGGTCGAAGCCGAGGATGGGCACGCCGCCGTACTGCTGCCAGTCGGTGACCTGGCGGACGCGCCGGATCGCCGGGGAGAGCAGCCACAAGCCGGCGGCGTAGCGCCAGCGCTTCTCGCCGGCGGCGCGGGCGGTGCGCATCACGGTGTCGCTCACGCCCTCGAGCATCTTGAGCACGATGTTGCCGACGAACCCGCCGGTCACCACCACGTCGGCGGTGCCGCGGGGGATGTCCATGCCCTCGACGTTGCCGATGAAGTCGAGGTCGGCGCGCCCACCCCGGACGAGGGCCACGAGGCGCGCGTGGGCCTCCACCACGGCGGGCGGGCCCTTGCCGGGCTCCCCGCCGTTCGAGAGCAGGGCCACGCGGGGGCGCGGGTTGCGGGAGATGCGCTCGGCGTACGCGGCCCCCATGAGGGCGAAGGCGACGAGATCGTCGGCGCTCGGCTCGAGGGTGAGCCCGGCGTCGAGGAGGAGGCTGAACGGGTCGCGCCGCTCGCCACGCCGCTGCTCGGTGGGGACGACGGCGCCGAGGGCCGCGCGGGTGACGCCGGGGAGGCGGCTGAAGGTGCGCGCGCACGCGAGGGTGACGGCGCCGGTGTTGCCGGCGCTCACGAGCACGTCGGCCTCGCCGGCCGCCACGAGCCGCGCCGCGACGAGCACGGAGGCGCCGGGGAGGGCGTCGAGGGCCTCCTTCGGGGAGGCGTCCATCGGCACGAAGTCGGGCGCGTGCACCACCCGGATGCGATCGGCGGCGTGTGGATTGCGGGCGAGCTCGGCGCGGATGGCCGCTTCGTCGCCCACGAGGGTGATGTGGGGGGCGTCCGCGCGCAGGCTCACGCCGGCGGCCCCGGCGACGGTGGCGGCGGGGCCGTGATCGGAGCCCATGGCGTCGAGGGCGAGGCGGGTCATCGGCCGCGACGGTAGCACGGGGCCCCGGCCGGCCGCGCGACCCGCCGATGTCGGCGCTACACTCGCGCCCATGGGCCAGACCATCGGCACGCTCCTGCTCGTCCTCGGCATCATGGACGCCCTGGCGGGCGCCTTCTGCCTCTGCGGCGGCCCGCTCGGCGCGATGGGCGCGTTCGCGGAGGGGCGGGACGACGCCCCGTTCATGCTGGTGTTCTACATCGTCTACGGCGTGGTCCTCGGCGGGCTCGGGGTATTGAAGATCGTGGCCGCCACCCGCGTGTTCAAGGGCACGGGCTGGCACATCGCGATGGCGGCCACCATCGGCTGCTTCGTGAACACGTTGATGTGCTGCAACATCGTCTCCCTCGCGCTCGGGCTCGTGTGCCTGGTGCTCCTCCTCAAGCCGGAGACGCGGGCGGCGCTGGGGTCCTGATGGCTTTGGTCTGAGGAGCCGGAGGTTCACCACAGAGGCACAGAGGGCACAGAGAGGAGGAACAGGCCGGAGGATTACCGCAAAGGGCGCAAAGGACGCAAAGAGAGGCGGGAGATGAGCGGAGGAGAGAGAGAGCCCGGCGTCAGGCCTTCCCATCCCCCTTCTTCCGCTTCCTTGGCCTTGATCTTTGCGTCCTTTGCGGTCGACCTTCTTCTGCCTTGGCGCTCTGTGACCTCTGTGACTCTGTGGTGAACCCTCCTTGTCCGGAACGGCCCACATCCCGGTGTAAGGGAACGGAGTGGAGCAGCGGCAAGCCCGGCGGTATAGGCTCGCGCGCCGCCTGGAGCCGCCCCTGACGCCCAACACCCACCTCCGCATCGATGCCGCGCTCGTCGGCACGCCCATGTCGCTCGCGGAGGGCCGCGCCAGCGCCCGCCTCGTCACCACCGAGGCCATGGCCACGGACGATCGCGGGCTCGTCCACGGCGGGTTCGTGTTCGGGCTCGCCGACTACGCGGCCATGCTCGCGGTGAACGATCCCTTCGTGGTCCTCGGCTCGGCGGACACCCGCTTCGTGGCCCCGGTCCGCGTCGGCGAGACCGTCGTGGCCGAGGCCGAGCGCGTCGAGGGGAAGGGCCGCAAGCACGTGGTGCGCGTCGTGGCGCGCGTGGCCGAGCGCGCGGTGTTCGAGGGCACGTTCACCACGTTCGTGCTCGACGCGCACGTGCTGGATCGGTAGCTCTTCGGATGCTGCTCCTCGTCCACGCGGTGCTCGCGGCCCTTCCGCCGCCCGGGGCGCTCGCCACCCTCGCCGACCCCGCGGCCGCACGCGACGTGTTCAAGCACGCCCCCCGCGGCCCGATCGGCGCCGCGCTGCCCTCCGCGCTGCCCGGAGCCACGGCCCCCGCCGCCCCGCCCTCCGCCTCGGACACCGGCTGGGACATCGAGGACTACGTGCTCGCCGTGCGCATCGACCCCGACGCGCAGACCGTCACCGGCCACGCCACCATCGCCGCGCGGCGCGTGGGCGAGGGGGATCTGGTGTTCCACGCCGACGGCCCCGTGCTCGGCGCGGTGCGGGTGGACGGCCTGGACGTGACCCCGCTGGTGGACGGGGACGAGCAGCGCATCGCTCTCCCCGGCGGGAGTGACACCGCCATCGTGACCGTGGACTGGACCTACGACGGCGCCGCGCCGAACGGCATCCAGTGGGACCGGAACGTCATCTTCTCGTTCCACGAGCCGAGCGGCGCGCGCACCTGGCTGCCCGTGTACGACCACCCCTCGGACAAGGCCACGCTCACGTGGGAGGTGACCGCTCCCGACGGGTGGGTCGTGGCGGCCAACGGGGTGCTGGAGGGGCAAGCACCCGCGGACGCGGGGTGGACCACGTGGCGGTACACGTTGGCCGAGCCCATCGCCACCTACCTGATGACGGTGCACCTCTCCGACCGATACGTGTTGTCCGTGACGGAGGGCGACATCCCCGTCTACACCTGGGCCTACCCCGACCGGCAGGCGGACGTCGACGCCACGTTCGGGACCACCGCGGAGATGCTCGCGTTCTTCTCCGAGCGATACGCCCCCTATCCGTTCCCGAGCTACGGAAACGCGATGGCGCCGTTCGGCTCGGGGGCGATGGAGCACACGACGTGTGTCACGTTCGCCGACAGCCTCGTGGGCGCGGAGGCGGGGGAGCTCGTCAACGCCCACGAGCTCGGCCACCACTGGTGGGGCAACGACGTGACGCTCGGCGACTGGGCCGACATCTGGCTCAACGAGGGCTTCGCCACCTACACCGAGGCGCTCTGGTACGAGCACGCCTACGGCGCCGAGGGGCTCACGACGTATGTCGACCACCTCACGGCGGCGTTCTTCGAGTGGCAGGGGTTGGAGGGGCGGTTTCCCGTCTACGACCCGTTGTACATGTGGGGCGGCGTTGTGTACGACAAGGGGGCCCTGATCGTGCACATGCTCCGCGGCGTGTTGGGGGACGACGCGTTCTTCGCCGCGCTCGCCGCCTACGAGGCCGAGCACCACCTCGGCACCGCCGTGACCACCGACCTCGTCGCGTCATTCGAGGCCTCCTCCGGGGCGGATCTGGATTGGTTCTTCGACCAGTGGGTGTACGGCATCGGCGAGCCCACGTACACCTGGGCGTGGGCCGCCCAATCCGACGGCGCGGACGGCTGGCAGCTCGATCTCTCGATCGCGCAGGATCTGCCGGCGTTCCGGATGCCCGTCCCGCTGCGGGTGGACTACGCGGACGGCACCTCCGAGGATGTCACCGTGGTCGTGGAGGGGGAGTCCGTCCGGGTGAGCCGCTGTGTCACGGCGGAGCCCGTGGCGGTCACGCTCGACCCCGATTTGTGGGTGCTCCGCGCGGGGGAGGTCGTGGGGGTGGGCGTTCCGGGGCCGCTGCAGTGTGGGCCGGATGCGGGCGCGCTGGATCCCCTGCCTGAGGCGGGGTTGGGCTGTGGGTGTAACGGGAGCGGCGCGGTCCCCCGGTTGGGCGTGGGCGTGCTCGTCGCGATGGGACTGCTCGCGCGGCGGCGCCGATGAGCCCGGTGAAGGACCGCGGTGTGAAGGATCGCGGTGCCACCCGCGTGCGGTTCGACCGGGGCGACGTGGCTCGGCGCGGCGGGCGCGGCGGCACAGGGAGCGGCGGGAAGGGGACCGGAAAGCTAGGCCGCGTGGGCCTCGTCGGGGGGGTGCTCCTCGCGGTGCTCGCGGGTTGGTACGCGGCGCCGCTGGTGTACCCGCTGCGGCTGTTGACCGTGCTCCTCCACGAGGGCGGCCACGCGGCGATGACCGTCCTCACGGGCGGGCGCGTGGTCGAGATCGTCGTGAACGCGGAGGAGAGCGGCCACACCCTCTCCGCGGGCGGGCTGCATTTTCTCATCCTGCAGGGCGGCTACCTCGGCTCGCTCCTCGCGGGGCTGCTCCTCACGTCGGTGCCACGCGCGGCGCGCGGACCCTGCGGCGCGCTCGGCGTCCTCGCCCTGGTGGCGCTCGGGTGGATCCCGGTCGTCTCCTTCGGGTTTTTCTACACCGCGCTGGTCGGCGCCGGGCTCCTCGCCGTCGCCTGGAAGGCCTCGCACGACGCGTGTCGGCTCCTGCTGCGCGGGATCGGCCTGTTCGTCGTCGCCGACGCCGTGCGCGACGTGCTGTCCGACCTCGGTCGCGGCGACGCCGCCTTCCTCGCCACCATGACCGGCATCCCGGCGATCCTCTGGTCCGGGCTCTGGCTCGCCGCCGCGATCGGCCTGCTTATCTGGGCGATTCGGCGCGCGTGACGTCACGGGGGCTCCGGGGGATCCCGGGCGCGCCCGCGCGGACGCGGGTCGGGCGTCTTCCGGGGTCGCGGCGAGGCCGCTCCGTCGGTCCGCCGCGCGCGGCCCGACCGGCGCGGGCGGTGGACATCGCGCGGCCTTCGACGCTCGGGGCGCCCGCGCCGCCCTCCAGCCTCCCTCGCGCGGGGGTGGTCGGGCGCTGGAGGCCTCCAACGGGCGCTGGAGGGCCTCAACGGGCGCTGGAGGGCCTGCTCGGCGAACCAACTCGATGAAGTGTCGACACTTGCGCGAGTTTGTTCGCGGTGGGAGGCCTCCGATGTCCGCTGGAGCACCCCTCGTGCGAACCAACTCGATGAAGTGTCGACACTTGCGCAAGTTGGTTCGCGGTTGGGGCCTGAAACGGCCGCTGGATCCGCAATCAGGCGAACCAACTCGATGAAGTGTCGACACTTGCGCGAGTTGGTTCGCGGCGGGGCGCCAACTGTGTCGGCTCCCCGCGCCACCCCCTGAAGACCACCCGCGCGAGGGCCCTGGAGGGCGGCCGCGGAGCGGCCGGTCCGGCCGGGCGCTTCGCCCGGCCGACCAAGCGCCACCGGCGCGCGCCCGGAAGGGACCGGCCCCGCCGCCTCGGCGGGGACGCGCACGCAGTACGGGCCACCCGGCGCGTGACCCGAACCGCCGCGGGCGTTAGTCGGGCGGATGCTCCTCTCCCTGATCCCGCTCGCCGCCGCGCACGCCGACGCCGCTCCGCACGTCCACGGGGCCTCGCCGCTCGGCCTCGTCGTGCTGCTCGCCTGGGGCGCGCTCGCAGTCCTCTGGTGGCGCCGCGCGGCGGCGTGACATGCTCGCGTCCATGAGCCCCCTGTCGTTGTTCCTCGGCGTGCTCTACGGGTGCATCGGCCTGGCCGCGTGGCAATACGGGCGCCGCGCGCAGCGGGCCCGCCACATGGGGCTCGGGGCCGTCCTGATGGGGTTCGGGTTCTTCGTGGCGGACCCTGCTACCAACGCCGTCGTGGGCGCCGTGCTCACGCTCCTCCTGTTCTGGCCGAGGTGACCGTGATTTCGCTCTACCAACCCCCCGGCGCCTGGGGCCTCCCGAGCGGCAGCCCCTTCGGGGTCAAGATGGAGACCTGGCTCCGCATGGCCGGGCTGCCCTACGAGGTGAAGAAGGGCATGCCCGTGGGTGCGCCCAAGGGCAAGGTCCCGTACATCGAGCACGAAGGCCGGAAGATGGGGGACTCCCAACTCATCGTCGAGCACCTCACCCGGACGCACGGTGTAACGTTGGACGCCGGGCTCACCGATGACGAGCGCGCGAGAGGCCACGTCACCCGCCGCATGTTGGAGGAGGGCACGTATTGGAGCCTCGTCCACGCGCGGTGGATCACCGACAACGGGTGGGTCCACCTCCGCCCCGTGTTCCTCTCGATCCTCCCCCCGGTGATCGGCGGCGCGCTTTTGGCCTTCATCCGGCGAAACGTACGCGCCAAGCTCGATGCCCAGGGCACCGGGCGCCACACCCCCGAGGAGATCGAGGCCATGGGCATCGCCGACGTGGACGCGCTGGCGACCCTGCTCGGCGATCGCCCGTACTTCCTCGGCGCGGAGCCGACCTCGGTGGACGCGACGGTCTATGCCTTCGTCGCCAGCACGCTCGCCTTCCCGGGCGAGGGGCGGATCCGGTCGGCGGCGGCCGGACACGCAAACCTCGTCGCCTACCGCGCGCGCATGGAGGCGCGGTACTGGCCGAGCCAGTGACCGCCGCGGGTCCGAACCAGAGCTACCCGCCCGAGATCGCCACCCGCACCGGCGGCGCCCACGCCACCTTGTCGTCGTCGTAGTACAGGTACGCGCGGGACGCCGGCGCCACGTACTCGCCGGGCACGGTGGCGAGCAGGTCCACGGGGACGGTGCGGATTTCGGCCGGCGCCATGCCGCGCAGGTACACGATCACCTCGTCGGCGCCGGTCTCGTAGAAGTCGACCACGCCCCGATCGCGCAGCTCGTCGAGCTGCCACGTCTGCACGGTGAGCCCGGCGGGGATGCCGATGCGGGCGAGCGTCATGGGTTGGCCGGCGGCCGTCCGGTTGGAGATCCGCGCGGTGAGTCGGATTGTCTCGCCCATGTCCACGCGGTCGGTCGCCAAGGCGGCGTCCACGCCGACGACGACATCGGGGTGGGAGAGGGGGCTCCGGGTGCTCCACGCGGCGCCGATGGTGTAGGGCACGTCCGCGCCGTCGAGGGCGGTCACGGTGACACGGTGCGCGCCCGGTTGGATTGGGAGCGCGAGCCGCGGCGCGGTCGACACCTCGCCGGTCCACCGCACGCGGCCGACCTCCTTGCCATCCACCGTGACGAGCGCCCCGCCGTCCGTGGGGGCCCGGTCCGCGGCGTAGCGGGTGAGCGCCTTGAGCGTGAGCACGGTCGCCTGGGTGCTGCCCCACCGACCGGCACCGTCCCGCTGGTCCACGAGCCACGCGACCGCGTCCTCGACCGCGCCCGCGTGACCACCGTCCGCCAGGAGGGCGAGCGTCGCGAGGGCGGTGGTCTCGACGAGCAGGTTGGTTCCGCGGCTGCGGGTGATGCTGTGGTCCGCACCCGCCCACGCGCCGTCCTCGCCCTGGAGGCGCGCGAGCCGCGCGGCGGCGGCGTGGCCGGCGGCCGGGCGCGTCGGTAGCAGGCTCCCCGCGGCGAGCGCGAGGAGGTACGGGTCGGTCGTGGAGTCGGCGCGGCGGGCCTCGGCGTCGAGCTCGGCGGCGAGCCGGTCGGCCATCCCGGCCCCGACGAGGGACCATGTCACGTACGCGTCGGTCACCTCGGCGGACGCTTTCCCGAAGCCGTCGAGCGCCCGCGCCTCGCGTTTCCACCCACCGGCACCGTCCCGACGGGTGGTCAGCCAATCGGCGGTGCGGCGGACCATCGTGTCGTCCACCCCCGGGAACACCGCGCGCATGTCGGTGAATTGGGCGATGCCATAGGCGGTGAGCGATTCGTGGGCGGGGAACCCACCGAACCACTCGTAGCCGCCGCCCTTGCTCTCGTAGCTGGTGAGGCGGCCGTAGCCCTCCTCCAACAACGCGCGGCTCCGCTCGGCGAGGGCGCCGTCCGCCACCCCCTGCTGCTCCAGGTACCGGAGCACGAGCAGGTTGGGGTAGTTGCTGCTGCTGGCCTGCTCGAAGCAGCCCCGCGGCATCTGGAGGAGGCCCTCGAGGCCGTCCACCATCGACGCGAGCGCGTTGGGGTAGAGCTTCACCCACGCGCGCGCGGTCCCGTCGATGACGTCGACCAGGTCGAGGTCGTGGGCGGTGGCGGCCCCGAGGCGCCCGGAGGCGGACCAGGCGCGCGGGTAGCCGGCGTCGATTACGTCGAGGGTCCGGGTGAAGGCGTCGGCGAGGCCGTCGCTCGTGGCGGAGAAGGACACCGGGATCGGCGCGGTGGGGGCGAGATCGTAGAAGAGGGTGCGACCGCCGCGCGGGGGGAGGGTGACGACGCGGGCGTCGGCGCCGAGGGTGGGCGCCACGGTCACGGTCACCGGTGTGTCGCGATCGTTGGTGAGCGTGAGGGGGATGTGCAGGCGGTCGCCGTTCACCGCGGCCACCGGCAGCTTCACGTTCAGGCTGAACGGCAGGGTCGAGGCGAGGAGGGTGTCCCCGCGCCCGACCAGCCCGCCGCCCACGCCCTCGGCGATGGCCCGGAACGAGGTGACCGCGTCGGAGAGCGGGAAGGTGACGGTTGCCCTTCCCTTGGCATCGGTGCGGACCGCGGGCGCCCACGCGATCGTGTCACGGAAATCGGTGCGCACCGCGGTCGACGTGAGGCGGGGCGTCGGGAACACCCGGACGGTGTCGTACTTCGGCTCCGCGGACGGGGCGTCGGATCGGAACGTGAAGGGGTAGGCCACGATCACGATGCCGCCGCCCCTGGGCTCGGGGAATTGGAAGCGCAGGAACCGCCCGTTGATGCAGGACTCCACCGCGGCGTTGCTCATGGTGCTCGACTTGGTGACCGCGCTCGACACCGTGCCGTCGGCGGCGACGACGAACTTCACGGTGACCTTCCCGGCGACGGCGGGGTTCCTCGTGAGCTCGCGTTGGTAGCAGTAGCGGATCTGTGACATGTGCCGCTTGACCACGGCGTCGACGAGGCTCCGATCGAGCGCGCCGAGGATGATGGGCTCGCCGGGGGTGCCGGCTCCGCCATCGCCCCGGGTGCCGAAATTGCCGCCGCGGCCGGCGTAGCCGGCGGTGCCGAGCCCGAGGCGCGACGCCAATCCGCCGCCGCCGAGCCCGGTGCCGCGCGCGCCCAGTCCGGCGGCGAGCGCGTTGTCGAGGCCGCCCATCTCGTCCGCTCGCACCGCGCCGAGGAGGCCGGCGTGCTCGGCCACGACCCGATCCAGGGGCTCCGGCGGCGCCTCGGGCCGGTCGGGCGACGGCGCCTCCTGGGGGCCGGGTAGTTCGTCGCGGCTCTCGACGAGCAGGAGGAGTGGGGATCGCCGCGCGAGGTCCTTCTTGCCGACCTTGCCCTCCTCTCGCCGGGCGCGCGCGGCCGCAACGGGAGCTACCGGCACCCGCTCGAACGTGCGCCACCCCGCGGTCCCCATCAACAGGTCCAGCGCGTAGCCGGTGGGCTCGGTGAAGAAGGTGCGGGGCTCCTCCACCGATCCCTCGAGCTCGGCCTCGACGAGCAGGCGGCTCACGATGTCGCCCTGCTTGTCGTCGGCGTAGCTGAGCGTCGTGTCGTCCACGACCGCCACGGCGAGGTCGGCGACCACCGGCGCGCCGCTCGGATCCCGCGCGGTCACGTCGAGCGTGACCCGATCGCGCGGCCCGTGGGCGTCTCCCCGGGCCTTCACCTCGATGGTGAGCCGGCGATCGCGGTTGCGCATGACCACGCGCTCGGCGATCGGGGTGTCGTCGGCGTCGTAGAGGGTCACGCGCGCCACGCCGGCGGCGATCGCCACGTTCGTATCCTTCGGGGTGAGGTAGACGGTGGCGGGGCGGGAGGTCACCTTCACCCGCGCGGCGTCGAGCGGCCGGCCACGGACCGTGCCGACGAGGGAGACCTGGCGCGGCGTGGAGCAGCGCACGTCGACGCGGAGGGCGGGCACCTTCGTGGCGAAGTCGTCGTGGGTGCGCAGGACACACCCGTCGTCCACGGCGTCTGGGAGCGGCGTCTCGCCGGGGTGGCCCACCACCTCGAGGTGATAGCGGCGCCCGGCGCGCGGCACCAGCTCGAAGCGCCCGAGCCCGTTGTGGAACGTCCGGAAGCCGCCGAGCACCTCGCCCCGGTCGTCCACGATGCGCCCCGACACGTCCGCCGGCTTGCCGTCCGATTTGGTGGCCGCGAAGTAGACGCGCGAGGGCAGGTCCGCCACGAGCGCGCCGCCCTCCGGGTAGACGGCGACCTTCACGCCGGCGAGCACGATGGGGATGCGACGCGAGATCGACTCCGTCACGCCGCTCTCGTCCACGAGCACGGTGAGCAGGCCGTCTCCCTCCGCCATCCCCGTGGGCAGCGGAAAGCGCACCATCGCCTCGCCCGCGGCGTTGGTGGTCACGGCGACCTCGGCGACGTCCTCGCCGTCGATGCGCACGAGCGCGGTCACGGCGTGGTCCGCGAGCGCGGCGCCGGTCGGTCCGTTCACCTTCAGGGTGGCGGCGACGATGTCACCGGGCACGTACGCCTTTCGCAGGAATTCCAGGGACTTCTTCAGCCGCGGCGCCTCGTAGCCGAGCACGACCAACCGTCGCTCGGTGGAGGCGCCGTCCGGCGCGGTCACCCGCACCCGCCACGCGCCGCCGGGTGAGCTCGACGGAAGCGCGAAGTCGTTGGTCGCCGCGCCGGCCTTCTTCTGCTCGACGTATTTCTCCTGCACCACGTCCCCGCGCGGCCCCACCAACTCGTAGCGGATGCCGCCGTTGGTCGCGGCGGTGAACGAGGCGCTGTCGAGGTGCCAGGACCGCACCCACACAATCTCGCCGGGCCGGTAGAGGGGCTTGTCGGTGAGGACGTGCACGCGGGTTGGGATGGCCGCCGCGGTGGCGAGCGTGTCGAGCGCCGTGTCGCGGGCGAGGCGCGGCGAGGCCGGCGGCGCGTCGGCGAAGGCGCGCGGGTCCGGCGGCGGGGCGGGGAAGGGGTCCTCGGCGTGCGTGGGCTCGGAGCCGGGGCTCACCGCGGCGGGGCTCACCGTGACGGGGGTGGCGCAGCCGGCGAGGGCGAACAGGGAGAGCAGGCGCATCGGGGACCTCTTCCCGGTTCGTCCGGGTCGGCCCCCGAGTTGTTCCCTCGGGTTTGGTCAGGGGATTGTGTAGTTGCCACCGCCGATGAAGGAGACCCCCCTTCGAACGTTCACTCGCGCGTGATCACCACGGCGCTCGACGTGGCCTCCACGACCTCCGACGGCCCGATCGGTACCTCTACCCGGATGCGATATTCGCCATCTTCCAGGGCCAGCCAACCCGGGGTCGTGCGCTGCACGGGGAGCTCGAGGGTCCAGGCGAAGGTGCGCGGGGTCGGCCCCGGGGCGTCGTCGTAGCTGGGCGAGGGGGTCAGCTCGAGGGACCAGTCGTAGTCCCCCACGCCGAGGGGGGCGCCGTTGGGGCGGGTCAGGACGGTGCCGTCGGCGCGCTCGATGGTGGGGCGGGGCGGGCCGAGCCACGGATCGCCGCCGTTCACCGTCAGGCGGAACACCGTGTCGACGCCGGCGGTGGCGGGCAGGTCGACGACGATCCGGCCGGCGTCCAGCGGCTGCTCGGCCACGTAGGGGGTGTACTGCGGGTCGTCGAAGGGGGGGATCGGCGCCGGCTCGTCGGGGATCGCGGTGTCGTCGAGGAAGGCGCCGAGCACGTCGATTGCGCGGGACGCGAGGTATTCGCCCTGCCGCGGGCCCCAGATGGCGCCCGAGGCCTCGTAGCCGCCCTGCCACCAGTCCTCCTCGAGGATGGAGTAGCCGACGTAGTCCTGGGCGTAGCCGACGAAGAAGACCTCCTGGACCTGGTCGGGGAACGCCGCGCGCGCCTCGTCCATGATCTGCTCGGCCAGCAGGGTTCCGGGCTCGCCGGGGAAGGTGATGAGGGTGAAGGGGCCCACCTGGCCGGCCGTCATCTCGGTCTGGTTCGGGGCCGGGGTCACCTCGTTGAAGGGCAGGCACGCCGCGTCCAGGCCCGGGATGGTGGTGGCGGGATCGCAGTCGGACTCGCCCTCGCAGTACACCGCGCCGTGCTCGTACTCGAACTCCCCGTCCGCGTAGCCGATGGCCTCGCGATCGAGGGGGACACGGCGGGTGGACGCCCGGAGCGCGGGCTCCTCCTCCCAGGCCAGGCCGGGCAGGGCGTCGTGCACGGCGTCGGCCATCACGCTGCCGACGCGCTCCATCCGGTCGTAGCCGTCGGGCCGGCCGGCGGCGCCGGCTTGGGGCGCGGTCAGCACCGGGTCGCTCGGGGCCATGTCGGCCGCCCAGGCGTTGAGCATCAGGACCTCGACCGGGTGGTCGAAGCGGTCCTCGATCGCCTGCTCGACGGCGCCGGAGACATCCTGAGAGAGGGTGAGATCGTCGATGCCGAGGACGGTGCCGTGCACGGCGTAGCTCACGACAAGCGCGTCGAGCTGACCGTCCCGTTCGACGGCGATCACGGGCAGCGCGCTGTTGGTGTAGTCCAGGCCGTCGTCACAGCGCCGGTCGTTGTGACCCTCCTCGCACGTGGTGACCACCGTTCCCAGGCGGGCGGGGCGCTGGTCGGCGAGCGCCGCCTCGACGGTGTCGGCCATGTCCTGCACGAAGCGGTCGTAGAACTCGGGGAAGAAGGTGTCGGCGATGAGCTCGAAGAGCCCGCCACCGTCGATGATCCGCCCGGGGCCGGAGTGGGTGTGGGTGGCCCCGAGGACGAGGGCGTCGTTCAGGTCCCGCCCGGTCCGCTCCTGGAGCTCGATCACCAGGGCCCGCCGCAGCTGCTGGAACACGCCGACGGCGTCGACGCGGACGAAGATCACCTCGAAGCCCTCGCCCCGGGACAGCGCGACCACCTTGATCTCCGGCTGGCCGTGCATCCGCACGGTGCCCGGGTAGATCGAGGAGAAGGGGGTGGTGGAGTCCGGCGCGCCGAAGGGGCCGAAGCCGGCCGTGCCGATGCCGAGGGGGGCGGGGATGGGCGCCGTCGCGACGCCGGCCACGAGCGGCCCGGGCTCCGGGCTGGGGGCGACGGTGTCGGTGTCGGTGTCGCGATTGCAGGCCAGCAGCAGGAGGAGGTAGGGCATCCGGGCAGGATAGCGCGCCCGAGCTACCGTGAGGGCGTTGCCGCCCAGGTCCCGCTCGGTGTCAGCCCCCCACGCTCTTGCGCGCGACGTCGAACCGCCTCGCCGTCACCGCCACGGGCGCCGCGAGGCCGGCACCCGACACCGAGCCCACCAGCCCGCCGGGCGCCGCGCCGAGCGTGATGCGCAGCTCCTCGGCGGTCTCCACGTCGGTCGCGACGAGCACCATCGTCTGGCGGGGCGCGTCACACACCGCGCGGACGCGCAACGGGCGCCACGACGTGTCGGAGAGGTGGAGGACATCGACGACCACCCCGAATTGGGCGCGCGCGATGTGTACGGTGAACCAATCCTTGTCCCCCTGCTTCACGTCCCACGTGCCCTCCGCCCACGCGGTCGTCTGGCTCTGGGGGATGGGGGGACACGCGGTGGTCTCCGCGCGCGCCGTTGCCACGAGGGGGGCCGACAAGGTGAGGGCGAGGAGGAGGCGGCCGAACATGGTGGCTCCGGGCGGGTTCGCCGGTACACACGCACCACCGGTGAACCCGGTTCGCCGCGATCGGCGGGTGCGTGGCCGGGGCCGGCTATCCTGGCGGGCATGCCGCTGACCCGCCGCGCGCTCCTCTACGGTTCCCCGACCACCCGCACCGCGGCTTCGAGACGGTCACCGTCATGCTCCGGGGCCTCATGGAGCACCGCGACAGCGTCGGCAACCGCGACCTGCTCGAGCCGGGCAGCGTGCAGTGGATGACGGCCGGCCGCGGCATCGTCCACTCCGAGATGCCCCAGCCGAGAGACGGTCGCATCGCGCGCACGGAGGGCCCGGTTCGCGGGCCGGCGCGTGGCCGCGGGCGAGCTCGCGGTGCTCGGGGCCGGGCGCACGGTGGCCGCTTCGGCGTCGGGAGCGGGCGCCGCACGGCTGTTGCTGGTGGCGGGCGCGCCGATCGGCGAGCCGGTCGCGCGCATGAGCTCCGAGCCCCCTACGGCAACCCCCCCAACGCCATCGCGTACACCCGCTTGAAGTCCCGCTTCGTGTCGTGCACGAGCCCCTGGGCCACCACCGCGAGCCAGACCTTGCCGTCGGGCCGCTTGACCACGTCGAGGTCGCCGTTGCCGACGGTGCCGGTCACCACGAGCCGCGCCTGCGACGGTTGGCGCACCGGCGCGGCGTAGACGGGGTCGAACTGGGCCTCGTCCTTCTTCACGTAGAGGAGGTGCTTGGAGTCGGGCGTCCACGCCGGGCCGTCGTCGTTGAGCGCCACGTCGGTGGCGACCAGCGTGGGGGTGCCGGCCACCGGGGTGACGTACAGATCGAAGCGGTTGATGTCGTTGTGGTTCGAGAAGAAGGCGATCATCGTGCCGTCCGGGCTCCACGTGGGCCGGGTCTGGGTGTGCTCCCAGGTGGTCACGGGGCGCGGCGCGGGGAACGCGACGTTCTCGATGAGGTAGATGTTGTCGCCCTTCTGGGTGTGGCCGACGAAGGCGATCTTCTGCGAGTCGGGGCTCCAGGCGGCGAACAGCTCGGACGCGGTGGGATCGCCCGTGAGCTTGAGCGGCGGCTTCTCCACCGCGGCCACATCGATGAGGTAGAGGTCCCCCTGGCCCGTGCGGGCGGACGTGAACACGATCCACTTGCCGTCGGGGCTCCACGCCGCCGTGCCGTCCGCGCCCGGCGCCGCCGCGACCGGCCCGCCGCCGTCGATGTAGAGGTCGTAGTCCTGGGTGGAGCCGCTGCTCCCGTACACGAAGCGCTTCAGCGCCGCCGGCGCCCACGAGAGCTCGTGCGCCACGGTCTCGGACCCCGCCACGTCGAAGCCCGCGGTCATCGCGCTGGAGCCGCGCGACACCGGCACGATGCGTCGGGGCGGGGCGCCGGGGTAGCCGGGGGAGACGTAGAGCTCGATGATCTTGCGGTCGTGGAAGTTCACCTCCCACGCGAGCTGGTTCCCGTCGACGGACCAGCTCGGTGCCTGGCAGTTCCCCTGGGTCTCCGGCGAGATCCGCAGGGCGACGGTGCCGGGGGCCTGGGCGAGGGCGACAGAGAACAACGGGGCGAGCAGCAGCATGGAGGGCATTCCGTTCAGAAGGCGAAGCTGACGTTGGCGAGCAGCCGGATGCCCGTGGCGGTCCACGTGGCGGGGGCGGCGACGTAGGGGAGGGGGGTACCGTCGGGGGCGTCGAAGAGCACGGCCTCGCCGGGGGAGGCGACCGTTCCGACGTGCTCCTCCACGACGGCCTTCACGCCGACGCCGAGGGCGGTGGTGCGGCCGGCCTCGCGGTACTCGAGGGAGAGCTCGACGAACGGCGTGATCGCGCGGCCGACGGCGTAGATCTCCACGTCCGCGGCGCCCGTGTCGCCGCCGACGGGCACGCAGGCGAGCGCGCCGTCGTCCTCGTCGCAGGCGTAGCCGATCCCGGGGACGAGCCCGTAGCGCACCCCCAGCGACGGTCGGAACGCGAGGGGGCCGCCGAGCACGAGCTCGCGGCCGATCCGGAGCCCCCCGCTCCACGCGTGCAGGTCGGAGGCGGAGCGCGTGCCGCCCGCGCCGTACGAGCGCAGGTCGAACGTGCCGACGGCGCCGATGAGGATCGGGCCCACCGGCTGGGTGAGCGCGAGCTCGAAGGCGCCGCCGGTGCGGAGGTTGTCGACGCGATCGCCGAAGAGCACGCTGGTGCCGGCCGCCACCTCGAGGCGGGTGACCTGCAGCGCCGCGAGGCCGCGCGCGCCGAGCTGGCGCATCTCCAGGTCGACGGTGGAGGTGTTGTCGGCGCGGACGACCACCTTCACGCCGTTGACGAGGTACTCGCCGTTGGGGAGGGAGAGACGCCTCGGTAGCGTCGTGGGCTCCCGCAACGCGAGGGCCAACTTGTTGATCAGCCGCTTCAGATCGGCGTCGAACACCAGCGACGTGCACTCGAGCTGGAGGCGCGAGGTCAGGCCCGCCTGCGGACCGCGCAGGTCGACGTGCCCGAACGTGGCGCGCAGGAACGTGGCGAAGCTGCTCGCCTGCTCGCGCGCCTCCGCGTTGGGGGCGAGCAGCGCGGCGCGGTCGGCGAGCACGAGCGCGCGGTCCGCCTCGACCTCCTCGTAGTAGACCTGCGCGCCGAGCCAGTGGGCGTCGAAGCTCTCGGCGCCGCCCGGCGCGGCGAGGGCGGCCTCGATCTCGGCCGCGGCGTCGTCGTACCACTTGTTCTTCACGAACTGCCGCGCCTGGGCGACGTGGTGGCGCACGCTGCCGCCGTCGGCGGTGGGGGCGTCGGGAGAGGCGTGCGCCGCCGCCACCACGTAGAGGAGTCCGAGCCCGATCATTCCGGCTCCGCGAGCATGCCGGCCGCCCACAGGAGGCGACGGGTGAGGGGGTGGCGGGGAGAGGCGGCGAGCCCGCCCTGGGTGAGCGCCGCGGGCGTGAAGCCGTCGACGAGGCGCCCGCCGTGCATCACGACGACCCGCGTGCACGCGTAGAGCACGAGGGGCAGATCGTGGGAGATGAGGAGGATGGCGGCGCCCGGGCGGCGGCGCTCCAGCAACAGGTCGAGGACCTCCGCCTTGCGGGCGGCGTCGAGGCCGGCGGTGGGCTCGTCGGCGATGATGAGCGAGGGGTCGGCGAGCCACAACATCGCGAGCGTCGCGCGCCGCCGCTCGCCGCCGGAGAGCTCGTGGGGGTGGGCGTCGCGGCGGTGGCCGAGGCCCATGCGCGCGAGCGCGTCGGCGGCGGCGCCCGGGGCGTCGGGACGGTGGACCCGCGCGGACTCGGCGAGGGTCCGCCCCAGGGTGAGGCCCGGGTTGAGCGACGCGCCGGGGTCCTGGAGGAGGAGCTGCGCGCACCTTCGCAACGCCGTGAGCGCCCCGCCGCGGAGCGCCTGCGGGTCCTTCCCGAGCACCTGAACGGTCCCGCCGTCCCGACGCACGAGCCCGAGCGCGGCGCGGACGAGCGTCGTCTTGCCACACCCGCTCTCGCCGATGAGCCCGACCACCTCGCCGGGGTACACGTCGAGGTCCACCCCCGCGACGGCCACGGTGGGCGCGCCGCCGCCGAGCCCGCCGCCGTAGTGCTTGCGGAGGCCGCGGAGGTGGAGGAGCGGGGGGGCCAGGGGGGCACCCGGGGCGTCGCAGGGTGGAACCCCGCCCCACGAGACATCGGCGCTCAAAGCACCCCCCCGGCGATCGCGCGCGTGGCTTCGACGAGGGCGCGACCGACCCCCGTGAGCGCGGCGGGGCTGGCGGCCTCCTCGACGGTGCGGCCGGCGTCCATGACGACCACGCGCGTCGCGAAGCCGGGGAGCAGGCGCAGGTCGTGCGTGATGAAGAGGAGCCCGACACCGGTGGCCGCGAGGCGCGCGAGCTGCGCCAGGATGCCGCGCTGGACGGACGGATCGAGCCCGGTGGTGGGCTCGTCGGCGACGAGGAAGCGGCTGTCGCGCGCGAGGGCCACCGCGATGGCGGCGCGCTGCGCCATGCCGCCGGAGAGCTCGTGGGGGTGGAGCCGGGCGACGCGGGCGGGGTCGGCGAAGCCGGCTCGGGCGAGCGGGCCGTCGGGGGCGAGCAGGTCGGCGTCGTCGATGTTTGCGAGGCGGGCGGCCGCGCGTACCTGGGCGCCGACGGTGCGGAGGGGGTCGAGGGCGGCGCGGGCGTCTTGCCACAGGAGCCCGACGGCCCCGCCGCGGAGCGGTCGGAAGTCGGCCTCCGTGCGGGGGGTGGTGGTGCGGCCGTCGACGGTCACGGCCACGCGGCCCGCCACGCGCCCGGGCGCGAACGGCACCATGCCGAGCAGGGCCCGCGCGGTGACGGTCTTTCCCGAGCCCGACGCCCCGACGAGCGCGACGATCTCGCCCGCGCCGACGCGCAGCGTCGCGTCCTCGACGAGCGTGCGCGCGCCCGCGACGATGCGCAGCCCCTCGGCGACGAGCGCGTCCCGCGGGTCAGCCATTCCGCGCGCCCTCCCGCAGCCCGAGGTCCTGCCCGAGCAGCGCGGTCCCGAGGATGCCCGCCCAGATCGCCACCGCCGGCGCGAGCCACGCGAGCACGTTGCCGTCGGGAATGCCGAACTCGAACGCCAGCATGTTGCCCCACGACGGCGTGGGCTCCTGCACGCCGAAGCCGCCGAGGTACGACAGCGTGGTCTCCAGCACGAGGAAGAACCCGAACGCCTGGAGCACCTGCCGCGCCACGAGCCCGCGCGCGTTCACCCAGAGCAGGTGGAAGAGCAGGATCCGCGCTTCGGGGATGCCGTGGGCGCGCAGCGCGAGCACGAACTCGGCGCGACGGAGGGCGTCGAGGCGCGCGGTCACCGCCTCGCCGACGGCGGGCGCGCACGCAATCCCGGTCGCGACGGCGAGCACGGTGGCGTCCGCGCCGAAGATGGCGCCCGCGAGCAGCACGAACACGAAGCGGGGCACCGACGCGAACACGGTGAACACGTAGCGGACCCCGCTCGCGACCGGCCCCCCGAACCACCCGCCGAGCGCCCCGGCGAGCGTTCCGACCCCGCCCGCGATCGCGGCGGTGACGAGCCCCGGCGCCACGAACGCCCGGCTCCCGAGCAGGAGCCGCCACCCGACATCGCGCCCGAGGTGATCGGTCCCCAGCCAGTGCGCCGCGCTCGCCCCGAGGCTCGCCCGCGTCGGATCCACGTCGGCGACCACATCGTAGGGCGCGACGAGCGCGATCGCCCACGCGACGAACAGCGCTCCGAGGAGGGTGAGGCCGACGGAGCGGGGGGTCATCTGGGCACCTGGGCGCGACCCCGCGCGGACGCGGGCTGCGTGTCGTGGCGCGGGCTCCGCCCCAGTGCCCCGATCGGCCCGCGCCGCTCTCCGGGGCCCCTTGCGCTCGGGGAGTCGGAATCGATATCGATATCGATATCGATATCGAAGTCGAGCTCGAAGTCGATATCGATCTCGATCTCGCGCGGCCGGGCCTCGACCTGGTTCGGCGGTCGCCCGGGGTAAGGCGCCGTCCTCGCCGATCGGACGTCCAGGGCGGCCGTTCGCCCGGGGTAGGGCGCCATCCTCGCCGATCGGACGTCCAGGGCGGCCGTTCGCCCGGGGTAAGGCGCCATCCTCGCCGATCGGACGTCCAGGGCGGCCGTTCGCCCGGGGTAAGGCGCCATCCTCGCCGATCGGACGTCCAGTCGATGGGTCGATCGGTCGATGGGTCGATCGGTCGACAGGTCGACAGGTCGACAGTTCGACAGGTCGACAGTTCGACAGTTCGACAGTTCGATTCCGGCCGAGCCGAGATCGATATCGACTTCGATATGGATATCGATTCCAATATCGATTCCGAGCCCGATTCCGATATCGATCCGACCCCTCATCCCACCCCCCTCAACCGCGGATCCACCACCAACCGAACCAAATCCCCCACCAACCGCGCCCCCGCGACAACCACGGCAAAAGCAAGGGTGATCCCGATGGCAACCGGATAGTCGCGCAGCCGGCACGCCTGCCAGAGCGCCGCGCCGGCGCCGGAGTAGAGGAGGAGCTTCTCGACGACGACGAGGCTGCCGAGCAGCCACGCGGCGCGGGATGCCGCGAGGTCGGCGAGGGGCGGCACGAGGTTGTGGAGGATGATCGGCCAGGTGGCGGCGCCGCGGGCGCGGGCGGCGTCGACGAACGGGGCGGTGCGGAGGCGGCGGAGCTCGGCGTCGCAGGCGGCGTGCATCTCGGTGAGGCCGCCCGAGGCCACGGCGAGCACGCCCACGGCCAGCGCGGTGCGGAGCGCGCTCGGGGTGTCGGGCAGCGCGAACCACTCGGGGCGGTCGATCACGCCGCGCTCGACGAGCGCCCAGGTGGCGGCGTTGATGCCCATCACCAGCACGTAGGCGGCGAGGAACGCCGGCACGACGGAGATGGCCTGCACGACGCGGAGGAGGCGGGTGCCGCCGCGCGCGCTCCATGCGCCCAGCCCCACCGCGAACGTCACGGCGAGGAGGAGCGCCGGCGCGAGCAGGACGAGCGAGCGGGCGCCGGTGTCCAGGACGAGTTGAGCCACCGGCGCGCCCGGGCGCCAGGTGAGGGAGGTCCCGAGGTCTCCGCGGGCGAGGCGGCCGAGCGTGGCGACGAGGCGCTCGGGCAGCGGGCGATCGAGGCCCCACTCGGCGGCGAGGCCGGCGCGGAGGGTGTCGCCGTTGGGGAGGAGATCGATGGCGTCCCCGGGGGCGAGCGTGATCAGGATCTCGACGAGCAGGACGGCGCCGAGCACCGTCGCCACGAACGACGCGACCCGGAGCGCCACCGCGCCGAGGAGGCGGGCGCCGCGCCGGGGGGCGGGGAGGGGCGCCTCGAGCGCGTCGAGGTCCCCCGGGGAGGGCTCGTCGCGCCCGGGCCCAGGCGCACCGGGCGAAGGCGACGCCGGAGCCGTCACTTCATCTGCCAGCCGGGTGCGAAGGTGAAGAAGTAGAAGGGGTGGATCACCACGTTCTTCACCTTGACGCTCATCGCCGCGTAGCTGTCGAGCGTCCAGAGGAACACCATCGGGGCGTCGTCGTGGACCAGCTTGTGGACCTCGCGCAGCGCGGTCTTGCGGACGTAGGGGTCGGCGGCGTCACGCGCGCGGTCGAGCAGGACGTCGACCGCGGGGTTCTTGTAGCCGGTGAAGTTGCGCGAGCCGGCGCTGTGGAACTGCTCGCGCACGTCCTCGTTCCGGTCGAACGTCCACTGGGAGAGGATGAGGTCGAACTCGTGGTCGCGCCACACCCGGCTCTTCCACGCGGCGTCGTCCAGGAACTCGACGTTGACGGTGAGCCCGGCGTTCTGGAGCTGGCTCTGGAGGTTGATGGTGACCTCCTGCGCGCTCTCGAGCGACTGGTGCGCGGCGATGCGCACGACCAGCGGCTTGCCGCCCTTGCTCCACGCGCCCCCGACCTGGGCGTACCCGGCCGCGGTGAACAGATCGGCGGCGGCGTTGGTGTCGCGCGCGATCGGGTTCACGTCGTGGTTGTAGTAGGGGCTCGACTTCACGAACGGGCCGGAGAGCAGATCCCCGGTGCCGACGGGCGCGAGGAGCCCCGGCACGTCGACCAGCGCGGAGAGCGCCTTGCGCAGGTTCACGTCGTCGTAGGGGGCGCGCGAGGCGTTGAAGCCGACGTACCACCACGAGTTGGTCTGGTAGGGGTAGAGCTCGACCTTGCGGTTGTTCTGGAGCATCGCGAGATCGCGCGGCAGCACGCGGACGAGCGCCTCCAGGCTCTCGTAGAGCAGGAGCTTGGCCTGGTAGTTCTTGTCCGAGACCTCGCGCATCGTCATCTCGGCGAGGCCGACGGGCGTGCGGTAGTCGCCGTTGGTGGTGAAGCTGACCGAGTTGTCCTCGTTGTACTTCACGAGCTGCCACGGCCCGGTGCCGACGGGCTTGTTGCGGAAGCCGTCGGTGCGCTTCACGGCCGTACCGGTGAAGGCGTGCGCGGGGAGCACCTTGAAGAGGAGCTTGTCCTCGGGCCGGGCCTCCGGGCGCGTGAACTTGAGCTTGACCGTGTGCGCGTCGACGGCCGTGGCGCTCTTGATGAACGCGACCCGGCCCGCCTCCGTGGAGAGCGTGCCCTTGTCCTGCATCGCCTGGATGGTGAACACGACGTCGTCGGCGACGAAGGGCTTGCCGTCCTGCCAGGTGACGTCGTCCCGCAGGGTGATGGTCATCTCGGTCTTGTCGGGGGAGAGCTCCCCGCTCGACGCGAGCGCCGGTGTCGTCGCGAGGTCCTGGTTGTCGGTGTAGAGCCCCTCGAACAGGAGCTCGTTGACGCGCGCCTCCGCCATGGTCGACCCGAACAGCGGGTTGACGATCGCGGGGGCCTGGTCCTCGGCGTAGCGGAGGTTCGCGCCGCCGAGTAGCAGGACGGTGGCGGGGAGGGTCGCGAACAGGGCGACGGGCAGCATCCACGGACGGGTCATCGCAAAGCCTCGGCGCGGGCGCTGCCCGCGATTGAACATCACTGCTCTCGGGAGTCGCCGGCACGATCGAGCCCCTGGAGCACGGCGAGATCGCCCACCGTCTCGTCGAGGCCCAGGGTCTCGGGGAAGGGCCCCACGAGCACCTCCAGCGCGTCGAGCGCCTCGCGCGTGCGCCCGGTGCGGAGGTTGGCCGCCGCGGAAACGGCGTACAGGGTGGGGGAATTCAGCGGGGTGATCGCGCGCGGGTGCTCGTGGTCGAGCGCCATCTCGGCGAACGCGAGCGCGCAGCGGGGGCGGTCGGTGCCGAGGGCGTCGACCCCCCAGTCCACGAGCGCGCGGGAGCGGAGGCCCTCGACGAGCCGGAGATCGGTGAGGAGCGCCTTCCCGGGCTCGGGGGCGGTCGCCGTGAGCTGCACCTTCCAGGGATCGAGCTGGCGATCGAACGCGCGCACCAGCTCGCGGCAGGCCTCGGCGTCGTCCTGCGGGGGCATGGCGAGCCCGAGCTTCGCGAGCGAGGCGGCGGGCGCGCCGTCGGCGGGGTCGATCATCCCGGAGAAGGCGGTGCGCTCGAGGGTGTCGGTCGGGTAGCCGTCGACGATCGCGCGGCCGTACCCCTGCGACAGCGTCAGGTGCAGCATCGGATCCCAGAAGGCGCGATGGCCGCCGGGGATGGGCTCCTCCACGAGCGCGGCGCGCCCGAGGGCGGCCACGGTGAGCGCATCGCCGTCCCCCTTGCGGAGCGCCTCGTGGAGGGCCACGCGCGCGTCGACCACGGTGTCTGGACGCGCGGGGAGCTTCTGCCACCGGGCCCACCCGACGGGATCGCCGGCGTCCTTCGCGGCGAGGGCCACGAGCGTCGGGAGCGTGCTGTCGGTCGGGAGGGTGCCGCGCCGCTCCCAGGTCGTGCCGAGGGTGCGCCAGGTCTCGTTGGAGAGCTCGGCGAGCACGCCGTGGAACACCGCGAGCTCGGCGGCGGCGCGCTTGCCGGGCTTCGTGGTCTCGGCGGGCGTGCCCGCGACGGCGATCGTCGCCGCCCCTTCGAGGGTGCCGGCCGGAGCGCCCGCGGTGGCGCCCGCGCCGGTGGTGGCGCCCGCGCCCGCGTTCATGGCCGCGCCCGTCGCGGCGCCTGCGGTC
>JAKFCH010000079.1:0-43057 GCA_036676765.1 Deltaproteobacteria bacterium
GGCGGCGGCGGCCGGGGCGCCCTTCGACTTCTCGTACTCGGCCAGGAGCGCGGAGATGTCCTCGCCCTTCTCCTTGCCCAGGATGGCGATCGGGGCGCCGGGGGGCACTTCGTCCCCCTCCTTGGCGAGGTGCTTCAACATGACGCACTTGTCGAAGACCTCGATGTCCATGGTCGCCTTGTCGGTCTCGACCTGGGCGATCACGCTCTGCGGGGAGAGCTCGGCGCCCTCCGCGGCGACCCACTTGCCCACCACACCCACCGTCATCGTGGGAGAAGCCTGCGGCATCACGAAGAATTCGGCCATCTACTTCTTTCCCTTGCCGACGGTTGCCCGCGCGGCTTCGACGATGCGCTCGGGGGTGATGATCACCTGCTTCTCCAGCGGCGGCGAGTAGGGCATCGGCACGTCCCGGTTGGTGACCCGGCGCACGGGCGCGTCGAGGAGGTCGAAGCAGCTCTCCTGGATGCGGGCGGCCAGCTCGGCGGCCATGCCGGCGAACGCGAAGCCCTCCTGCACGATGACGACGCGGTGGGTCTTGGCGACCGCCGCGAACAGCGCATCGTGGTCGAGCGGGCGGAGCGAGCGCAGGTCGAGCACCTGGGCGGAGATGCCCTCCTTCTCGAGGGTGACCGCCGCGGCGAGGCAGTTGTGGACCTGCTTGCCCCAGGTGACGAGGGTTACGTCGGTGCCGTCTCGCTTCAGATCCGCCTTGCCGATGGGGATGAGGTACTCCTCGGTCGGCAGATCGCCCTTGAGGCCGTACATCATCTCGCTCTCGAGGAAGATGACCGGGTTGTCGTCGCGGATCGCGCTCTTGAGGAGCCCGCACGCGTCGTAGGGCGTCGACACCGACACGACCTTCAGGCCCGGGAAGTGGGCGTAGATCGACTCGACAGAGGTGCTGTGCTGCGAGGCGAGGTTCTCGGCGGCGCCGTTCGGACCGCGGAACACGATGGGCACCTTGTACTGGCCCGCGCTCATCTGGTAGATGCGCGCGGCGTTGTTGATGACCTGGTCGTAGGCCACGAGGCTGAAGTTGAAGGTCATGAACTCGATGATCGGGCGCATGCCCGCCATCGCCGCGCCGATGCCGAGGCCGGCGAAGCCGTTCTCGCTGATCGGGGTGTCGACCACGCGCTCGGGACCGAACTCCTCGAGCATGCCCTGGCTGACCTTGTAGGCGCCGTCGTAGTACGCGACCTCCTCTCCCATGAGGAAGATGTTCGGATCGCGGCGCATCTCCTCGCTCATCGCGCGGCGGATCGCCTCGCGCATCTGCAGGACCGGCATGTCAGCGGTCTCCTTCGGGGGCCTTGTCGGAGGATGACGAGGGGGCGTAGGTGAAGTCGTAGAGGTTGGCGGGATCGGGCCAGGGGCTGTCCTCCGCGAACTTCGCGGCGTCCTCCGCCTCGGCGTCGCACGAGGCGCGGATGGCGTCGAGCTCCGCGTCGGTCACCTTGAAGTCGTTGACGAGCCGCTGCTCGGTGATCGCGATGGGATCGGACTTCTTCTTCTCCTCGAGCTCCCCGGACTTGCGGTACTTGGCCGGGTCGGACATCGAGTGGCCGCGGAAGCGGTAGGTGATGGCCTCGAGGATGACGGGGCCCTGGCCGGATCGCGCGAACTCGACGGCTGCGCCGACGCGATCCCGCACGTGCTCCACGTCGAAGCCCTCGAACTGCTCGCGCACCATGCCGACGCCGAGGCCGCGGAGGCTCATGTCGATGAGGGCCGACTGGCGGTCGATCGACGTGCCCATCGCGTAGTAGTTGTTCTCGCAGAGGAAGACGACGGGCAGCTTGTAGAGCTGGGCGAGGCAGAGCGCCTCGAAGAAGGCGCCCTGGTGCGCCGAGCCGTCCCCGAAGAAGCAGACGGCGACGCCGTTGGTCTTCTTCTGCTTCATGGCCCAGGCCACGCCGGCCGCGAGGGGGATGTGCCCGCCCACGATGCCGTAGCCGCCCATGAAGTTGACCGACGCGTCGAACAGGTGCATCGAGCCGCCGAGGCCCTTGGTGCAGCCGGTTGCCTTGCCGTAGAGCTCGGCCATGATCGCGCGGGCGCTCACGCCCTTGGCCATGGCCTGCCCGTGCTCGCGGTAGGCGGCGATCCAGTGATCCTGCGGCTGACAGGCCGCCGCCGCGCCCACCGCCACCGACTCCTGGCCGATGTAGAGGTGGCAGAAGCCGAAGATCTTGCGCTGGGTGTACGCCTTCGCCGCGAGCTCCTCGACCCGGCGGATGAGCACCATCTGCCGGTAGAGGGCGAGCAGATCGTCGCGTGTGACGGGAGGAAGCGCGGAGCGCTCCGGGAGGGGAGGCGGCGTGGGCGCGGACGCGGTCAAGGTCGGCTCCGATGCGCTGGAGAGACGAAGGCCTCTCGGCGGGTAAGCCGGGCATCCTATCGCGACCCCGGCGGGTCGCCCACCCGCTCGCGCGGACCCGGGTTATGCGGGCCGCGGAGGGAAAAGTATGTCCGAAGCGACGACGCGCGGCATTCGTGTCGAGGTTCGTCCCGAGTACCTGGAGCACCAATCCGACCCGCGGAGCGGTCTCTGGATGTTCGCGTACCGGGTCGAGATCCGGAACGACGGCACGGACACCGTGCAGTTGGTGAGCCGGCACTGGATCATCACGGACGCCACGGGGCGGGTGGAAGAGGTGCGCGGGCCGGGGGTCATCGGCGAGCAGCCGGTGCTCAAGCCGGGCCAGAGCTTCGACTACACGAGCGGCTGCCCGCTGCCGACGCCCATGGGCACCATGCACGGCTCCTACCAGATGGTGACGCAGAAGGGCGAGCGGTTCGACGCCGAGATCGCGCCCTTCACGCTCGCCGAGCCCTACACGGTAAACTGATGGCCGCCGACGCCGTGGATCTCGCGTTGATGGAGCGCATCGAGGGCCTCGAGGAGATCGTCGCCGACGATCCCGAGGACCACACCGCGCGGTTCATGCTCGCGACCGAGCTCGCCAAGGCCGGCCGCCCCGGGGAGGCGATCCCCCACTTTCGCGCGGTCGTCGAGGCGGACCCCGAGTACACCGCCGCCTACCGAGGGCTCGGCCGGGCGCTCGTCTCCGAGGGGGACACCGACGCGGCGCGCGAGGTGTTCGAGCGCGGCGTCGTCGTGGCCGACCGTACCGGTGACTACCAGTCGGGCAAGGAGATGGAGGTCTTCCTCCGGCGGTACACGAAGGGCGACTGATCGCCTCTGGGGGCGCGCCGTGCAATCGTCCCGAGGCGACGCCCCGCGTGTCGGTGCCGCGTCGGTGTGAACCTCTTAGACCGCGCCCGTTGGAGTCCCGCATGGCCGACCGCGAACCGCCCGACGACGCCGAAGACACCGCCGAACGCCTGGGAGCGGGGGAGCGCACCACGGAGCGGACGCCCGAGACCGGCGGGCGCTTCCGCCGGCTGGGCCGCCGCATCATGGGCTCGCAGGAGGGTGGGGACCGCGAGGGCCGCACCATCCTCGGGGATGCCAAGGAGGTCTTCGGCGCCGTGCTCGAGGGCGGCGACAAGGCCAAGTCCGAGGTCGTGCGCGCGGTGGCGCGCGAGGTGCGCAACTACCTCGACGAGCTCGGCCTCAAGGACGACTTCCACAACCTCGTCACCAACTACTCGCTCGAGCTGCACGCGAGCGTGAACCTCCGGAAGCTCGCCGAGGCCGAGAAGGCGCCCCGCGAGGAGCGGGGGCACGCCGACAAGAAGCGGGACAAGCGGACGGACGAGGCCGAGGAATAGCGGGGGCGAGCGCCGCCCTCGGAGCGCTACTTCTTCGCCTTCTTCCCGCGCGGCACGAGGCGGATCAGCACGCCCTCCTCCCGCGCCCAGTACGACAGGTCCTCCGACGTGATGCCGTTGACCTTGGCGAGGACCTCCGCCATGTCGACCGCGGAGCCGTCCAGCCGCGTGATCACGGCGCGGCCTTCCTTCACCGCGGCCCGGAGGTCGGTGAGGAGGGCGGGGATCTCGTCGGCCGGCACGCTCGCGATGAGGGTGTCGAGCCGCTCGACCGCGCCGTCGGTGCGGGCGAGGACGGGGCGGGCGGCGTCGCTCGTCTTCTTGACCGACGCGAGGGTCGTGCGCGCGTCGGTGACGAGGGCGGGCAGCTCGTCGCTCGCGTTCGCCGTGTTGTGCAGGGCACGCTCGGCGTCGGCGAGCATGCGCGCCGGGCGGTCCGGATCGGCCGCGAGCGCCTGGGAGAGCGAGGCGCCGACCGCGCGGAGGGCCTCGGGGTCGAGGGCGTCGACCAGCGGGGCCATGCGGGTGACGATCTGGTCGATCTCGACCATGCCCTGGGTGCGCGTGAGGGTGTCCCCGTCCTTCAGGAGGGGGGCGTCGCGGCTCTCGGGCACGATCTCCAGGTACTTCTCGCCCAGCACGGAGCGGGCCCGCATGACGACGGTTGCGTCGGTCCGCACCTGCGCGTCGGCGTCGAGCGAGATCGTGGCGCGGGCCCGGTCGAAGTCGACCACGAGCGAGGACACCCGGCCCACCGACACGCCCGCGATGCTCACCACCGCGCCGGTCGAGAGGCCCGCGGCGTCGTCCAGCACGACGGTGGCCTCGACGTGCTCCCCCAAGCCCCGGATGGCGCCCACCTGGAGCGCCATGAACGCGAGCAGGCCCGCGGCGACCACCACCAGGCAGCCGACGCCCGCCTCGTATTTGCCAGGGAGGGGCATTCGGACGCGGGCCTATCCGATGTGGGGGAGGGTCGCCACGGCGGGGTCCCCCGGCTCGGGCAGGACGAGGTTGCGCCCGAGGAAGCGCCGCACCATCGGGTGGTCGGAGTGGGTGACCTCCGCGGTCGTGCCGTTGGCGACCACCTTTCCGCCGTAGAGCATGCAGATCCGGTCCGCGACGTTCAGCGTCCCGACGATGTCGTGGGAGATGACGACGAACGTGATGTGGAGCCGCTCCTTCATCGACACGATGAGCTGATCGATGGCGTCGCTGGTCATCGGGTCGAGGCCCGAATTGGGCTCGTCGAAGAGCACGACCTCCGGCTCGGTGACGATGGCGCGGGCGAGGCCCACCCGCTTGCGTTGGCCCCCGGAGAGCGCGCTGGTGGGCCGCTCGTAGAGCCCCGGCAGCTCCACCATCTCGAGCACCTGCTCCACCCGGTCCCGCCGCTGCTTCGCGCTCATGTCCGGATGGTGCCGCGCCAGCGGAAACGCGATGTTGTCGCCCGTGGAGAGCGAGTCGAACAAGGCGCCGTCCTGGAACAACATGCCGAGGCGCTTGCGCACCTTGTACACGAGCTTCTCCGACGCGGTGGCCATGTCGACGCCGAACACCCGCACCTCGCCCGCGTCGGGGCGGAGCAGGCCCACGATGTGCTTGAGGAGCACGCTCTTCCCGGTGCCGGACGGCCCGATCACCGCGGTCGTCTGCCCGCGGGGCATGGTGAGGCTCACGTCGTCGAGGACCACGAGGTCACCGAAACGTTTGGACACGCCGCGGAATTCGATGGGAGGGGCATTCTCGTCGAACATTCAGCCGTAGAGTACCTGGGAGATGAGGAAGTTGAGGCTCACGCACGTGACGCTCGACACGACGACCGCCGCGTTGGTGGCCTGTCCGACGCCCTCGGGGCCCTTCTCGCTCGCGAAGCCGCAGTAGCAGCTCACGAGGCAGATCACGATCCCGAACAACACGCCCTTGATCTCGCACGCGACGAGGTCCCGCGCATCGATCGAGGAGCGCACGAAGTCGAGAAATTCCGTGCCGTTGAGCCCTAGTTGCGCGGTCGCGACGAGCCAGCTCGCCGCCACCGTGGTGAAGATCGCGATGACCGTGAGCGCGGGCATCACGAGGACGATGGCGAGCAGCCGGGGCGTCACGAGCCACCAGAGCGGGTTGATCGCCATCACCTCGAGCGCGTCGATCTGATCGCGGGTGCGCATGACCGCGATCTGGCTCGCCATCTCGGTGCCCGCCTTGGCCGCCACCATCGCCGCCGCGATGATCGGCGCGAGCTCGCGCACCCCGGCGAGCGCCACGAACATGCCGACGAGCCGCTGGCCGCCGAGCGGCGTGAAGGCGTTGTAGCCCTGGAGCGACAGGTTGGTGCCGACGAACACGCTGATCGTGAGCAGCACGGGGAGGCTCTGGACACCGATGCGGTAGGCCTCCTCCAGCGTGCGGCCGGGCGGCGGCATCCGGAGCAGGTTCGCCCTCACGAAGTCGAGGCAGAAGCCGGCGAACCGGCCGATGGCGGTGAGCCAGCCCATCAGAGCGCGAACATCGCGCTGGTGAGCAGGTAGTTGGCCGCGAAGAAGAGCAGGACCGCGTGGACGACGGTGTCGTTGACCCCCTTGCCCACCCCGGCCGCGCCGCCGGTGGCGTAGAACCCGTGCCAGCACGCCACGAGCCCGATGAGCAGGCCGAACACGAGCGTCTTGATCACGCCGGCGACCAGGTCGAAGGGCACGGTGAACGCCCACAGGTTCGCCATGAACACGCCCGCGGGCTCGCCCTGGATGCCGACCGCCATGACGAACCCGCCCGCGAGCCCCGCCACGGTGCCGAGCACGTTGAGGATCGGGCACGCGAGCACGAGCGCGAGCACCCGGGGGACGACGTGCCACCGGAGGCTGTCCACCGCCATGACCTCGGTGGCGTCGAGCTCCTCCTTGATGCGCATCGCCCCGAGCTCGGCCGCGAAGGCGCTGCCACCCTGCGCCGCCACGAGCACGCTCGCGAGCACCGGCGAGAGCTCGCGCAGCACCGCCACGCTGATGAGGGAGGGGAGCATGCGCTGGGCTCCGAAGAGATCGAAGATCTCGAGGCCCTGGAGCCCGATGACCATCCCGAACGGGAAGGTGACCGCCGCCACCGGCGCCATGCAGCGCGTCGTGACCAGCCAGGTGTGGCGGAAGAAGTCGCGCACGTTCCACGGCGGCGTGACCGCGCGGCGCGCCACGGCCCCGGCGAACAGGCCGAAGCGTCCGATGCGGGCGAGGGTCTCGACGAGGTACGAGATCGGCTTCACGACGACGGGCTCATCCGGTTGCGTGGGGCGCCTTCGACGGAGGCGGGCGCCGCGATATAGCGCGCCGTCCTGCCCCAGGGGTGCCCCGTGTTCCTGCTCGTCCTCTGCTCGCTCGCCTTCGCCGAAGATCTCTGGGCCGTCGCCCCCACCGAGGGCGTGCGCTGGCCCGACGTGACGGCGGTGTCCGTCTCCCTCGTCGAGGGCGATCGCGTCGAGGTGCTCGTGCGGGACGGCGAGAAGGTGCGCGTCCGCAAGGGCACGAACTTCGGGTGGGTGCCCGCGACCGCGCTCACGAACGTCGAGCCCGTGACGCCCGCGATCGACGGCGCGGAGGGCGGCGAGCTCCCGACGTTCACGCTCCCCGGCGCGGAAGAGACGGCGCCTACGCCGTGAGCCTGCGGGCGCGCGGGTGATGGACGCCCGGTAGCGCCTCGCTCAGCCGACGCCGGTAGCGCCCGGTGGCGCCTTGCTCAGCCGCCGCGGGACCGCCCGCGCGTGGTCAGCGAGCGAGCCCGAACACGCCGACCGCCAGGGCCACGGCGATGGTGAACTGGACCAGGAGCTCGGGCAGGGCGGACATCTGCGACTTTATGTCTCCCTGTGCTCGGATCGGCAAGCGAATTCGTGAATCGGTCGCGAGCCCCGGTGGGGGACCCACGTTCGCGTGGATGCCCCGCGCTCGGGGATGGCGGCGTCGGAGATCCGGGGTAGAGTCTCCGTCCCCACGGTCCCGCGTTCGCGGAGCCGGCCCTCCCCTCCGGCCCCCCTCCTCGGGAGGCCCGCCCCCCTCGACCCCCGGCACGCCATGTCGCTGTTCCAGCGCGATGTCACCGTCTGCGTGTTGTCGTCCGGCTCGGCGGGGAATTGCACGTACGTCGGGGATGGCCATGCGGGCCTGCTCATCGACTGCGGCGTGTCCACCAAGCAGATCCTCGCGCGTTTGGCCGAGGTGGGGCTCGCCGACGCCCCGATCGACGGCGTACTCGTCACCCACGAGCACTCCGATCACATCGGCGCCGCCGCGATCCTGGGCCGCGCGCTCGCGAAGCGCGGCCGCCCCGTGCCGTTCTACATGACGCGCGGCACCGCCAACGGCGTGCCCGAGGCCTGCGTGCCCGACGGCATCGAGATCATCGAGGCCGGCACGAGCTTCCGCGTGCGCCACCTCCTCGTGGAGCCCATCCCGGTGCCGCACGACACGCGCGATCCCGTCGCCTACCGGATCGACGTGGGGGATGCCGCCGTGGCCGTCATCACCGACCTCGGCCGCCCCACCGCGCTGATCGCGCGCCACATGCGCGAGTGCCACGCCGTCGTGCTCGAATTCAATCACGACGAGGACATGCTGATGGAGGGGCCCTACCCGTTCCCGCTCAAGCAGCGGATCAAGGGCAACCACGGCCACCTCTCCAACCGCCAGGCCCAGGATCTGCTCGCGGACGGCCTCGGTGACCGCCTGCGCCACCTCCTCCTCGCGCACCTCTCCGAGGACAACAACACGCCCACGCGCGCGCTCGTCGCGGCGCAGCGCACCCTCCAGGACGGCGGCGCCTTCGGTCGCGTCGCGGTGGAGGTGTGTCGCCAACGCGCGGCCCTCGCGCCGCTGAAGGTCCAGACGACCACCTGGTAGCGGTGCTGGGTGGCGCGGGCGGCCCGGCGCCGCGGACGGCGCCGTCGGGTCGGCTCCAGGCTCGCCCTACGGGCTCGGTCGCCCGGCCGAGCCCGGGCGGACCGGCCGCCCGAGCGCGGCCGCCTTGCGCGCCCCTGCCGCGGGGAACCGGTGGCGTGACAGCATCCCGGGACCTGCATGCGGCCCCCTCCCAGCGAAGCCATCCTGGATAGGAAAGTGGCGGGGCGAAGCCGCCTCGGTTGGGACAAATGGTCCCTTGGCGTCTAGTGTGGGTACGGGTGAACCGTCACTTTCGCGGAGAGGCACGCCGCGCGGCAGGCCGCGAGGCCCTTCGTTTCCCAACCGGGCGGGCTTCGCCTGGAAGAAGTCCTGTTTGGGCGGACTACGCCCTCGCCCGCCGCCGCCGCCGCCGCGCTCACCCGCGCCGCATGGTGCCGGGCGCACGATCCCATCGCCATCTCCCAGCTCCCGTGGCATCTTGCGCCGCCCCGGAGCCCTCGTGCGCGCCTGCCTCGCCCTGTTCGCCCTGCTCGCCGGCTGCGGCGGCGACACCCAGATCGCGAAGCAGCAGATCGACGCCGACAGCGACGGCTACACCGAGGACGTCGACTGCGACGACGCGCACGCGTCGGTCAACCCCGACGCGCCCGAGGCGTGCAACGGGCGGGACGACGATTGCGACGGCGCGATCGACGAGGACGCGTCCGACACCGCGACCTGGTACTACGACGGCGATGGCGACGGCTACGGCGATCCGGACGTGGCGGCCGTCGGCTGCGAGCCCGACGCCGGCTACGTCGCGGACGCGTCGGACTGCGACGACGCCGCCGCCGCCGTGAACCCCGGCGCCACCGAGGTCTGCGACGGCTCCGGCGCCGACGAGGACTGCGACGGCCTCGCTGACGACGCGGACGGCGACGTCACCGGCACGACCACGTGGCGACGCGACGCCGACGGGGACGGCTGGGCGAGCGAGGGAGGCGCCGTGGTGGTGTCCTGCGGCGTGCCCGACGGCTACGTCGCGCCGCTCGGGGACTGCGACGACGACGACGACGACGTGAACCCCGGCGCCACCGAGGCGTGCGACGCCGCCGACACCGACGAGGACTGCGACGGCCTCGCCGACGAAGCGGACACCAGCGCCACCGGCACGTCGACGTGGTACCGCGACGCCGACGCGGACGGCCACGCCGGCACCACCTCGACGCTCGCCTGCGACGCGCCCGACGGGTACCTCGCCACCTCGACGGACTGTGACGACACCACCGCCGCCCGCAGCCCGTCGAACGCCGAGGTGTGCGACGCCGCGAACCTCGACGAGGACTGCGACAGCGCGGCCGACGACGCGGACACCAGCGCCACGGGCAAGGCGACGTGGTACCGCGACGCCGACGCCGACACGCTCGGCGGCCCGACGAGCACCACCGCCTGCGACCTCCCGAGCGGGTACGTCGCCACCTCCACCGACTGCGACGACACCGACGCCGGCGTGGGCCTCACGCGCACGTGGTACCGCGACGCGGACGCCGACGGCTACGGCAGCGACGTGACCACGAGCGTGTGCGCGGAGCCGAGCGGCTACGTCGCGGACACGAGCGACTGCGACGACGGCCACGCCGACGCGTTCCCGGGCGGGGTGGAGGTGTGCGGCGACGGCGTCGACCAGGACTGCTCCGGCGCCGACGAGACCTGCCCCGTCACGGGGTACGACGGCGGCTACGACGTCGACGACGCGTACGGGGTCAAGCTCTACGGCATCGCCACGAGCGACACCTTCGGGGAGTCCGTCGCGTACGGCGACTTCAATGGGGACGGCGAGCAGGACCTGCTCGTCGGCGCTTCGGGCCAGGCGTACTGGGGCAGCTACACCGGCGTGGCCTACGGGGTCTCCGGGCCGCTGCCCGCGGGGGCGAACGTCGTCACCGACGTCGACGCGTTCATGTACTACAACAGCTACAGCGCCTACGACGAGGTCTTCGGCTGGAACGTGCACGGTATCGGCGATGTCGACGAGGACGGCCGCGACGACATGATCGTCAACCTGTCGTACTTCAACGGCTACCTGTACCTCGGCGGCCAGGTCGGAAACCACGACTACCAGGACGGGGACGACGGGAGCTACGGGTGCATCACCAGCTCGCGCGGTGGACCCTTCGACGCAGCGACCGGCGTGGACGAGTGGTTCTGCGCCAACGTGAACTACGGATCCTCGAAGGGCGGGGTCTACGTGTACTCGGGCATGACCACGACGACGACCGCGGCCCTCATCGGCGAGACGACCGACGACTACGCGGGCGGCTCGGTCGCCGGGGAGCAGGACATCGACGGCGACGGCCTCGTCGACGTGTGGGTGGGCGCGTACGGCGACGATGACGCGGCGAGCATGGCGGGCGCCGCCTACCTCGTGTACGGCCCGGTCACCGGGACGTTCAGCCTGTCCGGCGCGGACGAGAAGATCACCGGCGCCGCCTTCGGCGACCAGTTCGGCACCGAAGTGAAGAGCCCCGGCGACGTCGACGGCGACGGTGCCCCCGACCTGCTCGCCGCTTGCCGGCTCGACGACACCGCGGCCAGCAACGCGGGCGCGATCTACCTGTTCACCGAGCCGGCCTCCGGCCCGATGACCTCGGTCTACGCGGGGCGGCTCCTCGGTGAGAACGCAAACGACTACACCGAGATGTTCGACGCCGGTGACTTCGACGGCGACGGGCACGTGGACGTGATCGTGGGCTCGTTCGAGAACGACTCGACGGCGACCAACGCCGGCGCGGTCTGGCTCGTCTACGGGCCGTTCTCCGGCACGATCCAGCTCGGCGCGGAGGCCGACGCGGAGTGGCTCGGCTCCGAGGCCAACGACCTGCTCGGATCGCTCGTCACCGCGCTGCCCGACATGGACGGCGACGGCGACCAGGAGATCGCGATGAGCGCACCCTACGCCGACGAGCGGGGGTACACCGACCGCGGCGCCCTCTACATCTGGTGGGGAGAGTAGGCGCCGGCCGGACGGCCCCGGCGTCCTCGCCGGGGCGCGCGTCCCGTGTCTACGCTCCAGGAAGGGGTTCGGGGGGGCCCCATACATGGGTGCGATCCTGGTCCTTGCGATGGCGATGCGGGCGGAGGCGGCTCCGAGCGAGCGGGCGGACGAACGACGGGAGGCGATCATCGTGGTCCTCGGCGAGGAGGTGGGAGACCCCGCCGCCGTGGCCCTGGAGCTCGCGCGGTCCCACGGGGGGGAGGTCGGCTTCGTCTACGAGGACGCGCTCAACGGCTTCTCCGGGAGCTTCCCGAGCGGCCGCCTCGAGGGGCTGCGTCGCGACCCGCGCGTGGACCTCGTCGAGCTCGACCAGCCGGTCGAGGCCTTCGTGCAGAGCACCCCGAACGGCGTGCTCCGGGTGTACGCGGACGCGAACGCCGCGATCGGGATCGACGGCCTGGACGACGCGCGGGTCGATGTCGACGTGGCGATCATCGACACGGGCATCGATCTCGATCACCCGGACCTCAACGTGGTCGGGAGCGTGAGCTGCTTCTACACCGTCGGCCTCGCGCGCGTCTGCGGCGCGGGCGGCGACGACGACAACAGCCACGGGACCCACGTGGCCGGCACCGTCGCGGCGCTCGACAACGACGTGGGCGTGGTGGGACTCGCGCCGGGCGCGCGCCTCTGGGCGGTGAAGGTGCTCGACAGCAAGGGCAGCGGCGCGATGAGCGGCGTCGTGGCCGGCATCGACTGGGTCACCGCGACCCGGACCGACGGGGATCCGACCAACGACATCGCGGTCGCCAACATGAGCCTCGGCTGCCGCTGCACGAGCGCCAGCCTCGATCTGGCGCTCACCAACTCCGTCGCACGCGGCGTCGCCTACGCGGTGTCGGCCGGAAACTCCGACGCGGACGCCGACGCGTTCAGCCCGGCGCGGCACCCCGACGTGCTCACGGTGTCCGCGCTCGCGGACTTCGACGGCGCACCCGGGGGGCTCGCGGCGGCGACGTGCCGCGCGGACGAGGACGACACCCTCGCGAACTTCAGCAACTTCGGCGCCGCGGTGGACGTGATCGCCCCCGGCGTCTGCGTCGTGTCCACGGTGCCGGGCGGGTACGGGACCAAGAGCGGCACGTCCATGTCCGCGCCGCACGCGACCGGCGCGTTGGCGCTCCTCGCGAGCGCCGCGACGTCCACCAACCGGGCCCAGGTACGCGCGCTCTACGACACCTTGAAGGACGAGGGCAGCTCGGACTGGGACGCCTCCGACGACGGCGACGCCGTCCAGGAGCCGCTGCTCGACGTGGGAGATCCCGCCGCGTTCGCCCCGGTGCTGGTGCCGACCGGCGGGCCCCCGCCCGCGCCCGACGGGACGCTGGTCGTCGTGGCCGAGGAGTACCGGCGCTCCGGCGGGAAGTCGCGCGACCGCAACCTCGACGTGACGATCCGCGTCGCCGCGGCGGACGGCGTCACCGGCGTGGCAGCCGCGACGGTGGAGGTCGATGTGCAGCGGCGGAACACCGACGGCGTCTCGTGGTCCACCGTGCGAACCGGCTCCGGCGCCACCGACGGGTCGGGCGTCGTGACCTTGAGCTTCCGGGACGTGGGGGCCGGGTGCTTCCGCGCCGACATCACCGACGTCCGGAAGGACGGCTCGTTGTGGAACGGCTCGGATCCGGAGGCGACGTCCTGCCCGTAGGCCGCGCCGCTACTCGACGTACCCCAACGCCCGCACCTTCTCCCCGATCGTCCCCACGGGCGTGTCGCCGAGCCGCGCGCGCTCGGCGTCCAGGAGCGCCGTCAGCGTCGTGACGACAGCGGGGTTCGCGTCCGCGACATCGAGGAGCTCGCCGGGGTCGGTCGCCAGGTCCACGAGGCGAAGCTCATCCCCTGCGAGCGTGCGCGTGAGCTTCCACGGCCAGCGCACGAGGCCCTCGCGCTCCGCGTCGTAGAGGGTGTCGGCGAGCACGAGGGCCCGCTCGGCCGGCACCGCGCGGAGGTCGACGCCGTCGTGATCGCCGAGAGGCACGCCCGCGAGGGCGAGCACGGTAGCCCCAACGTCCACCAACGACGCAGGGCCTGAGAACCTGCCCGTCGGCACGCCCGGGCCCGCCATCGCGAGCGGGATCCGCACGACCTCCTCCCAGAGCGCGTGGCCGTGCTCCCACCCGCCGTGTTCGCCGAGCTCCTCGCCATGATCGGACGTGTACACGACCACCGCCGCGGGGGCGGCATCCACGAGCCGCCCCAGCGCGACATCGGCGCGCCGCGCCTCGTCGTCGTAAGCGGCGCGCACCTCGGCGCGGAGGGCGGGAGTCCACCGCAGGCTGCCGCGCCGGAGGAAGTCGAGGTTGAGCCGGGTGGCGCCGTCGGCGCCGAGGGCGTCGCCGAGCGCGGTGCCGGGCCCCAGATCGGCGTGGTGGTAGGGGAGGTGGGGGCCGAGCAGGTGGACCCAGAGGAAGGTCGGGCGATCGTCCTCGGCGAGCCAGGCGAGGGCGCGATCGACGCGCGCCTCGGGATCGCGCCCGTGGTGGACGAGCGGCGCGCCGGTCAGGTCGATCCCGAGCGGATCGAGGAGCAGGGTGCGGGGCGGATCGTGGTCGTCGGGGGAGTCCCACGTGTCGAAGCCGCGCGCGAAGCCACGGGCGCGGGTGACCTGGGGGTTCTCGACGAAGGCGCCGGTTCGCCAACCGGCGGCGTGGAGGGCCTCGGCGATCGTGCGCACCCCGTCCGTCGGCAGGCCCGCGATGCGCGTGCGGCCCGCGACCGGCGCGCGGACGAGGGCGCCGTGGGCGTAGGGCGTGCGCCCGGTGTGGAGCGAGGCGAGCGCGGGGAGGGTCCACGGGGCGGTGGACCACGCGGGCCCGGTCAGGCCGCGGCGGGCGATCGTGGCGAAGGTGGGCCCGGCGGCGTCGGCGCGGAGGGTGTCGACGGTGAGGAGCAGGATCGTGGGGCCGGTGGCCGGCGCGGGGGCGGTGGCGGCGGCGGGATCGGGAGCCGGGCGCGCGGCAACAGCGACCGGGAGCGCGTCGCGCGCGGCGAGCCCGCCGAGGGTCGCGGGGAGGGTGGCGAGCACGGCGAGCCAGGGGAGGCGGCCCCGGAGCACGCGGAGGGCGACGACGAGCACGGTGAGCGTGCCGACGGCGGCGAGCACCAGCGCGAGGCCGCGGAGGTCGAGGCGGAGGAGCGCGGCGCCGAGGACGTAGGCGAGGGGAGGGGCCCAGGGGGAGGCGAGGCGCGGCGAGATCCGGCCGATCCCCGCGTGCAGGAGGCCGAGGGCCCCCCACGCGAGCGCGATGCCGATGACCGACGCGGGAGGCGCGCCGCGGGGGGCGCCGGCCCAGGCTTCCACGAGCCCGATGAACGTCCATGCCAGCACGACGGACCACCCCATCCCCTTCCGCCTCCGCCGCTAGGTCGTACTATACGCCCGTGATCCTCCTCGCCCTGCTCGTGGCCTGCGTCCCTCCCGACGGCGCGCCCACCCCGCCGCCTCCCACCGAGCTTGCGGCCGCGAACGACACCGCGCCCGAGGTCGAGGTCCTCCCCGGCTCCGACGACACCGGCCTCGCCGAGGCCCCGCGCGCGCCCGGCCTCGCGACGATCACGTGCCCCGAGGCGATCCCCGTCGAGGGCAAGGTGTCCTGTACGCTCCGACTCGCGGACGCCGACGGGGCGCCGGAGTGGGCGGGCCCGGTCGGCGTGGGGATCCACGGGCGCTCCTCGGCCGAATTCCCGAAGCCGCAGTACGCGGTCGAGCTCCGCGACGACGCCGGCCTCGACGCGCCCGCCGATCTGTTCGGCATGGGCGAGGAGGCCGACTGGCTGCTCAACGGCATGTACGTCGACCGGGCGCTGCTACGGAACAAGATCGCCTACGACCTGTTCCGCGACCTCACGCACGATCACGACTGGGCGCCCGAGTCGGTGTACGTCGAGGTCGTCCTCGGGGGCGACTACCTGGGGCTCTTCACCCTCGTCGAGCGGATCGACCGTGCCGACGGGCGCACACCGGTCGCGCCGGACGACGGCACGGGCGCCGGGTTCATCGTGAAGGCGGCCGAGGCGGGCATCCCCTCGACGCTCCAGTACGGGCTCTGGGAGGTCGTCTACCCGCCCGCCGCCGCGCAGACGCCCGAGGTGCTCGCCGAAGTGACCGCGCGGCTCGCGCGGATGGAGGCCCTCGTGGCCGCGCGCGACGTCGCCCTCTGGGACGAGCTGGATCTCGACAGCGCCGTCGCCTTCGTGCTCCTCGAGGAGGCGTTCAAGAACAACGACGCCTTCTACCTCTCCCACCACCTCTACGCGCACGTGGACGGCAAGCTCCACTTCGCCCCGTGGGACCTCGATCTCTCGCTCGGCCAGCCCAACTACAACGACAACGAGAACCCGGCGTCGTGGCTCGCCTACCGCCCGGAGATGGTGCTCGGGCTGGCCGGCGTTCCGGGGTTCACCGAGCGCCTGGTGTCGATGTGGGCGGAGTGGCGCCGCGAGGACGGCGCGCGGCGAGGCGGCCTCGCGGACGCCGCGTTCGACGACCGCGTGTTCGAGCTGGTCCGCGCGCTCGGGCCGGCGACGGGCCGCAACTTCGAGCGCTGGCCCATCGGAGAGGTCCAGTTCGGGCACAACCTCCTCTACGCGGTGGGCTCGCACGACGAGGAGCTCACGCGGGTGACGACGTTCGCGCACGCGCGCTTCGCGTGGATGGATGCGAACGTCGCGACGTGGGGCGACGAGGACTAGCCGCTGCGTGTGCTACGCCGCCAACATCCCCGCCCCGAGCGCCGCCGCCCCGGCGAGGCCGATGGCCAGCACATCCTCGAGGATCGAGAGGACCGGGTTGCCGGCGCCCGCCGTGGTCGACGTCGAGCCGACGCGCACCGCGGCCTTCGCGAGGTGCGTGCCCCCGGCGATCAGGCCGCCCGTGCACAACCCCGCGACGCTCGCGACGAGCGGGTCGACCCCCTCCATCATCGCCATCGCCACGAGCGTGCCCGCGACCGGCTTCAGGAAGACGTGGAGCGCGTCCATCGTGTGGTCGACCACCGGGATCTTGTCCGCGGCGATCTCGAAGAGGATCGCGCACCCGAACGTGCCGACGGCGAGCCCGCTCGCCATCCACCCGAGCGCCCCGTCGAGCTCCACCCAGCCGAACCAGGCCGCCAACGACAGGAAGAACGGCGCGAGGAACGCGCGCAACCCGGTCGAGAGCGAGAGCGCGAGCCCGAGCACGATGGCGAGAGACACGGTCGCAGCGTCCATGACAGGAACCCTCGGCTCCGTATACGCGGCGACCGCCCGGATATTCGACGGGATCGTTCGTTGACGTGCCCCGGCCGAGGTGGCACCTTGCCCTACCCTCGGAGATCCGCATGCGCGTGCTCGTCTGCTACCCGCCCATCGAGTCGGCCAAGGGCTCCCCGATGCTCACGCAGAACCGCCAGTTCCAGTGGTTCCACGACCCGAGCTATCTCTACCCGTGCATCCCGGCGTCAGCCGCCACGCTGCTCGCGAGCAACGGCCACGAGGTGTACTGGGTCGACTGCATCGCGGAGAAGAAGAGCTGGGCGCAGTTCGATCGCATCCTCGACGACTTCAAGCCCGATCTCGTCGCGATGGAGACCAAGTCCCCCGTCGTGAAGATGCACTGGAAGATCGTGAAGCACATCAAGGAGCGCGTGCCCGGCGCCCAGTGCGTGCTGTTCGGGGACCACATCGCGGGCAACCCCAGCGAGACCCTCGAGGAGAGCGAGACCGACTACTGCATCGCCGGTGGCGACTACGACTTCTCGCTCCAGTCGCTGGTGGACTGGATCACGAAGGGCACGCCGCTCGGCGGCGGCATCTGGTGGAAGGAGAACGGCACCATCAAGAACAGCGGGCCCTACGCCAACGAGGGCAACCTCGAGGAGCTCCCGTTCTGGGACCGTGACCTCACCAACGCCCACCTCTACTTCGAGAAGTGGAAGTACCGCCTGCCGTTCCTCTGGACGATGGCCGGCCGCGACTGCCCCTACGGCAAGTGCACGTTCTGCTCGTGGACCGTCACCTACCCGAAGTTCCGCACCGTCTCGCCCGAGCGCCTCGCCGACGAGATGGAGATGCTCATCACGAAGCACGGCGCGAAGAACATCTTCGACGACACCGGCGCGCTCCCGACGGGCAACTGGCTCACGCGCCTCTGCCACGAGATGGTCGAGCGGAAGATCAACGAGAAGGTCGTCTTCGACTGCAACTTCCGCTTCGACTACTTCACCGAGAAGAACGTCCACCTGATGAAGAAGGCGGGCTTCCGCAAGCTCATCCTCGGCATCGAGTCGGCCAGCGAGCGCACGATCGACATCCTCGACAAGTCGCTCACCCGCGAGCAGATCGTCGAGGGCTGCAAGATGGCCTCCGCGGCGGGTTTGCAGCCGCACCTCACGATGATGGTCGGCTACCCCTGGGAGACCAAGGAGGACGCCTACGAGACCCTCTCGCTCGCGAAGTACCTCATGCACAACGGGTACGCACACCACCTCCAGGCCACCGTGGTCATGCCCTACCCGGGCACGCCGCTGTTCGACCTCTGCCAGCGCAACGGGTGGATCCGCTTCGATCCCAAGGACTACGACCGCTACGACATGACCGAGCCCGCCTGCGTCCTCACGGACATGAGCCAGGAGGAGGTCGTCCAGATGGCCGGGCAGTTCTACAAGCTCTACGTCCACCCGAAGTTCCTGGCGCACCAGCTCCGGAACCTCCACTCGATGGACGATCTCGACTACATGACCCGCGGCGTGAAGGCGATCTGGGGCCACATCAAGGACTTCGCGAACATCCGCCAGGACCACGGCGGGATCTCGGCGAAGTAGGCGGCCAGAAAGGGGGATCTGCTTGGGACGGGGCCCAGCCCCGTAACGCCCCGCCGGGGGCCCGCCCCCGGACCCCCGCTTCCGTGCCGGAGGCTCAGCCGATCATCGGGTTCCGTGCGTCCACGCCGGAGAGCCCGGAGAAGTCGCGGTCCGCGGTCCAGAGGGCGCGCACCCCATGTTGACCGCACAGCGCCGCGATCCGCGCGTCGTGCATCCGGGGCCCGACGACGCGCCCGGCGAGCACGATCCCACGGAGCGTGGGCCAGTGCGCGGCGCTCTCGCCGAGCATGACCAGCGTCGGAGACTCCATCCAGGCGTCGACCTGCTCCAACGCGGTCGTGAGCGGAGAAGGTGGGGCGTAGATCCTCGGGTGGGTGACGACCGCCAGGAACTCGTGGATGCACGGCCACGGGATGGCCCAGTCCTCGACGCCCTCGGCGAGCTCCCGCACGCGAGCGCTCGCGCGGTCGTGCCAGGGCGAGTCGGCGCGGTGCGCGTACACGAGGATGTTGGTGTCGACCGCGATCATCCGCCCCGCCCGACGTACGCGGCGCGGCGGATGCTCTCCCAGTCGGCGCCCTGGAACTCGGGCTGGAGCCCCTCGCCGTGGAACGAGGCCTCGCGCAGGCGGAAGGGCGCCCGCGCGCGCCGCCTCTCCATCGCGACCCTCAACCCCTCCTCGACGAGCGCGCGGAGCGTGGTGCCCTCCTCGGCGGCGAAGCGGCGGGCGTCCTCCAGGACCGCGTCGGCAATATCGATGGTCGTCTTCATGTTGCTACCCATATTCACGCGGATGGGTCACGGCAAGCTCGGGCCACTTGCGTCACGCCGTTCACGACCCACCTGTGCGATAGTGCGCCCCATGGCCACCGTCGCAACCGCCCTCGTCGCCGTCGTCGCGCTCCTGCATCTGTACTTCCTCGTGCTGGAGATGTTCCTCTGGGAGAAGCCGCTCGGCCGGAAGGTCTTCGCCATGAACGCGGAGAAGGCCGCGATGACCGCCGTGCTCGCGAAGAACCAGGGGCTCTACAACGGCTTCCTCGTCGCGGGGCTCCTCTGGGGCATCGTGCTCGCGCAGCAGGGTGCCCCGCACGCCCGCGACGTCGAGACGTTCTTCCTCGCGTGCGTCGTCGTCGCCGGGGCGTACGGCGCCGCGACCGTTTCGCCGCGCATCTTCCTCGTGCAGTCGGTGCCGGCGCTGCTCGCGCTCGGGGCGGTCTGGGCGGCGTAGCCGACGCACGACGACCGAGGGCGTTCAAGCGGGTCGGAGCTCGTCTCCTCGCACGAACGTCAGCGGGCGCCCGATCGCGCGGAGCCCCGCGACGTCTCCCTCCCCGACGACGAGGAGGCGGTCGAGCGCGCCGGTACCGTTCGGGAGCTCCCCCGTGAGCGCGAAGGGCGGGCCGACGCGACCGGTGGCGGCGGAGCGCACCCACGCCTCGGTGGCGTAACGGTGCATCGTCGTCGCCAGGCGGCCGCGCAGGCCGTGGGCCTCGGGCGGCTCCAGGATGACCGCCGCGCCCACCTCGCGCGCCATCGCGCCGGTGCCCCGGTGGAGCTGGAGCCACGCGGCGGCCTGGGCGTCGAGCAGCACGCGGCCCGCTCGCCGCGCCTCGCCCTCGTACCAGGCGGCCTCGCCGACGGGGTCCCAGAGCGCGATCCAACCGGTCACGGCCTCGGAGAGGCCCCGACCGAGCCGATCGATCCAGCAGCCCCAGTTCGCGAGCGCGTCCGGATCGAGCCAGCCCTCGCGCGCGATCTGCCAGTCGGGGAGGGCGCCGGCGTGCGCGACGACCCACACTTCGGCGCCGCGCTTGCGAGCGGTGACGACGGCGCGGCGCCACGTGGCGAGCTCCTCGTCGTCGTAGCGACCCCGTTCGGGCTCGCCGCGGGCCCAGCTCGCGAACAACACGAGCGCGCCGGCCTCCGCGCGCGCGGCGCCTTCCTCCCAACCGCCACGCCACAACTTCCCACCCCGCACGCGCGTGGCCTCCGCGATAGGGCCGCGTATCCCGGAGTCCGCTTGGGTCATAGCGTCGGCATCCTCACGGGCGGGGGGGATGCCCCCGGCCTCAACGCGGTGATCCGCGCGGTCATCAAGTACGGCGTTGGCCGGAAGGGTTGGCGTCTCCTCGGGATCGAGGACTCCTTCAACGGGCTCCTGACCAACCCGCTCCGCGTCACGGCGCTCACCCCGGTGGCGTGCAAGGGGCTCCTCCAGCGCGGCGGTACCATCCTCGGGACCACCAACCGGGGCGATCCCTTTCACTTCCCCCAAGGCTCGGCCCGGCCAGGCCAGGCCGGCGCCGAGGCGGATCGTTCGGGCGAGGTCGCCGCGGCGATGAAGCGCCTCGGCCTGGAGGGCCTCATCGTGCTCGGCGGGGACGGCACGCAGCGCATCGTCATGGACCTCACGACCCGCCACGGCGTCAAGGCCGTGGGCGTGCCGAAGACGATCGACAACGACCTCGGCGCCACCGACCTCACCTTCGGCTTCCAGACCGCGGTGGACTGTGTCACCGAGGCCCTCGACCGCCTGCACACCACCGCGGAGTCACACGATCGCGTGCTCGTCCTCGAGGTCATGGGGCGGGACGCCGGGTGGATCGGCCTCCACGGCGGCGTGGCCGGCGGCGCGGACGTGATCCTGCTCCCCGAGATCGCGTGGTCGCCGGAGGGCGTGGTCCAGAAGATCCAGGAGCGCGCCGCGCTCGGCCGGAACTTCAGCCTCATCGTGGTCGCGGAGGGGGCGCGGGTCGACGGTCGGGTGCTCGGCGCGGGCAAGGCGGGCGCCTACGTGGCCGACGCGATCGAGCGGATCCTCCCCGGCATCGACACCCGGGTCATCGTGCTCGGGCACCTCCAGCGCGGGGGCGGCCCCGACGCGTTCGATCGCGTGCTCGCCACGCGCTTCGGCGTCTGCGCGGTCGACCTCGTGGAGGCCGGCCGGTGGGGCGAGCTCGTCACGATCCGGAACGGCCGGGTGGACGGCGTACCCATGGAGGAGGCGCGCATCAACCGCGAGGTGGGCCCCGACGACGAGCTCGTGCGGGCCGCGCGCGCGGTGGGCATCTCCTTCGGGGACTGACGCGGCGCCCGCATCGGCCGGCCGCCGCTCGTCGTGACGGGATCAGCGCGTGAGGTCGGGCGCCTGGTCCGCGGCGAGCAGGCGCCCGTAGCGCACGAGCTCCTGGCCGAGGGTCGCGAGCTCGTCCCCGATGGCGGGGCGGACGGCCTGGCCGGCGGCATCGAAGGCATCGCCCGCGCGCGGCACGCTGACCTGGGCGGGGAGCACCCACGCGCCCACCCAGCGCGACACCTGGCGCAAGTGGTTCAGCGTGTTCATCGCGCCGGCGTCCCCGCGGGCGGTGGCGACGAGCCCGATGAGCTTGCCGCGCAGGTCCTCGGGGCCACAGAGGTCGAGGGCGTTCTTGAGCACGCCCGTGAAGCTGCCGTGGTACTCCGGCGAGCCGACCAGCAGCGCGTCGGCGCTGGCGACCTGCGCGCGGAACGCGTCCACCACGGGGCCGTAGGCGTCGGCCGCGCGGCCGTCGCACCAGGGGAGTCCGCTGATGTCGACCCACCCGATCTCGGCGCCGCCGCGTTCGGCGGCCGCGAGGGCGAGGGCGAGGGCGTTGCGGGTGGACGAGGCGGGACGGAGGGAGCCACAGACGGCGAGGACGCGCATGGGCGCGGCTATCCGAACCGGCGCGCGGCCGCTACCCGACGGGCCCGCGTTGCGTGGCGCGGCCTACTGGGGCGGACTGCTGGGCGGCCCTTGCGGGACGGGCCTACTCGGACGAGAGGGCGTAGCCGACCGCGTTGGCGTGCTCCTGGAGGTCCTCCAGGTAGTCCATCCCCGCGGACGTGGGATTGGCGGCGTAGGCTTGCTTCGCGAGGCGGAGGGCCTCGTCGAGATCGCCGTCACGCTCGGCGTTGACCGCGAGGTTGTGGAGCTGGCGGGCGGTGCCCGGCTCGGGGTCCCGGTACAGGGTGCGGCGGATGGTCGCCGGGAGGGGCGCGAGCTGGTCGGCGAGGTCGGTCGCGAGGTCGCGCCGGACGGCCTGCTGGAGGGTGAACACGCGCGGCATGTCGAGATCGCCGTCACTCACCCAGGGTGAGCGCACCCGGCGCTCGGCCCCGCCGGCGAGGCGGACCGTGGCGGCGGACGGGCTGTCGACGATCAGGACCGCGTTGGCCCAGCCGCGCATGTCGAAGCGGCGGCGCTCCTGGGACACGTAGTTGCTGTACGTGAGGCCCGGAAAGGTGGACTCGAACTCGACCAGCGTGTCGATCTCCTGCTCGCAGTCCTTCACGAGCAGGCGCACGGGCGCATCGGGCCGCACGAGCACCCCCGGTCGCGCCGAGAGGGTCTTCGCGAGATCGTCGGCGACGCGCTTGCACGCACGCTCGTCCGCCACGACGCTCACTTCGAGGGAAGGGAGCTCGTACGACGGCCTCGGCTGCACGTCCCAGGTGACGTGTTTCGCGCAGCCCAGCATCAGGAGGAGGACGCCCATGGGCACAGCATGTTGCAGACCCCGGGCAACGGCAAGTCTTCCGTTACAACTTCTCGCTGAACACCCGATCGAGGACGGTTTCCGCGTGGCGCACGTACCAGTGCGGGTCACAGGCGGCCCGGATCGTGGGCTCGCCCAGCACGTCGACCACCTCGGGATCGGCCACGAGCAGGTCGAGCAGGGGGATGCCCTCCGCCCAGGTCCGCATGGCGTTGCGCTGCACGCGCGCGTAGGCCTCCTCGCGGGACAGGCCGGTCTCCACAAGGGCGAGCATGACCCGCTGGCTGTAGAAGAGCCCGCCCGTCTTGTCGAGGTTCCGCTGCATGTTCTGGGGGTAGACGACCAGCCCGTCGATGAGCCCGCGGAGGCGGTGCAGCATGAAGTGCAGGGTGATGGTGGCGTCGGGCGCGATCACCCGCTCGACGCTGGAGTGCGAGATGTCGCGCTCGTGCCACAGGGGCACGTCCTCGGTGGCCGCCTGCGCCCAGCCGCGCATCAGGCGGGCGAGCCCGGTGAGGTTCTCCGAGAGGATCGGGTTCCGCTTGTGGGGCATCGCGCTCGAGCCCTTCTGGCCGGCGGTGAACGGCTCCTCCGCCTCGAGCACCTCCGTGCGCTGGAGGTGCCGGATCTCCACCGCGATCTTCTCGATCGAGGTCGCGATCAGGGCGAGCACGTTGAAGTAGAACGCGTGGCGGTCGCGCTGGACCACCTGGTTCGAGGCCGGCGCGGGGGTGAGGCCGAGCCGCGCGCACACGAAGGCCTCCACCGAGGGATCGAGGTGCGCGAAGGTGCCGACCGCGCCGCTGATCTTGCCCACGGAGATGTCGGAGATGGCGTGGTCGAGGCGCGCGCGGCCGCGGCGGAGCTCGTCCCAGAGGATGGCGAGCTTCCAGCCGAACGTCGTCGGCTCGGCATGGATGCCGTGCGAGCGGCCGATGCAGAGGGTGTGGACGTGTTCGCGGGCGCGGCGCTCCAGCACCACGAGGACGTCGTCCATGGCGGCGCGGAGGAGGAGCCCGGCCTCCCGGAGCTGGGCGGCGAGGGCGGTGTCGAGCACGTCGCTCGAGGTCATGCCCTTGTGGAGGTGCCGCGCGGGCTCGCCGACGTGCTCGGTGACGTTGGTGAGGAACGCGATGACGTCGTGCTTGAGCGTCTTCTCGAGCTCGTCGATGCGGGGGATGTCGAAGGCGGCCTTCGCGCGGCACGCGGCGGTGGTGCCGGGGGGCACCTCGCCACGGAGCTCCATCGCCTCGCACGCGAGGAGCTCGACTTCGAGCATCACCTCGAATCGGCGCTCGGGTGTCCAGACGGCGACCATTTCGGGGCGGCTGTAGCGGGGGATCATGAAGCCTCCGGGCGGGGGCGGGCTCCTATCCGGAAACCCGCCCCGGCGGCGGTGTCACCATCGCGGGAGCGGCAGGAGTCGCGGCGTGCGCTCCCGGTAGGCGGCGTAGCCCGGGCGCCGGGCGAGCTGGCGCGCCTCCATCATCGGGATGCTCACGAACGAGAAGAGGAGGACGATCCCCAGGGCGCCGAGGACGTGCCACGGGCGGAACGTGCCGGCGCCGACGCAGAACAGGGGGATGGACGACCAGAACAGGATCTCGCCGAGGTAGTTGGGGTGGCGTGACCAGCGCCAGAGCCCCACGTCGATGGGGCCCTGGTTCCCCGCGCGGCGGAACGCGCGGAGCTGCTCGTCGGCCACCAACTCGAGCGCCGTGCCCCCGACCGCCACGGCCAGGGCCACGAGGTCCCAGCCGCAGAGCGGCGCCGCGCTCGCGAGCGCATCGGGGATCGGGGCGACGCCGAGGCCCACGAGCAACGCGGGGAAGGTGTGGGCGCCGAGGAAGCTCACGAACCAGTAGTGGCGGCCCGTCCGCTCCCGAAGCTCGACGTGGCGCCAATCCTCGTCCGCCAGCCCACCCCATCTCCGGTACCAATTCACGGTGAGCCGCACGCCCCACATCAGGATCACCCCCGTGATCAGCGCCGCCCGGGGTCCGCCGAGCCAGGTCGCCCAGACCGGCACGGTGATCATGGGCGCCACGCTCCACCACGGATCGAAGACACTGGCGTTGCGCAATGCGCGGCTGAACATGAACACGACCACCATGCTCGCCGTCTGGCACACGAGGCCGGCGGTGAGGGGCTGCGTCGGTAGCAGCGGGGCGGGTATTATCGTCGTGGCGCAGAGGACGTAGGCGAGGCCAAACCATATATGATCGCGGAGAAGTCGCATGTGCCATTGTAGCTGGGCTTCTCTTGGAGCACCCCCTCGTACCGGACGGTTTTCATGCGTTCCGCCGCGCCCGCGGCCTCAAGGAAGGCCGCGAGGGGTGGGTTCGCCTCGGCGCGCACCTCCACGTGCGCGATGTCCGCGCGGCGGTAGGGGCGGAGCGCCCGCAAGAGCGCGCCGGCGTACCCCGGGGTCGCCACCACGAACGGCGTGATTCCGGGCACGTCGGGGTCGAGGACGGCGGCGCCGACGAAGCGCCCGCCCTCCCGGAGCACCCGTGCCGTGCGCCCCTTCCGTCCGCGGGCGTCCGTGAGGGTCCCCGCGTACAGGCCCGTCTCGGCCTCGGCACGGGCCTCGTCTTCGGGCGCGCACGGGCCCGCGGACAGTCCGGGCGGATCGGCCGGGAGCGCGTCGATCTGCGCCCAGTCCTCGAAGCGCAGGAAGCGGGATTCGAAGATCGGCTTCATCCCGACGGAAGTGTAGAGTCGCAGCGCCGGGACGTTGTCGGGCCGTACGTTCAGGCACCACCGGGCGATCCCGAGGCGCAGGAAGCCCTCGCCCGCGGCCAGGAGCAGCGCCCGCCCGACCCCGCGGCCCCGGGCCCGGGGCGCGACGACGAGGTGTCGGACGTAGCCCATCTCCGCCAGGGGCTGCGCGTAGAGGTACCCGACGGCCGCGCCGTCCTCCTCCGCGAGCAGCGTGGTGGCCGCCATCTCGGCGAGCCAGCGCGGCTCCGACGGCGGCACGTGGTCGGTGGTGAGCTCGGGGAACAGCCGGGCGAAGTCCGGGTAGTCCAGGGGCACGGCGGCGCGGACGTGGAGCATCCACCCGTTGTACCTCGACCCGGCGCCCGACCGCGCCCGGGATCCGTGCGGCGTGGGCGCGCCCGGATACGACGTTCGGATGGCCACCTCCGCCCGCGTCGGCGATCGCTCGCTCTTCCCCGATCTCGCCGCGCGCGCCTACCTCGCGCACTGCGCGATCTCCCCGGTCTCCGCGCCCGTCCGGGCCGCGGTCCTCGCCAACGTCGACAGCTACGCGCGGCTCGGCGTGGGCGCGCTCGGGCCCTGGCTGGAGCAGCGCGCGGGCCTCCGGGCCTCGTTGGCGCGGCTCGTCGGCGCGCGCCCCGACGACGTCGGCCTCGTGGCGAACACCACCACCGGTGTCATCGACATCGCGTTCGCGATCGACTGGCGCGCGGGGGATCGCGTGGTCGTGTTCGATGGCGAGTTCCCCACCAACGTCACCCCCTGGCAACAGGCCGCGGCCACCTTCGGCCTCGAGATCGTCCGCCTGCCCCTCACCGGGTTCGGCCTCCCGGTCTCCGCGTCCGACGAAGGGGAGGGCGGACTCGAACGGCTGGAGGCGTGCCTCCGGGGCGGGGTGCGGCTCGTGGCGGTGAGCGCCGTGCAGTTCCAGACCGGCCTGGCCATGCCCATCGCCGCCATCGCCGCGTTGTGCCGCCGCTACGACGCGGAGCTGTTCGTCGACGCGATCCAGGGCGTCGGCGTCGTACCGATCGATGTCTCCGTGGGGATCGACTACCTCACCTGCGGGAGCCACAAGTGGCTCATGGGGGTGGAGGGGTGCGCGTTCCTCTACGTCGCCCCCGAGCGGATCGGCGCGCTCCTGCCCCGCCTCGGCGGCTGGCTCTCCCACGAGGATCCCGTGGGCTTCCTCTTCGGCGCGAGCCCGCTCCGGTACGACCGGCCGCTCCGGTCGCGCGCCGACGTGTTCGAAGGGGGCGCCGCCAACAGCGCGGGCCTCGCCGCGCTCGGGGCGGCCGTGGATCTGCTCGCCACCATCGGCGTTCCCGAGGTGTACTCCCACGTGCAGCGGTGGCACGACGCCATCGAGCCGGGTCTGTGTGCGCGCGGCTTCACGTCGCTCCGGAGCCCGCACGCGGCATGCCGGTCCGGCATCCTCGCGGTGGACGCCCCCGCCGCGGTGGACGTGCAGCGCCTCGTCGGGGCCCTCGTCGCGCGCGGCGTGATCGTGAGCGCGCCCGAGAACCACCTCCGCATCGCCCCGAGCTGGCCCAACGCGCTCGGCGAGGTGGCCGACGTGCTCGCCGCGATCGACGAGGTCTTGCCCGGGTGCGTTCGGCCGGCGTGATCGTCATCGGCCGGCGTTGGCGTACCATCCGCCCCCTGGTGGAGTTCCCGTGTCCCGACACCGCGCCCCCGCGATGCTCCTCGTGGTCGTCTCCGCCTGCACCGGCCCGCCCGACGACACCGGCGCCGCGCCCTCGTTCGACTACCCCCTCGACGACGTGCTGCGCTTCCACCACGTCCAATCGCTCGGCACCCACAACAGCTACCACCTCCGCACCGAGGGCATCGGGCGCCCGGAGTGGGACTACGCGCACGCGCCGCTCGACGTGCAGCTCGCCGCGCAAGGCGTGCGCCAGTTCGAGCTCGACGTCTACTGGAACGAGGACGAGGAGCGGTTCGACGTGTACCACCTCCCCGTGATCGACGCGGCGTCCACGTGCCCGACGCTCGTTGCGTGCATCGGCGTGATCGCCGCGTGGTCGGACGCCCACCCCGCGCACGTGCCGTTGGAGCTGATGATCGAGCCCAAGGACGGCTTCCACGCCGACACCGCGGCGGCGCGGCTCGCCGCGCTCGACGCCGAGATCGCGTCCGCGTGGCCGGCCGCGCGCCTCATCACCCCCGACCGGGTCCAGGGGGATGCGCCCACCTTGCGGGACGCGGTGGCCGAGCGCGGGTTCCCCACTCTCGGAGAGCTGCGCGGTGGCCTGCTCGTCGTGCTGCACGCCGACGTGGACTGGCGCCGCGCGTACACCGACGGCGACACCACCACCGCGGGCCGGCTCCTGTTCCCCGATGCATACGGCGACACGACGCTGGCGGTCGGCGCGGTCTCCACCCTGAACGATCCCATCGGCCAGGCCGAGGCCATCTCCGCGGCGCTGGCGGCCAACCACCTCGTCCGCACCACCGCGGACTCGGGCTCCGAGGTCGCCGAGGCGAACGACACGTCGTTCCGGGACGCCGGGCTCGCCGGCGGCGCCACCTTCGTCACGACGGACCATCCGGTGGCGGTGGACGGGCTGGTCTACGCCGTGCAGATCCCCGGGGGCACGCCGTCGCGCTGCAACCCGGTCACCGCGCCGCCGGAATGCACGCCGGAGGCCATCGAGGACCCCGCGTTCATCCAGGAGTGACTCCCGCGAGGAGGGGGCGACGGGCTACGTGCCGGGCCATGGTCCCGCTCCTGGTCTTGCTCGCCTGCACCGGTCCTTCCCCCCTGGTGAAAGGCGCCCCCGGCGATCCCGACTCGGGCAAGCCCGGCGTCTCCGACACGGCCGGGCCCGCGCCGGATTCGGGGGACACCGCCACGGACGCGGACACCGCGGTCGCACCCGTGGTCCCGGCGCCCTGCGCGGCCTGGGGCGCTCCCCGCGACGTGGGCATCCTCGGGGATGCCGAGCGCAACGAGGTCTCCGGGGTGGCCCCCTCCACGCTGAACGCCGGTGTGTTCTGGATCCTGGAGGATCACGGCAACGCCCCGGCGTTCTATGCGATCGACCTCATCGGCGCGCCGCTCGGCACCCTCACGCTGGAGGGGGTCGAGAACGTCGACTGGGAGGCCATCGCGCTCGGCCCGTGCGCGCCCAGCTCGTCGAGTCTGGGCACCTGCCTCTGGGCCGCCGACGTAGGCGACAACGCGTCGGTGCGGGCGGAGGTGGCCCTCTACCGTGTGCCCGAGCCCGAGGTGGGCTGGGGCGGCGGGCTCGACGCGACCGTCGCGGCCGAGCGGTTTCCCCTCGTCTACCCCGACGGCGCCGTCAACGTGGAGGCGCTCGTGCTCCTGCCCGACGGGCGCCCGGTCCTCCTCTCCAAGCGGGGGGACGGCGTCTCCGAGGTGTACGTGGTGGACACGCTCACGCCCGAGGTGGTCGCCACGCCGCGGTACGTCGGCCGCTTCGGCACCCGCACCGAGGGCATCGAGACCGGGGGCTACGTCACCTCCGCCGACCTGTGGCCGGACGGCTCGCGGCTCCTCGTGCGCACCTACGACGCAGCGTGGGAGCTCGATCTCGGCGACGGGGGCGTCGAGGGCATCCTCGATGCCCCGCGCATCCCTCTGCCGTTCACGGGCGAGCGCCAGGTCGAGGCCGTCGCCTACGATGTCGTGCTCGGGGGCTACTGGCAGATCCCCGAGGCGGCGAACGCGCCGATGTCGTTCGTGCCCTGCCTCGACTGAGCCGCCCGCCCCGCCGACCCCGCCCGCCGGCGGGTTAGCCGGCGGAAACGAGGTGGACGTGAACGATCGGGTACACGGGACGGGCTTCTCCTACGATTGCCGCATCGGCTTCCACGAGTACGAACGGCACATCCGCCAGCGCGTCGTGATCGACTTCGAGGCCGAGACCGACTGGCGCGCCTCGGCGCGGATGGATCGCGCCGGCAAGGAGCTCGTGGACTACTACGAGGCCAACCTCGCCATCGGGAAGCTCGTCGCGGAGAAGGAGTACCGGCTCATCGAGGCGCTCGCGGAGGACGTGGCGAAGCTCCTCGTCGGCACGTTCCCCATCCGCCGCATCCGCGTGAAGGTGACGAAGGCCCCCTTCGACATGCCGAACGTGGGGAGCGTGGCCGTGGAGTGCTGGCGCACGGCGGCGGACTTCGCCGAATGAAGGTGATCACCAACACCGCGATCACGATCGACGGCAAGATCGGCAGCGCCCGCTACGATCACGTCGCGATCGGCTCCCCCGTCGATCGGCAGTACATGAGCGTGCTGCGGGCGCGGGCGGACGCGGTGCTGGTGGGGGGGCGCACGTTCCGGAACTGGCCGCTGCCGCTGGTGCCGGACCCGAAGGCCCTCGCCGCGCTGGCCGCGAGCGGCTTTCCGGACAGCGAGCACCCCCCGATCGAGGGCCGCTCGTGGTGGAACGTCGTGCTCACCCGCACGTTGGACGTGCCGAAGGCCGGTCGCTTCTACCAGGATCCGCGGGTGCGCCCCCTGTTCTTCAGCGCCACGCCCGGCGATGTGCCCGCGGGCGAGGTCGTCGTGGGCGAGGTCACGATCCCCGGCGTGCTCGCCGAGCTCGCGACGCGCGGCGTCGAGACCCTCCTCGTCGAGGCCGGCGGCGACCTCATCGCGCAGCTCCTCGGCGCCGGCGTGGTGGACGAGCTCTACCTGACGATCTGCCCGCTCGTGCTCGGGGGCCGGTCGGCCCCCACCGTGGTCGACGGCGACGGCTTCCCCTTCGACGCGGCCCCGCGCCTCTCCCTCGGGCACGTGCACCGCGTCGGGGACGAGCTCTACTGCCGGTACGTGGTCTCTCGGTAGCTCGAGGGTTCAGCTCCGACGAACGCCTGCGAGCGCCTTTCCAGCCGGGTCGAACAACACGAAGCTGCGACGATCCCCGCGTGCGAGCAGCACCTCGTGGAACGCGCCCTCGTCCGTCGCGATCTCGGTGACGCGCCAGACCGTGTGGCGCGGATGGGAGCGATCCAGGGTCGCACGCAGGCCGGCGGGCAGAGCGCGCACGGCGACGGGGATGTGACGTTCGACGACGTTCCCCATGGCGTCGAGCACCAGGTCCTGCCGACGGTGCCCCTCGACGATCGAGGCCTCCCACCCGCTCCCGACGCGCTCCACCGCGGCGACGGTCGCCTCCGGGAAGCTGCTCCGAAGCCGCTCCGCGATCGGGGAGGGGAGCACGGTCCGGTCACGCCGGCCGTCACCCGGCTCCTCGTCACCCGCCCATGCGCCGCCCGCCGCCATCATGCCCACCATCACCGCCGCCGCCCGTAGCTGCTTCCGCATCGCTCACCTCGTTGTCGCGCCAGGGGTGGCGCGCGCTTGTCGGACAAGGCTGTGCACGCGCGGATCGGTCGGCTGTCGCGTTCGGTCACGACCGCTCAGGGGGCGGCGATGCCGTCGGGCGCGATGTCTCCGAGGGCGCGGCACGCGTCCATCCCGCCCCAGGGCGCGTAGATGATCACGTCGTCGCGTTCGACCAGCGGGGCGCCGAGCAGGGGGCGCAGGGCGCGCCTGGCCGCGCGGAGCCGCTCGGTGCCGGAGGTGCGGCTGCCCTCCTCGAGGAGCGCCTCCGGGCGGAGGATCACCCAGCGGTAGCCCAGCGCCTCCACGGCCGCCTTCTCAGCCTCCGTCCACGGGATCTCCGCCCGGGGGTCGAACGGGAGGGTCGTGACGGCGCGGAGCCACCCGTTCTCCTTCCGGAGCGCCCGCTGTGCCGCGGGGACGAGGCTCGCGGAGCGCTCCGCCATGCCGTTGAGCATCGGGGCCTCGTGCACGGTCTGCCAGACGAGGGCGACCTGATCGACGCCATAGGGCAGCACGAGGCCCGCGCCGCCGCCGTCGGCGACACATCCGACCGCGGCCGGCACCTCGGGGCGCCACCGCCCGATGGGGAACGGGCCGCGGGCCACGACCTCGCCGACCATGGCCACGCCCACGAGGCCCGCCACCGCCGCCCGCCAGCGCGCGGGCACGCGGCCGAGCGTCGTGACCGCGCCCACCACGGTCACGCCGATGAGCACCGCCACGGCGCGCACGGGCCAGTAGAGCCGCTCGTAGGGTGGCAGCGCGGCCACGAGCGCGAGGTAGACGGGGTTGCGCGTGTCGAAGGGGAAGGGGCCGACCGCGACGGCGAGGGCGAGGGCGCCCACCGCGAGCCACCGCCGCGGGGCGCCGAGCGCGGCGAGCACGCCCACGACGCCGAGCACGAGGCCCTCGGGGGTCCATCCACGCTCGCCCCGCAGGACCGCGACGCCGTCGGGCGCGAGCGTCGCGAGGTGCACGCCGCTGCCCTGGGCGTTGGTGTAGTCCTGCACGCCGGCGAACCAGCGGTCGAGCGGGAGCAGCCCGGGCACGTCGCCGCGGGCGAGCGCGAGGGCGAGGGGCACGACCAGGGGCGCCGACAGGGCGATCGAGCCGAGGCCGATGCCGCCGAGCACGGCGACGCGGCGGGCGGACGGGCGGGCGAGGGCGAGCACGCAGAGCGCGAGCGCACCGAACGAAGCGGCGTACCAGTAGATCCAGCCCGCGAGGGCGAGCAGCACGGCCGCCCGGGCGGTGTCCCGCCGGGAGCCGGTGTCCAGGGCGTCGCTGCCATAGGCGAGGGCGAGCAGGAGGGGGGCGAGGATCGCCTGGGTGGAGCGCCCGCGGCCGAGCTCGTTGAGCACGAACGGGTGGAGCCCGACGAGCACCTCGGCGAGGAGCACCGCGGCGAGCCCGCCGCCGAGGCGCCGTGCCCAGACCCCGGCGGCGAGGGCGTTGGTGACGACGGCCGCGAAGATCAAGGCGTTCCAGGCGCCGACGGGCCCGAGCGCGTACCGGACCGGGAGCAGCGCGGCCACGTCGAGGAGGTTGCCGCCCGTGTGCGTGAGGAGGTCCTTGCCCCACGGGTGGAAGAGAACGTCGGCCTGGAAGGGGGAGACACCCCGCGTCCACGCGTGGGCGACCCACCATTGGAACCACCAGGTTCCGTAGGTGTCGACCGTGGCCTCGCCCGCCAGCCACGTGAACGGATGCGCCAGGACCGGGCCGAGGACCGCGAGGCCGAGCGCGAGCGCGCACAGGAGGGGGAGGGCGCGGTCGGTGGTCGGCACGGTGTTCGGGCGCGTAACTAATGCGGATGGCCGGCGCGACGCGGGCCGTGCATCGGGCGCGGCGGCACGGCTCGAGGCTCGGGATAGAGCGCCGGGATGGCGAGCCTCCTCGTGCTGGCCGTGTGCCTCGCGGCGGGCGTCCTCCTCCGCGAACGTCTCGATCCCGCGCCGCTCGCGCAGTACGTCCTCCTCGTGGCGCTCCCCGCGCTCGCCCTGCTCGAGGTCCACCGCGCCTCGACGATCCCGGCGTGGGGCGTCGCGTCGGTGTGGCTCGTGTTCCTGGCTGCCGCCGCGTTCTTCACGCTGATCGGCGGGCTCCTCCGCTGGGACCGCGCGACCATCGGCTGCCTCGTGCTCACGGCCGGCCTGTCGAACACCTCCTTCGTCGGGTTTCCGCTCCTCGAGGCGCTGGTGGGGCCCGAGGCGCTCCCGTTCGCCGTGCCGTTGGATCAGTTCGGAAGCTTCCTTCTCGTGTGTACGCTCGCCCCGCTGGTCGGCGCGATCGCCGCGGGCCAGCGCCCCTCCTCGATCGTGGTCCTCCGGCGGATGGCCTCCTTTCCCTCGTTGTGGGCCGTCGCCCTCGCCCTCCTGCTGCACGACGTGACGTGGCCTTCCGTCGTCGAGGGCATGTTGGAGCGCATCGCGGCGACCCTCACGCCGGTCGCGCTCGTCGCCGTGGGGGCACAGCTCCGGCGCCCGCCATCCAGCGCAGCGCAGCCCCTCGCCGTCGGGCTGATCTTCAAGCTGGCGCTCGCGCCGCTCCTCGTGTGGGCGTGGATGCGCGGGGCGGGGGAGGGCGGGCTCGGCGCGCGGGTGGCCGTCCTCGAGGCCGCGATGGCGCCGATGGTGACCGGCGCCGTGCTCGCCCAGTCCTTCGGGCTCCGGGCCGACCTGGCGGGGGCGCTCGTGGGCGTGGGCGTACCCTTTTCGTTCCTCACGGTCTGGGGGTGGAGCCTGCTCCTCGGTGGGGCAAGCTGAGGAAGTCGTTCGACAAGGCGACGAATTCCGTGGCGCCCCATCGGCCCGGCCGGCGCTTCCGGCAGGCGGGTGTATTTTGTGATGCCCCCTACTAGAAGTCCTTGACGAAGCAGAACCCCAGGGTAGAGTGCGCGCTCGTCGGAGCGACCCCAGTGACCCGCCTTCTACTTCCCTTGATCTCCTTCTCCGTTCTCCTCGCGCTCCCCGGTTGCGGCCCCTCGGGTGACAAGGCGACCGACTCCGAGGACTCCGGCAACCAGGACTCCGACCTCGACGGTGACGCCGATACGGACGCCGACACCGACTCCGACACCGACTCCGACACGGACTCCGACACCGACTCCGACACGGACGCGGACACCGACTCCGATACGGACGCCGATACGGACGCGGACACCGATGCCGACACGGACGCGGACACCGACGCCGATACGGACGCGGACACCGACGCCGATACGGACACGGATCCCGAGACCGATCTCGACCGCGACGGCTACGGCATCCGTGACGGGGATTGTGACGACGACGACGCCGCCATCAACCCGGGCGCGCCCGAGATCTGCGACGACATCGACAACGACTGCAACGACCTCGTCGACGACGATCCGGTCGACGGCACCGAGTACCCCGCCGATCGCGACGGGGACGGCTACGGCGATCCCGTCAACACCATCGTGGCGTGCGACGTGGTCGTGACCAACGTGTGGGACTGTGACGACACCGACGCCACCGAGCCCGTCGTGGTCGACGAGTTCAACGCGACCTCGACGCAGGACGGCACCCTCGAGTACCCCTACGAGGCCATCCAGCAGGGCATCGACGACGCCGACCTGTGCGTCATCGTCTACCCGGGCAACTACACCGAGCAGGTGTCCTTCGAGGGCAAGGACATCGAGGTGTTCTCCACCGGCGGCGCCAAGAACACCATCATCGACGGCGGCGGCGCCGGCACCACGGTGACCTTCGCCAACGGCGAGACCTCCGCGGCCGAGCTGCGCGGGTTCACGATCACGGCGGGCACCGGCACCGCCGTCACGACCTCGAGCTCCGCTTCCTGCGACTCGGGCGGCACCTGCATCACCAACTACGTCCGCTACTACGGCGGCGGCGTGTTCGTGGACGGCGCGGGGCCCACCCTGCGCGGCCTGATGATCACGGGCAACACCCTCCCCGAGTACTCGTACTCCGAGATCTCGGAGACCGTCGATTCGTACGTGTACTCGTACGGCGGCGGCATGTTCGTGAACAACAGCCGCGGCATGGAGATGACCGACGTGAGCTTCACGGTGAACTACGCCGATCAGGGCGGGGGTCTCTACGTGGGTGACACGGCGACCGTCTCCGTCGCCCAGGGCCGCCTGAACTACAACAGCGCGGCCAGCGGCGGCGGCGCGGTCGTGGCCGGCGGCGCGCTGGAGGTCAGCAACTCCATCTTCACCGGCAACATGGCGACCGGCGGCGGCGGCGCGGTCTACGCGGACGACGGCTCGTTGACCTGGTGGAACGTGACCGCGGCGAACAACGTCGGCGGTACGTCGTCGGGCGTGGGCGTCATGGGCACGAGCACGTTCTACTTCCAGAGCTCGATCGTCGCCTTCGGCGTCGGCGGCGCCGGTGTGTACCTCGAGTCGACGAGCGCCACGCTCGACGCCGACAACTCCGACTCCTACGACAACGCGGCCGGGAACTACGGCGGCGTCACCGCGCCCACCGGCACGAGCGGCAACATCGAGAACGACCCGAGCTTCACCGACTTCACGGATGACGCCACGGAGAACGACGACTTCACGCTCGCCTCCGGCAGCGCGTGCATCGACGCCGGCAACCCGTCCGCGACCTACGACGACGTGGACGGCTCCCGGAACGACATGGGCGCCTACGGCGGCCCCGGCGGGGACTGGTAGCAGCAGCCCCGGCGCCTCGTCTTCGGACGTGGCGCCGTCGCCAGCTCGCGCGGCCGGCGGATCTTCGGATCCGCCGGCCGATGCCGTTTTGGCACGGGGCGGGGGCTCGGTCGCGCGACGCGGCCTCGGCCGCAGGGGTTACACCGCCCGCGCGGAGGGGCCATGCGCCATTGGTTGATGAAGAGCGAGCCGGACGTCTACTCCATCTCCGACCTGGAGCGGGACCGGCGCACGAGCTGGGAGGGCGTCCGCAACTACCAGGCGCGGAACTGGATGCGCGACGACATGAAGGAGGGCGACCTCGTCCTCTACTACCACTCGAACGCGGAGCCGTCGGGCGTCGCCGGGGTGGCGTCCGTGGTCCGTGCTGCCTATCCCGACCCGCACGCGCTCGATTCCGCCTCCCCGTACTACGACCCCGCCGCCGAGAAGGACCCCGCCCGCTGGGTGAGCGTCGACCTCGGGTTCGTCGAGCGGTTCCCGACGGTGATCCCGCTCGCCGCCCTGAAGGCCGAGCCCGCGCTCGCGGGGATGGAGGTCACGAAGCGCGGGTCGCGGCTGTCCGTGCACCCGGTCGAACCCGCGCACTTCGACACCGTGGTGGCGATGGGGCGGGCGGCGCGATGAGCCGGGCCGGGCGGTGAGCCGGCCCAGCGGTCGATTCAGCGTTCGGGCTCGCGGCAGCCGCGTTCGAGCTGCTCGCCGAGCTCGGTGCTCCGCGCGTAGGCGGCCTCGATCGCCTCGGTGAGCACCGCGGAGAGCCGCCCGTTCTTGAGCACCTGCAGCGCGCGGGAGGTGGTGCCGCCCGGGCTCGTGACCTCGTCGATGAGCTCGGCCACGTGGCCGTCGGACTGCCGGAGCATGGCCACGGTGCCTTCGAGGGTGGCGAGCACGGTCTCACGGGCGAGCCCGCGGGGCACGCCGATGTACGCCGCCGCCTCGAGGTAGGCCTTCACGAAGTGGGCGACCACCGCCGGGCCGGTGCCGCTCACGGCGGTGGCGCGGTCGACATGGGCCTCGTCCTCCACCCGCACCTCCTCGCCCATGACCCGGAGCACCGCGCGCACCCGGTCGAGATCGGTGCCGCCGAGGGCGGGCGCGGCGTACCACACCGTCATGCCGCGGCGGATGCGGCACGGGAGGTTCGGCATCGAGCGGACCACGCGGGCGTGATCGAGGGCGTCGCGGAGCACGGTGGTGCGGGCGCCCGCCACGATCGACAGCAGGACGGCGTCCTCGCGCAGCCTTCCACGCAGCTCGGGCAGGACCCGCGGGAGGGACTGCGGCTTGGTGGCGAGCACCACGACCTCGCCCCACGCCGCGGCCTCGGCGTTGTCGAGCACCACGCGGATGCCGTAGCGTTCCCCGAGCTCGTGGGCCCGGTGCTCGCGGCGGTGGCTGGCGAGGATGCGCTCGGGGGCGATGCCGTCGGCCCGCAGCCCGGCGATCATGGTCTCGGCCATCACGCCGGCCCCGATGAAGGCGATGCGGAAGTCGTTCATGCGCGCCCGCTATCCGCATCGGGTGCGCGGCCGCCAGGACGGCGCGTCGGTCAGCGCGCCGCGCGCACGCCGCCCTCCGCCTCCACGAGCAGGGACTCCAGCGCGGCCCATCCGCCGGGCGTGGTGAGGAGCTCGTCGTTGTGGCCCGCGCCCGGAAACGTGAGCGAGCGGGCACCCGGCAACGCGCGGGAGAGCGCCTCGGCGTGCCAGGGCCCGATGAGATCGTCGGCAGCGCCGTGGAGCACGAGCGAGGGGGCGCGGACGCGCGGCGCACGGGCGGCGCTGTCGAAGCGGGCGCGGAGCAGGAGCCCGACCGGCACCCACGGCAACGACTCGCGGGCCACCTGCACGAGGCTGGCGAACGACGACTCGACCACGAGGGCGAGGGGAGGGGTCCCGCTCTCGGAGAGGTCCGCGGCGAGCCCGACGGCGACGCCGCCACCGAGCGACTTTCCGTAGATCCACACGCGGTCGGACACGCCGCGGGCCTGCGCCCACGCGGCGCGGGCGTCCATCCGCAGCCCCTCCTCGCTCGGCTCGCCGGCGCTGCCGGGGTAGCCCCGGTAGTTGACGTGGACGACGCTCCACCCGGCCGCGCGCAGGCGCGCGAAGGCCTCGGGCCGCATGCCGACGCTGCCGCCGTTGCCCTCGAACCAGAGCACCACTCCGCGCCCGGCGGGGGCTGGGAGGTGCCACCCGTAGAGCGTCGTGCCGTCCTCGGCCACGGGCGCGATCACGCGCGCGCCCTGCGCGATCGCCTCGGCGGCGAGCCACCCGTCGGGCAGCACCGGCGCGGGGAAGATCATCTGGCGTTCGATCGTCGCGAGCAAGCCCACGGCGACGAGGTACACGCCGACGAGCACCGCGGCAAGGCGTCGCAGCGTCACGGCGCGACGCGCGCGGCCGGGAGCACGAGCCCGGCCACGGCCGGGAGCGTCCGGGAGAGCGCCGCGCCCGCGTGGTGCGGATCGAGCGTGCGCTGCAGGAGCTCGCCGAGCACGAGGCTCACGACCAGCCCGGCGTTCTCCGGGGGGAGCCCGATCCGGTGGGTCAACGCGTCTCGGTACATCGCCAGCGCGTCGGCCAGGCGGGGGCCCCCCTCGGGGTGGGCGCGGTGGTAGTCGAGCGCGACGACGAGGGTGTGCTGGAGGTCGTCCGCGTTGGCCGCGACGAACGCGCCGAGCGCCGCCATCCGGTCCTCGGGCGGATGGGCGCCCACGGCCGCGAGGGCATCCGCCACCTGGCGGGCCACCTGCCGCTCCAACATCGCCTCGAAGAGCGCGGGCTTGCCGTCGAACCAGTGGTAGAGCGCGCCGGTGGTCACGCCGAGCTCCCGCGCGAGGTCACGCATGGAGAGCGCGTGGTACCCGCGGGCGGCGAACGACGCGAAGGCGCCGTCGAGGAGGGCGCCCCGGCGCGCGTCGGGATCGAGGGGGCGCGCCATCAGCCGCGCGGTTCGGGCGCCAGGTCGTGCGTCGCGGCGGGGAGGCGCGCGGCCTCGTGCACGAGGTGGCGATCCATCACGGCGCGAAACAACGGCGGGCAGAGCGCGAGGAGCACCATGCCCGCGTAGCCGGTGGGGAGCGCCGGCGCGTCGTCGAAGTGACGGAGGACGGCGTAGGGGCGGCCGGGGTGCGCGTGGTGATCGGCGTGCCGGGTGAGCTCGAACAGCAGGACGCGCGACACGGGGTGGTCGGAGGTCCACGAGTGCGCTGGCCGGACCCGCTCCCAGCGCCCGTCGGGGAGCCGTCCGCGCGCGAGCCCGTAGTGCTCGACGTAGTTGACGGTCTCGAGGAGGAGGAAGCCGATGACGGCGGCCGCCACGACGGAGAGCGCCCCGATCGGGCCCGCCCCCACGAGGAGCACGGCCACGAACGCCGCTTGCAGCACCCCGTAGACGATCATCTCGTTGCCCGGCGACCACACGCTCCGCCCCGCGCGCGCGAGCCGCTCGGCCTCGATCCGCCAGGCGCTGCGCCAGCTCCCGACCACGGACCGCACCCAGAAGGGGTAGAGCGACTCCCCCTTGCGTGCGCTCGCGGGGTCGTTCGGGGTGGCCACGTGCGCGTGGTGGCCCCGGTTGTGCTCGATGAAGAAGTGCATGTAGAGGCTCGTGAGCAGGAGCGCCTTGGCGAGCCGCTGGTGCCCGCGGTCGGCGCGATGGCCGAGCTCGTGCGCCGCGTTGATGCCGAGCGCGCCGCCGCTGACGCCGACGCTCGCGATCGATCCGGCGAGCTCCCAGCCGGCGAGCGCCTCGGCGCGCCACGCGAGGCCGGCGATCAGCGCGAGCTGGATGGGGAGGGCGCCGTAGAGCAGAACGTCGAAGCGGGTGTCGGCGCGACGCGCGGCCTCGGTCTCGGGGTCCGGGTTCGTGTGCGTGCCGGGGAGGACGAGCTCCACGAGCGGCACGAGCCCGAAGATCACGACGGGCAGCACCCAGGTCCAGGCGCCACCTGCGTAGAGGCCGACGAGCGCGCAGGCGGGGAGGACGTAGACCAGGGCGAACGCGGCGAGCGGCATGGACGACCCCTGCGTAACGATCGAAATGTATCACCGGCGGCGGGATGCATCACGACCGTTATGTCATTCCGCTAGCCGGCCAGCTCGCCGTCGAACGTCCAGGTGACGACGCAGTCGTCCGACAGGTCCCCACAGTCCGCCCCGACGCACGCCAGCACGATCTCCCAGTCGGACTCGAAGCGGTACGAGGAGGTCCACACGCCGTCGATCACGACGCGGTTCTGGAACGTGGCGTCGGCGCGGGCGACCGCCTCCTCCTCGAGGAGGAGGCAGTTGAAGTCGAGGCCGAACAGGTCGCAGTCGATCGTGCCGTCGAGGACCATGGACTCGCCGTCGTCGGCCACCACCACGTCGGTGGCGTTGACGTTGCGCAGTCCGTCGAGGGTGAGGCCCCAGGGATCGTCGCACGACGGCTCGGATTCGAGGTCGACCACCTCCGCGGAGTAGGTGCCGTCGGTCGGCACGATGAAGAGGTTGCAGCCGGCGAGGAGGAGGAGCATTCGGTTCCGTGGCGCTCTGGATGCTACGGCCGGGTTTGCCCGATCGTCAACCGATCCGTCGGGGTGCGGAGCTGGTTGACGAGGCGAGCAGGCGTGCCTATGCCTGCATGCTCCCCGGGCAATCCCATGAAGATCGACATCGGCATCTCCGAACCCCAGCGCGCGGAGATCGTCGAGGGGCTGTCCCGGCTCCTCGCGGACACGTACACGCTCTACCTCAAGACGCACAATTTCCATTGGAACGTGACGGGGCCGATGTTCAACACGCTCCACCTCATGTTCATGACCCAGTACACGGAGATGTGGACCTCGGTCGATCTCATCGCCGAGCGCATCCGCTCGCTGGGCGCGGCCGCCCCGGGCACCTACGCGGACTTCGCCCGGCTCACGTCGATCGCGGACACCCCCGGCGTACCCGCCGCGATGGACATGGTGCGCCTCCTGGTCGAGGGCCACGAGGCGGTGATCCGCACGGCGCGCTCGGCGTTCCCGGTGGTCGACAAGGCGGGGGACGAGGCCTCGGCCGATCTGCTCACCCAGCGCCTCCAGGTGCACGAGAAGACCGCGTGGATGCTGCGGAGCCTGCTGGAGTAGGTGTCGGATCCGGCCACGTTTCCCTCGAGCTTGCTCGCCGGTGCCGATGGCGGTCGCCGGCGCGGAGGGCGCTATCTTTCCATGGTGGAACAACCCATCCCCGTTCGCCTCGATCGTGATGCGCTCCGAGCCCGGTTCCGTGCGGTCCGCGAGGCGACCGAGGCCCTGGCGGCGCCGCTCACCCCCGAGGATCAGCAGCTCCAGTCGATGCCGGGGTGCAGCCCGACGAAGTGGCATCGGGCCCACACCACCTGGTTCTTCGAGACCTTCGTGCTCGCCCCGCACGGGGTGCGGCCGCTCGACGAGCGCTACGGCGTCCTGTTCAACTCCTACTACGAGGCCGTCGGGCCGCGGCATCCCCGGCCGCACCGGGGGCTCCTGTCCCGGCCCACCGCGGCCGAGGTGGGCGCGTGGCGGCAGGTGGTGGACGAGCGGGTGGATCGCCTGCTCGCGGGCCTGGACGATCCGGCGCTGGCCGCCGTCGCGCCGCTGGTGATTCTCGGCATCGCCCACGAGGAGCAGCACCAGGAGCTGCTCCTCACCGACATCCTCCACGCGTTCGCCCAGAGCCCGCTCGCGCCTGCCTACCGGTCGGGCGGGGGGCCGCCGGCGCCGCACACGCCCGACCCGAACGCGTCCGACGAGCGGCCCGCGTGGGTGACCTTCGACGGGGGGCCGGTGTCGATCGGGGCGCCCTGCGCCGGGGCATCCGACACCGGGGCGCCCGGCGCCGGGGCTTCCGACATCGAGGCGCCCGGTGGGCGCTTCACCTTCGACAACGAGGGGCCGCGCCACCGGGTGTGGCTCGCGCCCTACGCGCTCGCGACGCGCCTCGTCACCGTCGGGGAGGCCCGCGCCTTCGTGGCGGAGGGGGGCTACGACACGCCTTCGCTCTGGCTCTCCGAGGGGCTCGACTTCGTGCGGAGCCATGGGATCCGGGCGCCCGGCTACGTGACCGTCGACGGCGGCGCGTGGCGGGTGTTCGGCCTCGACGGCCTCCGCGACGCGCGGGACGACGAGCCCGTCGCGCACCTCTCGTACTACGAGGCCGACGCCCTGGCGCGATTCCTCGGCGCGCGCCTCCCGACCGAGGCCGAGTGGGAGCACGCGGCGGCCGCGGTCCCGGAGGACGGCAACACGCGAGAAACGGGGGCGCTCCGGCCCTTGCCCGCCAACGGCGCGGGGATCACCCAACTGTTCGGCGATGCCTGGGAGTGGACCGCCTCGGCCTACGCGCCCTACCCGAACTACACACCCGCTGCCGGGGCGGTGGGAGAATACAATGGCAAGTTCATGGTCAACCAGCTCGTCCTGCGGGGCGGGAGCTGCTTCACCCCGCCGGGCCACATCCGGGCCACCTACCGGAACTTCTGGCATCCCGACACGCGGTTCCAGATGACGGGCCTCCGCCTCGCTCGGGGGGTGGCATGAGCGCGCTCCTCGACACCGCCCGCGTCGACACCGTCGTGGCCACCGTGGTGCGCGACGGGCTCGACCGCCCCGACAAGCGCCTGCCACCCTGGCTCCTGTACGACTCGGAGGGGTCACGCCTCTTCGAGCGGATCACCACGTTGCCGAGCTACTACCTCACCCGTGCCGAGCGCGCGGTGTTGGAGGCGCACGGGGCGGACATCCTCGACGCGGCGGGCGCCGACGTGGAGGAGGTGGTCGAGCTCGGCGCCGGCACCGCGACCAAGTCGCAGGTGCTCCTCCGGGTCGTCGTGGCCCGCCGTGGGCGGGCGCGCTTCGTGCCGGTGGATGTCTCCGCCGACCCGGTGGCCATCGCGCGGGCCCGGCTCGCGCGCGAGCTCCCTACGGTCGAGGTCGCGCCGCTGCTCCAGCACCACGAGGCCGCCCTGGCCGCGCTCGCGACGCAACCCGCCAGCCGGGTGGTGCTGTTCCTGGGCAGCTCCATCGGAAACCTCGAGCCGCACGAGGCGCGGGCGCTCCTGCGCGCGGTGCGGGGGAGCATCGCGCCCGACGGCGCGCTCGTGCTCGGCACCGACCTGCGCAAGTCGCCGGAGGTGCTCGTGCCCGCGTACGACGACCCCGAGGGGGTGTCCGCCGCGTTCAACAAGAACGTGCTCGCCCGCATCAACCGGGAGCTCGGCGGCGGCTTCGACCTCGACCGGTTCCGCCACGTGGCGGAGTGGAACGAGACCGCCTCGCGCATGGACATGTACCTCGAGAGCACGTGCGATCAGGACGTGCCCATCGAGGCGCTCG